>JBBSAT010000207.1:0-13831 GCA_038252025.1 Polyangiales bacterium | reverse complement strand
CGCGGGCTCGAGCGCCGTCGTTCACCTCGCGGGCGAGCCGGTCGCCGGGCGCTGGACGAAGGCCAAGCGCGAAGCGATCGAGCGGAGCCGGATCGAAGGCACGCGCGGCGTCGTGCGCTCGATCGGCAAGCTCGATGCGGAAGCGCGTCCGAAGGTGCTGGTCTCGGCGAGCGCGATCGGGCTCTACGGAGATCGCGGCGAGGAGATCCTCGACGAGTCGAGCGCGCCCGGCGGCGACTTCCTCGCGAAGGTCTGTCTCGGCTGGGAGCGCGAAGCGCGCGAGGCGAGCGCGCTCGGCGTGCGCGTCGTGCAGCTCCGCATCGGGCTCGTGATGGGGCGCGAAGGCGGAGCGCTCGAGGCGATGCAGCCTCTGTTCAAGGCGGGCCTCGGCGGTCCGCTCGGGTCGGGGCAGCAGTGGTGGCCGTGGATCCACATCGAGGACGTCATCGGCCTCATGCTCTTCGCGCTCGATCGCGAGGACCTCGACGGCCCGCTCAACGCGACGGCGCCGAACCCGGTGAGGCAGCGCGAGCATGCGCGGGGGCTCGGCGCGGCCCTCCACCGACCTGCGTTCGTTCCCGCGCCCGCGCTGGCGCTGGAGGCGATCCTCGGAGACTTCTCGGTCGAGCTGCTGGCGAGCCGGCGCGTGATCCCGAAGCGCGCCGAAGCGCTCGGCTATCGCTTCGCGTACGCCGAGCTCGAGCCCGCGCTCGCGTCGCTCTATCCGCGCTGAGCGGGCGGCGCGCTCAGCGGGCGAGCAGCGCGGTGATCCGGGCGCGGAGATCGGTCTCCGTCTCGCGGGCGAGCTGAAGCTCGAGCTGGTGGCGAGCGCTCTCGGCGCGGATGCGCCCCAGCGCGACGATCGCTCCCTCGCGGAGCGTCCGGTCCGTGCTGGTCAGGAGGCGAGAGATGGGCTGAACGCCGCCCTCCCCCGCGCTCTGCGCGAGCGCCTCGGCCGCCTCGCGGACGACGATGGTGCCTTCATGCGGGTCGTTCATGACGCGCAGGAGGAAGGTGCGCGCCTCGGCGGTGTGGAACGCGCCCATCGCCTCGACCGCGCGCAGGCGAACCGGCTGGATGACCTGCGCATCGTCGTGGATGGCGACGAGCACCGGCACGGCGGTGGGCCCCAGGGCGCCGATCTCGGCGAGGGTCGGCACGTCCTCGAAGCCAGAGAGAATCGCTTCGACCTCGGCTCGACTGACCTGCGTCTGTGCGTGCGCGGGGCGCGGCGCGAGAAAGAGGAAGAGCGAGAGGCCGAGCGCGAAGAACGACGAGCGCATCCTCGAACGGTACCACGCCGAGGCCCGGTCACGGCCAGGGGGACCCTCTGCACGCTTACCATTCGGTCACCTCGGCGGATCGGCCGCGCTATGCTCCGCGCGGATGATCCTCCGGACAGAGACGGTCGAGCAGGCCATCGACGGTGACGAGCGAGGCCTGTTCACGAAAGACGTGATCATGACCCCCGGCCCGCACCCGCTGGGCATGGTCCGCAAGCGCCGGGCCGGCCGCGAGACGCGCGGCGCGGTCATCCTCATCCACGGCTTCGGCCAGAACCGGTACACCTGGCACAGCTCGCGACGCTCGTTCGTGAACTACCTCGCCGCAGACGGATGGGACGTGTTCAACGTCGACCTGCGCGGCCACGGCCGGAGCCGGCGCTTCGGCTCGCCCCGCCCACGCACGCTCGACGAGTACATCAAGGAAGACGTTCCCGCCTTCGCGCGCGAGGCGATGGCGCTCTCCGGTGAGAAGTCGTTCTTCCTCGTGGGCCACTCGATGGGCGGCCTCATCAGCTACTCGGTCGCCGGGACCTCGCTGAAGGGAAACACGCGCGGCGTCGTGTCGCTCGGATCCCCGTATCGCTTCGGCCGCGGGTCGGCGCTCCTGCTCCTCCTACGCGAGGCGGCGGGCCTGGTCGGCTTCACCGGCATCCTCGACGCGAACCACGCCCTCCCCGTCCGCATGATCGGCAAGCACCTCCAGAAGCGACAGGCCTGGTGGGACAGCCGCGCGCTACCGATGCCGATCCGCGGATGGGTGCCGGGCGGCGTCGAGCGCGAGGTGCTGGACGAGTACCTCGCACGGACGTTCGAGCACACGAGCCTGAAGGTGGGGCTCGACATCCTTCGCGCCGGCCGCGAGCAGGGCTTCAAGAGCCTCGACGGCATGATCGACTACGGGATGGCCTTCGAGATGCTCGACCGCCCGCTCCTCGTGGTCGCTGGCACCGAGGATCACCTCGCGCCGCCCCAGTCGGTGCGTCCCGCGTACGACGCGAGCAAGTCGAGCGACAAGACCTATCGCGCGTTCCCGTTCGGGCACATCGACATCGTCATCGGCCGCGACGCTACGACGACGGTCTGGCCATGCGTGCGCGACTGGCTCGGCCAGCACGGCTGAGCCGGCGGCGCGAGCACGAGGTCGCAGAACGGGGGAAGCCGAGCGCGGCTCAGCGCGCGTGCGGGCAGCCGCTGTGCGCGGCGGCCTGCATCGGGCACTCGTGCGCGCAGCATGCGCCCGACGACGCCATGTGGACGCCGGCCGCGCCAGCGATCGCGGTGGCCGCGATGGCGACGGTGGCGAACATGCGCCCTCGCGCCGACAGCGCGTTCCAGCGCATGCGGACGAGGTGAGCGGCGAGACCGAGGGTGCTGGTGGGGCGTTCCATGAGCGATAGGCTAGAGGAGTCTCGGCCGCGCCGCTACCTGTCTCAAAGGGGGGAGCCCAACTGGGGGCCTCCGCCGGTCAGCCGCGACGCGCACGGGCGAGCCGCAGCTGAGCGGTGACGAGCGCCGACACCCAGGCGGCGAAGGTCATCGCCTCGGCCGAGAGGACACGCCCCGACGGCTCGAACTGGACGAGCGCGCTCTCGCCGCCAGGCATCGGCTGCGCCGTGTCGAGGCAGAGCAGCGCGCCCTCACCGAGCACCTGGACGACGATGCACCGCTCCGGCAGGCCGCTCATCGCGCGCGCCGCCAGCGTCTGCACCTCCGCGCGCTCGAGCCCGAAGATCACGAAGCCCCCGAGCTCCAGCCAGCCGTACGTGGTGACGAGGTCCCTGTAGGACGCGGGAAGGACGACGCCGAGAGCCGCCTCGAAGCTCGCGATCGCCTCCTCGCGCGCCGGCAGACCGACGAACACTTCGTGCCCGAGATCTTGCAGATGCGAGAGCCCCTCCTCGACGGGCTCGATCCAGGCAGGACCGCGAGCGGAGCTCATGGGCGGGAAGATACTCGGTTCGAGGCCGACCGGGTTGGCCTAGGCCCCGTACTGGAACGCCGAGATCCGCGCCCCGGCGAACGTGCCGGTCCAGGCGAGTCGGCCGACGTCGGCGCCGGCGGCGCCCGCGACGACCATGAGCGGGAGCAGGTGCTCCTCGCGAGGGTGCGCCTGACGCGCAGCGGGTGCCGCGGCCCAGCGCGCGAGGTCAGCATCGCGGAGCTCTGGCGTGGCCGTCGCGGCCGCTCGAAGCCAGGCGTCGAACGTCTCCGAGACCGCGCGGCCCGCGCCGCCGAACCCGCGCATGTCGTGATAGCTCATGCCGCTCCCGACGATGAGCACGCCCTCGTCGCGAAGCGGAGCGAGCGCGCGTCCGATCGCGAGGTGCTCCTCGGGATCGAGCCGGCGCTGCAGCGAGAGCTGGATCGTGGGGACCTCGGCGGCTGGGAACGTGAGCTTCATCGGAATGAACGTGCCGTGGTCGAACCCTCGCGACGCATCGGTGCCCGACTCGATCCCGGCAGCGGACAAGAGCTCCGTGACGCGCGCCGCGAGCGCAGGGCTGCCGGGCGCGGGCCATGTGATCTCGTACGCGGCCGGTGGGAAGCCGCCGTAGTCGTAGAGGATCGACGGGGCAGAGGACGTCATGACGGTGGGAACGCGCTCCTCCCAGTGCGCGGAGATCACGAGCATCGCGCGCGGGTGAGCCATCGACGCGACCGACCGCAGGTACGCCGCCAGCGCCTCGACCTCCTTCGGATCGACGAAGCGCCCGAGGTCGACGAAGGGCCATGGGCCGCCGCCGTGGGGGAGGTAGACGACCGGCACGCGTTGGGAGCTCATACGGATGAACCTGCGTCGGCGTCAGGACCGGAGCCAGGGACCGGAGGTCGAACGGAGAGTTCCAGAAGCGGCATGCCTCGGGCGAGCCGCTACCGTCGGCGCTCGCTCCTGCCGGGGGTCAGCCCACCACGATGCGGTTGCGGCCGGCGCGCTTCGCCGCGTAGAGCGCGTCGTCCGCGCGCTGGAGCAGCGAGCTCGCCGACGTGTCGGCCTGCAGCGGGCCGGACGTCACGCCACCGCTGATCGTGACGGGGATCGGCTGATCCTGGAACGTGATGCGCAGCACCTCGATCGTCGCGCGGATGCGGTCCGCGAGGAGGGTGGCTCGGTTGCCGTCGGTGTCTCGGCAGACGACGACGAGCTCCTCGCCTCCATAGCGCGCGAGCACGTCTTCGACGCGGACCTGGCCGATCATGTGCGCCGCGAGCGCGCGCAGAACCGCATCGCCCGCGAGGTGGCCGAACGTGTCGTTCACGCGCTTGAAGTGGTCGACGTCGAACAAGATCACCGAGATGAGCGTGCCGTGGCGCCGCGCGTACGCGAACTCGCCCTCGAGCCGCTCGTCGAGATAGCGCCGGTTGTACGCGCCCGTGAGCGCGTCGCGGCGCGCCGACTCCTGGAGCGCGGTGAAGGCCGCGTCGTCGACGCTGTCCCGGTAGACCAGCCTGAGGAGCGCGCCGCCGAGCTGCACCGCATCGCCCTCCACGAGGCGGGCCGTCTCGACGCGCTCTCCGTTGACGAACAAGCCGTTGCGCGACTGGAGGTCCTGCGCGATCAGCCGATCGCCGTCGACGACGATGCGCAGGTGCTTGCGCGAGACGCCCTCGAGCTCGATCCGGATGTCTGCCCCCGCGTCGCGTCCGATGGTCTTCGTCGCATCGAGCGGCCAGTAGGCCGACGCACGTCCCTCCTCGGCAGCGAGCACCAGGTAAGGACGGCGGACGTTCGAGCGCGCCGCAGGCACAGCGACCGGCAGGCGAACGACCTGCGTGCTCTCGCCGGCGATGTCCTCGTCGTCGTCCACGGGCGGATAATACCGGGGATACGGCTTCGTGGGTGATCAAGACGAGAGCGCACGCCAGCGAGCGGCCGATGACGCGCTGGGCGCGGCGTGCGCTCCGGTCGACTCAACCCTTCGCGAGCTCGAACAGCCCGGCCGCGCCCTGCCCGCCGCCGATGCACATCGTGACGATGCCGTAGCGGCCGCCGCGTCGCTTGAGCTCGTAGAGCAGCGTCGCAGTGAGCTTCGCGCCAGTGCATCCGAGCGGGTGGCCGAGCGCGATCGCGCCGCCGTTCACGTTGAGCTTGTCGTCCGGGATGCCGAGCTCTCGCGCGCAGTAGACCGACTGGCTGGCGAAGGCCTCGTTCATCTCGATGAGATCGATGTCCGCGATCTTCAGCCCCGTCTTTGCGAGGAGCTTCTGCACCGCGGGCAGCGGACCGATGCCCATGATCGCCGGGTCGACGCCGACCGTGACGAAGTGCCGGAAGTATCCGAGCGGCTTCACGCCGAGCTCCTTCGCCTTCGCCTCGCTCATCACGAGCGCCGCAGCCGCGCCGTCCGAGAGCGGAGACGCGTTGCCCGCCGTGACGGAGCCCTTCGCGCTGAACGCCGGACGAAGCGCCGCGAGGCCCTCGGCCGTCGTGTCGGGGCGGGGCAGCTCGCCCTGGTTGAAGACGAAGGGCTTCCGGTGGTCGCCCTCGTACTTGAGCCCGTGAACCTCCACGATCTCGTCGGCGAACTTCTTCTTCTCGATCGCCTCGGCCGCGCGCTTCTGGCTGCGGAGCGCGAACGCGTCCTGCTGCTCGCGCGTGATGCCGAACTTCGTCGCGACGTTCTCCGCCGTGATGCCCATCGGCGTGTAGACCGACGGGTACTCGCTCATCACCTCGGGCGACGCGCTGAGCTTGTAGCCGGTCATCGGCACCATCGACATCGACTCGACGCCGCCTGCCACCACGACGTCGGCCGAGCCGACGAGGATCTCACCGGCCGCCGTGGCGATCGCCTGGAGGCCCGAGCTGCAGAAGCGGTTGATGGTCTGCGCGCCGCAGTTCTCCGGCAGCCCGCCGAGCAGGCCCACGGGCCGCGCGATGTTCAGGCCCTGCTCGCCCTCGGGCATCGCGCAGCCGAGGACCAGATCCTCGACCAGCGCGGGCGAGACCTGCGGCACGCGCGCCATGAGGCCGCGGATGACCTCCCCAGCGAGCTCGTCGGGCCGCCGATACGCGAGCGACCCCTTCTGTGCGCGACCGACTGCAGAACGGACAGCTTCGACGATGACGACGTTGGCCATGAGAACACCTTTCTGGGGAGCTGCGGGGCAGACGCAATCCCAAGGAGCGGGCAGAGGGGGTTGAGGCAGCCGGCGCGTGCCGAGGCGTGCACCTCGTGAGGAGCGGAGAGACGCGTGCGTGTCCGTCGTGAGGAGCGGAGAAGCGTAACGGAACGAAGCGAGCGACGAGTCGGAACGAGGGGAGGGGCCCCGATCCGGCTCCGCCGGGCGGGGAGGGGCCGGTATCGGCCCCTAGAAACTCAGTTACGCAAGGGCTTGTTGTTCATGAGCATGTACTGCATGCGCTCCTGGCTCTTCGGCTCGCCGCAGAGAGAGATGAACGCCTCGCACTCGAGGTCGAGGATCTCTTGCTCGGTGACCTCGTGCGTGTGGCCCGAGACGCCGCCGCTCAGAACGACCGCGAGCTTCCTCGCGATGAGCGCGTCGTGCTCGCTCGCGTAGCCGCCCGCGACGAGCGTGTCGATCATCATGCCGAGCGTCGCGATGCCGTTCTCACCGGGCAGCACGTAGGCGCGCGGCGTGGGCGGGTGGTAGCCGGCGTCGGCGAGCCCGACCACGCGGGCCTTCGCTTCGTGGAGGTGGCGCGCGCGATCGAACGACACGCCGTCCGACTTCTTGAAGTAGCCGAAGTACTGCGCCTCGACGGCGCTGGTCGCGACGTTCGCGAGCGCGATGTTCTTGAAGACCTGCGTGACGATCGCGTAGGTGTCGACGGCCGCGCCCTGGACGATTCCGTCCATCGCGCGGAAGAGCATGTTCATCGTGCCTGCGCCGCCCGGGATGACGCCCACGCCGACCTCGACGAGGCCTGCGTACGTCTCCGCCGACGCTTGCACCGCGTCCGCACCGAAGCAGAGCTCGAGCCCGCCGCCGAGCGTCATGCCGTAGGGCGCCGCGACCACCGGAACGCTCGCGTACTTCAGACGCTGCGTCGCCGCCTGGTAGCCCTTCACCATCGTGCGCAGCTGGTCCCACTGCTTCTGGCCCGCCGCCATCACGACGCCGAAGAGGTTCGCGCCGACCGAGAAGTGCTCGCCCTCGTTGAAGACGAGGATGCCGCGGAAGTCTTCCTCCGCCTTGGCCGCGGCCTCGTGCAGCATCGTGATCACGTCCGGGTCGATGCTGTTCGCCTTCGACTTGAACGTGACGCCGAGGATCCCGTCGCCGAGATCCCACGCCTCTGCGCCCGGGTTCGCGAGCACGGGCGCGCCGTGGCGCCGCATCGCGGGGAGCGTGACGTCGCGCGGATCCTTGTCGCGGAGCGCGTAGCCGACCTTCGCCAGGTCCCACACCGCGCCGTCAGCACGGTAGAACGAGGTCGCCCCGGCCTTCTGCATCTGGAGGATGGACGCCGGGAGCGCGATGCCGTCCTTCTGCATCCGGGCGACGGTCTCGGTGAAGCCGAGCGCGTCCCAGGTCTCGAACGGGCCGAGCTCCCAGTTGTAGCCCCACTTCATCGCGTCATCGATCGCGGCCACGTCGTCCGTGATCTCGCCGATGCGGCGCGCCGAGTAGGCGAGCGCTCGCGAGAGCACCTTCCACGCGAACTCGCCGACCTTGCTGCCGTCCGAGACGAGCGCCTTCACGCGTGCCGCGGGATCTTCGATCTTCGAGATCTTCTTCGTGGTCTTCGCGATCTCCTCGGAGCCGCCCTTCTTGCGGTACGCGAGCGTGGCGAAGTCGAGCGTCTCGGTCTCGCCCTTCGCGCGCCGATAGAAGCCGCCCTTCGTCTTGTCGCCGAGGACCTTCTTCTCGACCATCGCGCGGATGAAGGCGGGGACCTCGAAGACCTTGCGCTCCTCGTCGTCCGGCAGCGCCTTGAAGCAGTTGTCCGCGACGTGGACGAAGGTATCGAGGCCGACGATGTCCGCCGTCCGGAAGCTCGCGCTCTTCGGGTGCCCCATCGGCACGCCGGTGATGCTGTCGACGTCCTCCGGCTGAAGGCCCATCTCCACCATCAGGTGGATCGTCGTCATCATGCTGTGGATGCCGATGCGGTTGCCGATGAAGTTCGGCGTGTCCTTGCCGACGACGATGCCCTTGCCGAGCTGATCGCGGCCGAGCTTGGCGATGCGCTCGACCGTCGCTGGATCCGTCTCCGGGCCCGCCACGAGCTCGAGGAGCTTCATGTACCGGACCGGGTTGAAGAAGTGCATCACGAGGAAGCGCTTCTTGAACCCCTCGGTGCGGCCCTCGACCATGTCGTGGATGCGCAGGCCGCTGGTGTTCGAGGCGACGACCGTGTGCGGCTGGACGACCTTCTCGAGCTTCTCGAAGAGGCCGCGCTTGATGTCGAGCCGCTCGACGATCGCCTCGATGATGAGGTCGCACTCACCGGCCTTCGCGAGATCGTCGTCGAGGTTTCCGACCGAGACGAGCTTGGCGGCGGAGGGATGGAAGAACGCCGCCGGCTTGGCCTTGAGCAAGCCCGCGAGCGCGCCCGCGGCGATGGCGTTCCGCGCGCCAGCCCCCTTGCCCACGTCCTTCGGCACGATGTCGAGGAGCAGCACCTCGAGCCCCGCGTTCGCCATGTGCGCCGCGATGCCGCTTCCCATCACACCGGAGCCGAGAACCGCAACCCGCCGGATCGCCTTCGCCATCGAGTCCTCCTCAGAGCCTGACCACCGCGTGGTCCAAGGTTCCCGGCATGGGCCGGGCCCGTACCGTTGGCGGACTCGCGGCCGGGCGCAAGCGCTCAGCGCGCGGCGATGGCTGGGATGCGCGCTCAGGGCGTGTAGTGGCGCATGAAGAGCAGGCGAATGATCTCACGCGTAGCGGCGGTCGGCGACCAGAACGAATAGTGCGTGTGCGACGCGAGGCCGTTCCGTCCGGCGAGGAAGTCGCGGATCTGGCCGCGCAGCTCGGCCTTCATGACGACTCCTGCGAACACCGCGTGGATGTGCGGCGCCTCGCTCGCGGGCCAGCCGTCGTGGCCCGGCTGGCGATACCAGGGCGCGAAGCCGTTCTCCGCGAGGCGAGCGAGGAGCGCGCGGATCTGCGTCGTCGTCAGGCCGCGGACGCTCAGATCGACGGCAGCCGTGTACGGGAGGCCGCCCGCCGTGCCGTCGGGCGCGTGATAGCCGGCCGACGCCGTCGCGTAGCCGATGGTCTGCGTGATCTGCGACGACGTTACGCCCGCGCAGCGCAGCCGATCGGAGGCTTCGGGGTGAAGCCCCGAGTGGAGGAGGCCGTGGTGCGCGCACGCCGGCCAGCCCGGCGCTGCCGGGGTCGGGCGAGACGAGATGCACGCGTCCGCCACGCCCGTCGGCGCTTCGAAGCAGCCTTCGGAGCACGCCGTCTGCACGATCCAGCGCGTGCCATCGCAGCCGAGGATGTCCGTATCGTGGGCGGGCACGAGCGGCACGCGGCATGGTGGGTCGAGCGTGAGCCCGTGACGCGCCGCGCTCGCGCCGCACCAGGCCGAGCGGACGAAGCAGTCGCAGATCGGAAGCGAGCACTCGGCGCTCGCGCCCGTCTCGCCCGTCTCGCAGCCGGAGCCGCAGGTGGCCGACGCGGTCCAGCCGCTGTCGTCGCAGGCAAGCAGGCGATGCCCGGTCGCGCTCGCGCGGAGGGCGACGCAGCCCTCTTCCGCGGCGTGCGCCGCGACGTCGGCCTCGCAGTAGGTCCCGGGACCGTCGAAGCAGGGGCAGTCGAGGACGGCCGCGTCTTCGGCGAACGCGTCGGACATGGACGCGTCGGAAGCGGGCGTGAACGCGTCGGGCGACGCAGCGCCGTCACGAGGCGCGGCGGCCGCGTCGCGCGCGGGCCCGGCATCTGCGATCCGACCCTCCATCGAGCTCTCGCAACCGGTCATCGCGAGCGAGAGGACGAGCACCGCCTGCAGCATGCCGATCGCAGGAGCGATCCCGCCCGCCCGCGCGAGCGCCCAGAAGCTGGACGCCTTCCGGCCACGGCTTCGCGAGACCTGCGTGTTCTCCGGCTCGTACTGCATGCGCGGCGTCGTCATGGACGCAGACTCAGCACGTGATGTGCCGCAGACCGGAGTGCTCGCGGAGCACGGACGAACGCGGGGCTTCGCGGGCCGATCACTCGATCAGTCGATCAGCGCGGCGGCCGCACGCGGAACGCGCGCGCTTCGGCGACGTAGTAGTCGCACGCGAGCACGATCAGATGAGGATGTCCTCCGGGCCGATCTCCAGCTCGCAGCCCTCGTCGAGATCGATGCGAAGACGGATGTCGGGTGTGCCGTCCGATCCTCGATCGAGCGTGGACTCGACGTGCGCGGGCGAGACCGGGTCCGAGTAGACGAAGACGGCGCGATCGACGGCGCCCGACGAGAGATGGATCTCCTCCGTGACGAGACGGCCGTGCATATCGCTCGTGAAGATGGCGAACGTGTCGACGGGCGCGTGGTCGACGTAGGTCTCGTGCTGGTCGTAGCGCGCGAGGCGATGCGACGTGTCCTCGTAGGAGTACGTGAGGGCCGCGTCCACGAAAGCGTCGTCTGTTCGGTCGATCGTGAGCTGTACGAGCCGGGCGAACGCGTCGTATTCGCGCGTGGTGCGCTCTCGCGACTCCACGGTGCCGTCGCCGCCGGCGTCACGGCTCTCGAGCGTCGTGTTGCCCTCGTTCGAGAACGAGCTCGCGGACATCAGCGAGCCATCGGCGGCGCGCGTCTCACTACGCAGTGAGTGACCCGCCTGGTCGACGTGGATCACGACCCGGAAATCGTACTCGGGGGTCGAGAGGTTCGCGTCCCACTCGAAGGTCCGCAGGCACTCGATCGGCGGGCCCGCGTCGAGCAGAGGCGTCGCAGCGTCGGCCAGGGAGCCCGAATCTCCGGTCCCCGGCGCAGCGTCGCGAGCCGGTCTGTCCATCCCAACGGTGCACCCGGCCAGGACAGTCGCGAGCAAGAGCGAGAGAAGGCGACGGCTCATCGGGGCTCGGTTGCGGAGGCCACACGGGTCATTCATCCACCCGCCGATCGCGACCCCCGGCTTCGCGACGTGGGCGCCTGGATCCGCCGCGCCTAGGAAGCGACAAGTAGCGACTTCGTCGATCCTGGGGAGCGGCGAGCGCGAACAGAGACGTCATGGTCCAGGTCGTATCGAAGGGGTCTGCCGAACGCCGCCGGAAGGCGGCGCCCGAAGGCCTCGCGCCGACCGTCGCGCGCCGCGTCCTCGACGCGCTCAGCACGTTCGTGACCATCCTCGACCTCGACGGCACCATCCTCTACGTGAACGACGCACCGCTGGCCGCCGCCAAGCTGGGGCGAGAGGACGTGATCGGCCGGAAGTTCTGGGAGGCGTGGGGCTCGCAGTCGCCCGAGGTCGCCCTGCGCATCCAGCACGCCTGCGAGCGCGCCGCGCAGGGCGACGCCGTCCGATTCGACCAAGTCCTCCCCGCGGGCGATGGATCCACCGCGACGGTGGACGTCCAGATCGCGCCGCTCCGCGATCCCTCGGGACGCGTCACGCACATCGTCCCATCCGCGGTGAACGTCACCGAGCGCGCCCGCGTCGAGGCGGCGCTCCGCGCGAGCGAGGAGCGTGCGTGCGCCGCCGGGGCGGACGAGGAGTCCGAGCGTCGCCAGCTCGATGCCGTGCTCGAGGCCGCGCCGGTCGGCATCGTCGTCGCGGACGCCCAAGGCCGTCTCCTTCGCACGAACCCTGCGCACGATCGGCTCTGGGGCATCGACGCATCTTCGGGACCGGTCGACGAACGCTCGGATTGGAAGGGCTACTGGGCCGACGGATCGGAGCACGATGGCCAGAGGGTCCTGCCCCGCGAGTGGGCGATGACGAGAGCGCTGCGCGGCGAGCCCGCCCGTGGAGACATCCTCGAGATCGAGCCCTTCGACGCACCGGGCACCCGCCGAACGATCATGCTCTCGGGCGCGCCAGTCCGAGACGCCGCGGGCAACGTGGTCGGCGGCGTCGCGGCGCAGATGGACATCACGGCGCGCGTCGAGGCCGAGGCCGCCGTTCGCCAAAGCGAGGAACGCTACCGGCTGGTCGCGCGCGCGACCAACGACGTGATGTGGGACTGGGATCTCGTGACGGGTCATCTCGAGTGGAACGAGATGGTGCTCGAGCGCTTCGGCTGCACGCGCGAGGAGCTCGGCCACGACATCTCGGGCTGGACCCAGCGCATCCACCCGGACGATCTCGCGCGGTTCTCGGAGCGCATCTACGCAGCGATCGACGGCAGGGCGGAGAGCTGGTCCGACGAGTACCGGTTCCGCAAGGACGATGGCAGCTTCGGGGTCTTCCTCGACCGCGGCTACATCGCGCGCGATCCTGCGGGCAAGGCCGTCCGGATGATCGGCTCGATGCTCGACGTCACCGAGCAGAGGCGCGTCGCGGCGGCGCTGCGCGAGAGCGACGCGCGCTTCCGGGCGCTCGCCGACAACATCTCGCAGCTCGCATGGATCGCCGAGCCGCGCGGCCATCTGATCTGGGCGAACAAGCGCTGGCTCGACTACACCGGCGTCAGCCCGCTGGAGATGGGGAGCGACGGCTGGGCGCGCATCATGCACCCGGAGCACCGCGCGCGCGTGGCCCAGAAATTCGGCGAGCACCTCGTGAGCGGCGAGCCGTGGGAAGACACGTTCCCCGCACGTCGCGCCGACGGCACGTATCGGTGGTTCCTGTCGCGCGCGATTCCGATCCGGGACGAGCAGGGCGAGGTCGTCCGCTGGTTCGGCACCAACACCGACGTGACTGAGCAGCGCGAAGCGGAAGAGACCCTCCGCGAAGCGGATCGCCACAAGGACGAGTTCCTCGCGATGCTCGCGCACGAGCTCCGCAACCCCCTCGCGCCCGTGCGCAACGCGGTGCACGTCATGCGTAAGGTCGCGCCGGGCGACCCCGCGCTGGATCGCCTGCGCGACGTGATCGATCGGCAGGTCACGCACATGTCTCGGCTGATCGACGACCTCCTCGACGTCTCGCGCATCGCGCGCGGGCGCATCCAGCTGCGGAACGAGCGGCACGACCTCGCGAAGATCGTGCGGCAGACCACCGAGGACTACCGCCCGAGCCTCGAGGGCGCCGGGATCGCCGTCACGCTCGAGGTCGGCGGCGCGCCGCTCTGGGTAGAAGGCGACAGTACGCGGCTCGCCCAGATCGTCGGGAACCTCCTCCACAACTCGGGGAAGTTCACCGAGCGCGGCGGTCGCATCCGCGTGCGGGTCGAACGCGAGCCAGGCACCGAGCACGCTCTCGTCTCGGTCGAGGACAACGGCATCGGGATCGCGCCCACGACGCTCCCGCATCTGTTCGACGCGTTCAGTCAGCTCGTGCAGGGCGTCGACCGCAGCAAAGGCGGGCTCGGCCTGGGCCTGGCGCTCGCGAAGGCGCTGGTCGAGCTGCACGGTGGGACGGTGACGGCGCGCAGCGAGGGTCTCGGAAAGGGCGCGGTCTTCGACGTGCGGCTGCCGCTCGTGGACCCGGCGGCGGCGCCCTCGCCGCGTCCGCCGACCGGCCCGGAGCCCGGCCGCCGGG
>JBBSAT010000206.1:0-13865 GCA_038252025.1 Polyangiales bacterium | reverse complement strand
TCGGTCACGTCGACGGCCACGTGCGCGATGCGCTCGAGGCGATCGGCGAGGGCGATGAGATCGACGTCCGCGGCCAGCACGGCGACGTCCGCGTCCGATCCGGGCCGGTCGTCCCCTCGCGCGCGCGAGCCGAAGAGGAGGGCGAGCGCGACGCCGGGCTCGGCCGCGAGCGCGGTGCGAAGGGCCTCGATGAGCGCGTCGCGCGACATGGGGCGATCTTATCACGCGCTCGCAGCGTGACGGCCAACGCCCTCGGCGCCGCCCGCGTCGCGCGATCGCCGTCGGGTCGTCCCTCCGGGGCGTCGGCACCTCGCACTGACCGTCCGGCGGTCTCGCACGCCCGTTCGCCCAGGTCCCGTAGCGCAAACGCTCGCGGCCCCGCAGGATCCGGTCGATGTCGCCCGCGGTGATGCTCATCGAGCTGGCGGAGAAGATGGGCCTGCTCGCTGCGGCGGCCCTCGTGGCGGTCCTCTATCCGCCGCTGCGCAAGCGCCTCCTCGGCGGCGGTGAGCGACGCGACAAGCTCGCGGCCGCGCTCTTCGGGCTCTTGCTCTCGATCTGGGGGGCGAACCTCGGGTTCTCTCTCTCGGGCGAGCACTTCAACGTCCGCGCGATCGGCGTGCTCATCGCCGCGATCCTCGGCGGCTGGAAGGCGGGCCTCATCGCCGGGCTCGGCGGCGGGCTCTTCTACGCGACGCAGGTCGACGAGGAGACGGCGCCCTGGGTGCTCGTCGCGTCCGTCCTCGACGGAGTGATCGCCGGCCTCGTCGCCGAGCGCTGGCCGAAGTGGGTCCAGAAGCCGCAGCGCGTCTTCGTGATGTCGCTCGGCATCCAGGCGGTGCACATCGTGACCGTCGGCGCCGGCCTGCTGCTCATGGGCCACGCGACTCGCTATCTGCCGGCCTGGCCCGCGCACGTGGTGAAGCTCCTCGTGAACGCAGCCGGCGTCACGCTCTTCGTCGCCGTCGCGCGCGTCGTCGTGTCGCGCGAGCAGGCCGCCGTCGACCTCGTGGAAGCGCGCGCTGCGGCCGACCATGCCTCGCTCGACTCGCTGCGCCGTCGCCTCGAGCCGCACTTCCTGTTCAACGCGCTCACCGCCGTGCGGGCCACCATCCGCACCGACCCCGATCGCGCGCGCGAGCTCGTCGCCGACCTCGCCGATCTCTATCGCTACATCCTCTCTCACCCCGAGGACGCGCCGCTCCGCGCCGAGGTCGCGCACGCGCAGAGCTACCTGGCCATCGAGCGCGCGCGGCTCGGTGAGCGCTTGAGCCTCACCGTCGACGTGCCCGACTCGCTCGCTTCCTGCCGCATCCCTGCGCTCAGCCTCCAGCCGCTCGTCGAGAACGCGGTGAAGCACGGCGTGGCGCGCCGGGAGGGGAAGGGCACCATCCAGCTCTCCGCCTCGAGCGAGGACGGCGCGCTGATCGTGCGCGTCGAAGATCGGACCGAGGGCGCCCCGCTGCCGGAGGTGGCCAACGACGAGGGCGCCGGCATCGCGCTCTCGACCTTGCGCGAGCGGCTCTCCCGCCTCTTCGGTGAGAAGGCCTCGCTGACCCTCGAGCTCCGTGAGCGCGGCGCGGTGGCGTCGCTCAGGCTCCCGATCGCGTACGAGCTTCCTGGATCGACGGCGGAGAAGAAGGTGGCTGCATGAGCGTGCTGAGAGCGTTGGTGGTGGACGACGAACCGCTCGCGCGGGACGAGCTCGCGTTCCTTCTGTCCGAGGTCGGCGAGGTCGAGGTGGTCGGCCAGGCCGACGGCGCTGCGCGCGCGCTCGAGCTCTCGGAGAGCCTCGCGCCGGACGTGGTGTTCGTCGATCTCCGCATGCCGGGCCCCGACGGGCTCGCGCTCGCGGAGGCGATCTCGGCGCGCTGGCCGGAGCTGCCGGTCGTCGTCGTCTCCGCGCACGACGAGGGCGCGCTGCGCGGCTTCGAGGTGGGCGTGGTCGACTACCTGCTGAAGCCCGCGCGGCTCGAGCGCGTGAAGAAGGCCGTCGAGCGCGTGCGCGAGCGTCTCGCGGGCGGGCCGGTCTCGGCGCCGATGCCAGACTCGGACGCGCCGCTCACGCGCCTGGCGATCCGGCGCAAGGGCGCGTTCGTCGTGGTCGACATCGCCGACATCGCCTGGTTCGAGATGAAGGACGAGCTCGTCTGGGCGGTGACGGATACGGATCGCTTCGCGCTGGATCTGACGCTGTCCGCGATCGAGCAGCGCGTGCCGCCGGGCGTGTTCTTCCGCTCGCACCGCGGCTACCTCGTGCGCCTCGATCGCATCCGCACGCTCGAGCCGAGCGGCGCGGGCACGTTCGACATGCTCCTCGCGCACCCGGACAAGCCGAGAGTCCCGCTGGCGCGAGAGCGTGCGCGCGTGCTGCGAGACCTGATCCCGATCGCGGGCTGAGCCCGAGGCTGCGGACAGGGGACGCGCTTCGTCTTTTTCGTCATGTGAGCCGTTCCGTTTCACGGGCGCGGTCGATCTCGTCGTGGGCGCGCTGATCACATCACGCCGGCGGACGCGTTCGACTTCGAGCTCGCTCGGCGTCCCTGACGGGACACGTGCAATCCTCGGGCGCGCATGGAGTTCCCCACCACTCGCCTCGGTCGGCGCGCGCTCTTCTTCGCGCTCTATGCGTGCGAGGGCGCGCCGATCGGGTTCATCTGGTGGGCCCTTCCGGCAGAGCTGCGCTCGCGCGGCATCGACGTCGCCGCGATCACCGACCTCACGGCGCTCCTGGTCTTGCCCTGGACGCTCAAGTTCCTCTGGGCACCGATCGTCGATCGCATCGCGACGCGGCCGCGAACGCTCTCGTGGGTGATCGCCGCCTCGCAGCTCGGGATGTTGCTCACGCTCTTGCCGCTCGCCTTCGTCGACATCGGGTCGGCCTTCCCGATGATCCGCGTGCTCCTCGCGCTGCACGCGGTGTGCGCGGCGACGCAGGACGTGGGGATCGACGCGCTCGCGATCCGCAGCGTTCCGCGAGAAGAGCTCGGCTCGCTCAATGGCTGGATGCAGGCGGGCATGCTGCTCGGCCGCTCCGTGTTCGGCGGCGGTGCGCTCATCGTGGCCGAGCGTGTCGGCTTTCCAAGTCTCGTGGCGGCGATCTCCGTCTGGCTCGTGCTCCTCGGATCGCTCGCGCTCCTGGTGCGCCCCCCGGCCTTCGCAGCTGCGGATGAAGGCGACTTCGCCGTCGAGCTGCGCCGCGCCCTCGTCGCACCCAGCACCTGGCTCGGGCTCGGCATCGCGCTCACGGCGGGCGCCGCCTTCGAGTCGGTGGGCGCGCTCGCCGGTCCCTTCTTGATCGACGCCAGCTATACGCGCGACGAGGTCGGCCGGTTTCTCTTCTTGCCCTCGGTCGTCGCGATGCTCACGGGCTCGCTGCTCGGCGGCGTGCTCACCGATCGCCTCGACGCTCGCCGCGCCACGGCGCTGTCCGTCGTCGGCGTCGCGCTCGCCGTGACCGCGGTCGCGCTCACCGCGGGCCAGCCGCTCCCCGCGCTCCTCGCGGTCTACCTCGGCCTCGGCGCGCTGACCGCCGCCTCGTATGCCTTCTTCATGGAGCTCAGCTCCAAGCGCCTCGCAGCGACGCAGTTCTCCGCGTTCATGGGAGCGACCAACGGCTGCGAAGCATGGTCGGGCTTCGCGGCCGGACGCATGGCGGCGAGCGCGGGCTATCCCACGGCGTTCCTCCTCATGGCCGCGGCATCGCTGCTCTCGCTCCCGCTCCTGCACTTCGCCGGGCGGAGGCGCTCAGAGGGGTAGAGAGGATCGACGTCGAGATGCCTGAAGAAGTCTCGCGCCGCGGGCTCGGTAGGGTCGAAGCGCCGATGGGTCGCGATGACGCGAAGGCCGAGCGGCGTCCGGTACGCGTGAGCGCACCACTCGGGATGCCGCTCGCTATACGAGCGCAGGCGGGACATCGCCCGTTGCTCCGGGCCGCCACCCGCGGCGAGTCGGAAGCGGTCGATGAGCGAGCCGAGGCCAGAGGCGGCTGCTATGCTGCAGACGCCAGCCAAGATGGCCCACGCGACGCTCTCGAGCATGAGCCACGCGAGCGCAGTCGCGAGCAACGGGACGAGGCAGCCGAGGGTCACCCACATCGGGTGCTCACGCTGCTCGACGTCGAGCCCAGAACCGAGGGACGATCACAGCGGGTCGGGGAGGCCCAGCCGCTCGGAGACGACGCGCGCGACGAAGCGTGCCCCGGCCTCGGTCGGAAGGCCGGAGACGATCACCCGCGCGGGGTCATCGGTAGTGTCCGCGAGCACGACGAACCAAGCGTTCTTCGCGTCGGGCGGGAGCCTCTGCGGCCGCCGCTCGACCACCAGGCTGCGGATCGCGCCCGACGCGGTCGTGATGCTGCGGCGCCACGGAAGCGGCCCGTGCGTCTCGCGCACGTGCTGGTCGTCCACCGAGATCGACGTTCGATTCAGCACGCGGACGAGCCCGAGGATCAGCCCGACGAGACCCGGAAAGACGAGAAAGAGGAGCGCCGGGACGATGCTGCGCGCGGCGTGCTCGGCGTCACCCGGTCCATGCAGAATCGAGAGGGCCATGAGGAACGTCCAGAGGCCCGCCAACAGTGAGCCGAAGATCGCTTTGAACGACCACCAGCGGCGCACGATGCGAAGCGTCGCGCGCGAAGCCGGGCCGCTGGCGTCGCGATAGGTCGCGCTCTGTGTCGCGACCACCTCGCTCTTCTCGTCGATCACCCGGTAGCGGGACGGCGGCACGAGCTCACGACGGCGGCGCGCATCGTCCTGAGCGCTGCGCACCTGATCGCGGAAATCGAAGACCGACGCACATGGCCGGCACTTCGCAAGCTTCGTCGACAGATCGACGTCGTCGAGCGGGATGACACCCTTGCAGGACGGGCAGCTGATGGACGCCACGCAACGAGCATAGCCGACTGACGGAGCGGTGCAGGCCGCGCTCGCTCACCGCTTGCTCCTGCCGCCTCGCGGTCGAAGCTGCGCTGCGACACGTCGTGCTGCGCGATCGCGTCGCACAACGCCTGCGGGTCGGGCGTCGCGTTCGCCGAGCAGTCGATCGAGCCCGTCGGGGGCGGTGGCGCATCGTCGTGCGCGCTTGCCGGTGTCCGGCAGAGGGCGCTCGCCGCAGCGTTCTTCGGCTTCGCCACGTCGTCCGCGCTGCGCGCGTTGACTCGCGCGGGCCGCTCGACGACGCTCGGCCGATGCGCCTCTTCGCCGTGCTCGCAGTGCTCGCCGTGTCCGGGGTCGTCACCGGGTGCGCGAGCGGACGCACCAACGACGATGGATCCAGCCGGACGCGCGACGGCGGCGCTCACGCGCTCGACACCGGTGCGGAGCCGGTCGACGCCGACTCCCTCGTGGATGCGTTCGGAGAGAGCGACGCGTTCGCCGACCTGGACGGGAGCGTCGAGCCCGATGGGTCCGTCGACGCCTCCGTGGAGATCGACGCCTCCGCGGAGATCGACGCCTTCGTCGCGGTCGACGCCTTCGTGGAGATCGACGCCTTCGTCCCGGTCGACGTGGGGACCGACGCCGGGCCGCCGCCTCCCCCGGTGACCTACGGCTACACGGGCACGATCGCGACCTACGTCGTGCCCGGCGGCGTGACGAGCATGCGCATCGTCGCCGACGGCGCGAGCGGCGGTGGCGCGGGAGGTTATGCCGGCGGTCACGGCGCGCACGTCGACGTGATCGTCAGCGTCATGCCGGGCGACTCGCTCTCCGTGCTCGTCGGCCAGGAGCCATCCGGCCCGATCGGCGCTGGGCTCGACGGCTGCGGCGCGAGCGGCGGCGGGGGGACGTTCGTCGTGCGCGGCATGTCCGAGGCGCTCGTCGTCGCCGGCGGTGGCGGAGGCGGCAGCGCGTACAGCTACTTCGCGAGCGTTGGCGGTGACGCAAGCCTCACGACGAGCGGCGGCAGCTCGGGCACGTACGCCGGCGGGACTGGCGGGAGCGGCGGCGGTGCGCTCGGCTACGAGGGCGGAGGAGGGGGCGGCCTCACGGGCGACGGCACGGTCGGGTACGGCGGCGGCGGCGTCGCGTTCATCCGCGGCGGCGCGGGTGGCCCACGCGACACGTCGGAGAGCTGCGCGGGATCGAACGGCGGCTTCGGCGGCGGCGGCGGCGGCGGCAACGACGGCGGCGGCGGCGGCGGTGGCTACTCGGGCGGCGCCAGCGTTGGCGGCGCGGCGCTCGCGGCGGCCGGTGGAGGATCGATCGCCGTCGGGACCAGCGCCGCGATCACGGCGCGCACGAGCCACGGCCCGGGCACGGTGACGATCACGCCGCTCTGAGCGCGCTCATGGCTCGAGCAGCACGCGTTGCGCTGGCTCCGAGTCGCAATCGTCATCGCCTTCGCCCGAGGCGAAAGAGAGCGGCGGGCGATGCGAGCCGCCACTGCTCGGCCATATGACGAAAATGACGACGACCGTCCCCGCGCCGTCACGCCCGGCTGCCCGCGCCGTCACGCCCGGCTGCTTCTGCGACTGATCCAGCGCCCGGGAGATCACTTCGTGCCCGCTCCACGACGCAGCGCGAACAGCATCCCGAGCGCGGCCACCAGCGCTGCGGTCACCGCCCCCGACGAGCCTCGCGCGCCGACTGCCGCGCAGCCGCAGCCACCGCCGGGCTGACAGTCGAGCCCGAGCCCGCCGAGCGGCGTCGCGTCGCACGACTCGTCGAACGTGCCCGCGGGATAGGTCGTGCAGATGGCGTCGATGTCGTCCGGGTCGAGGTCGCGCTTGATGATCTCGCCGAACGGCGCCTCCGCGAACATCGTCGCCGCCGGGTGATCCGCCGTCGTGTGCGCGATGCCGAAGTAGTGGCCGAGCTCGTGCGTCACGACGTTCCCGAGATCGACGGCATCGGACGACGCCGGACAGCCCGCGTCGGGGCAGTCCGTGAGCGTGCCCCGCGCTTCGTTGATCTCGATGTCGACGTCCACGATCTCCCCGGTGTGCGGGTCGTGCCAGACCAGGCTCACCGCGTAGGCGCGCGTGTCGAGGCCGAGCGTGCGCGACCAGGCCGTCGCGTCGTCGATGAAGACGACCGTGTGGACGTTGGGCCCGCGCGTGGCGTGCGTGCCGACCGTGCACGCGTTCGCCTCCTCGAGGATCGCGACGTCGAGCCCCGTCGTCACGCCGCTCCCGCAGTCCGCGCCTTGCCACTGATCGAGCGCGCGCCGGAAGACCGCGCGCACCTGCGCGTCCGAGAGCGCGCGCGAAGGCGCCGCCGAGGAGAGCGAGAGCGACGTGCAGCGATGCCGCCACGCGAGCGGCAGGCGATCGAGGCGCGGCGCGCACGCGCTGAAGTCGGCGGGCTGAGGCGGCCCGTCGGTCAGCGAGGGGCACCAGGCCGCCGCCGACGTCGGGCGCGCAAGGAGGCACCCGAGCAGCGTCACGAGCGCGAGGATGCGTCGATGCCTCATTCGCATCCCATCCTGAGACGATGCACCTGCTCGCGCGGCCGACGGAAAGAAAAGAGGGGTGAGCGCTCTCGCGTCCACCCCTCTCCATCACTCGAGTCGTCGAGTGATCAGCGCCCGGCTCTCGCCAGCGCCGCTTCGATCACATCGCGCAGCCGGAGCCCGTCGCGTAGTCGCCGCGGAGGCCGCCCACGGTGAAGACCGTGATGCCGCCGCCGACGATCGTGCCTTCCTCGCAGCCGATGAGCTCCACCGCGCCGCCCTCGGTCATCGCGCCGTAGACCTCGACGCGGTAGTCGCCCGGCGGGGCGTTCGCCCCGACGAAGGTGCCGCCGTCGCCGGTCAGGCCGCTCGCCGTCGGCGCCGTGCCCTGCAGGCCCGTGATGCGCGGCGTGGTGCGATCCGTTCGCGGGCCGCCGACGACCTCGGCACCACCGGAGAAGAGCCGGATCGAGGCGTTCATGACGCCGCGGCCCATGCAGTCCTCGACCGTTCCGGAGGCGGCGCCCGCGGCCGCGCTGAAGTCACGCGCGAGCAGCGCGCTGACCGTGGAGATCGTTCCCGACGAGAACGCCGTGATCGTGATCGTGCCGCCAGCGGCCGCGTTCCACGGGCGGTTGTAGGCGAGGACCTGCGCGGTGCCCGCGCTGGCCGGGAGGCGATACGCGAACCACGCGTCGGCCGCGGCCGTCGCCGAGACGTCACCCATGGCGTCCGACGTGACCATCATGCAGTCCGGCGCCGCGCAGGTCGTGCCGATCACGTTCGTCGTCCAGACCTCGACCACCTGGCTCGTGACGTCCGCGCTGCTCAGGTACTCGTTGACGTGAAGGGTCGCACCGACGTCCGCGCCAGCGGTCGGGGCCGTCGCCGTGCCGAGGCAGCTGTAGTCCGGAACGCCGCCTCCCATGAGGGCGAGGGCAGGCTGCGGCGCGACGTACGCGTCGGCCGGCCCGGTGTCCGTGGGCTCGACCCCCGTGTCGACGGGCGGGGTCGCCGCATCATCGGCCGGCGCCGGCGAACCACCACAACCGAGCAACACCACCAAGCCAACCAAAAGCAACCGCTTGTCCATTCGATCCTCCTCAGGAGCGTTCAAAAAATGCGACTTCGAGCACGGGCCCCCCAACGAAGACCGTCCGTCGCAGCGGGCGAGCATGACACGCACCCCACCCGCGACAAGGCCAGCGCGCACGCTTGACCACCTCGGAGCCGCCTCCCATACTCGCGCCACTTTTTCGACCCCCCCATCGGCAAGCTCACCGCAGCGACCCCGACAGCAACTGAATCGAGCGGCAAAACATGACCCTGACGGCCGAGCGCAAGACCAACCTCATCGAGTCCTTCCGGACCCATCCGACCGACACCGGGTCGCCCGAAGTGCAGATCGCGATCCTCACGGAGCGCATCATCTACCTCACGGAGCACTTCAAGACGCACGTGAAGGACCACCACTCGCGTCGCGGCCTGCTCCAGATGGTCAGCCAACGACGGCGCCTGCTGGACTACCTCCGCGGCAAGAGCGTCGACCGATACCGGAAGATCATCGCGTCGCTCGGCATCCGTAAGTAAAGCGTCTGGAGAAGAGCGTGGGAGAGATCCCGCGCTCTTCTTCGTTTCTGTTCCCTTTTTCATTCTCTCCCAAGAACCGTCGTCGTCTCTCCGATCGGACGCGCTTCGGACTTCGTTTCGAGCGCTCGCGCGCCCACCTCCGAGTGAGCCCCCGCGAGACCTGGAACCGAGGACCGAGCCGTAGGCGAGAGCGACCGTCGCATCCGGAACGCATCCGGAGATGGAGTGCTCTACATGGCTCAGTTCATTCGTGAGAACGTCAAGGTCGGCGATCGCGTCATCACCCTCGAGACCGGCCGGATCGCCAAGCAGGCGCAGGGCTCGGTCCTCGTCACCTGCGGCGAGTCCATCGTCCTCGTCACGGCCTGCGGCGCGCAGGAGCCCCGTCCCGGGCTCGACTTCCTTCCGCTCTCGGTCGAGTACGTCGAGAAGACGTTCGCGGCCGGCAAGATCCCCGGCGGCTTCTTCAAGCGCGAGGGCAAGCTGCGCGACGCCGAGGTGCTCGTGTCGCGCCTCATCGATCGCCCGTGCCGCCCGCTCTTCCCCGAGGGCTACCGCAGCGAGATCCAGATCATCTGCACCGTCCTCTCCTACGACGGCGAGAACCCGACGGACGTCCTCGCGGCGCTCGGCGCGTCGGCGGCGCTCCACTGCTCGCCGATCCCGTGGGCGGGCCCCATCGGCAGCCTCCGCGTCGCGCGCGTCGACGGGCGCTTCATCGCGAACCCGACCTTCCAGGAGACCGAGAAGGGCGACCTCGACGTCATCATCGCGGCCAGCAAGGACGCGATCGTCATGGTCGAGGGCGAGGGCGGCGAGGTCCTGGAGGAGGATCTCGTCGAGGCGCTCTTCTTCGGCAAGACCGCGATCAAGCCGGCCATCGAGCTCATCGAAGAGATGGCCAAGGCCGTCAACAACAAGAAGTGGATCTTCACGCCTCCGGCCAAGACCCCCGGCCTCGCCGAGAAGGTCTCGGCGGCTGCACTGCCGGGCGCCACGGCGGCCTGCAACATCGCCGACAAGTTCGATCGCACGCAGGCCTTCCGGGCGACGCGCAAGGCCATGCTCGCGACGCTCGTGCCGGAGCTCGGCGCGGACAAGGAGAAGGAGATCAAGGAGGCCTACGAGGACCTCAAGTACGTGACGATGCGCGAGCAGGTGCTCACCACCAAGAAGCGCGTCGACGGCCGCGACTTCGTGACGGTGCGCCCGATCTCGATCGAGATGGGCCTCCTCCCGCGCGTCCACGGCTCCTCGCTCTTCACGCGCGGCGAGACCCAAGCGATCGTCACCACGACGCTCGGCACCTCGTCCGACGAGCAGCGCATCGACTCGCTCCAGGGCAACCACTTCAAGCGCTTCCTCCTCCACTACAACGTCCCGGCCTTCAGCGTCGGTGAGGTGAAGCCGATGCGCGGCCCCGGTCGTCGCGAGATCGGCCACGGCAACCTCGCCGAGCGCTCGCTCGCGAAGATGATGCCGGGCAAGGAAGAGTTCCCGTACACGGTCCGCATCGTCAGCGAGATCACCGAGTCGAACGGCTCGAGCTCGATGGCCAGCGTCTGCGGCGGCGCGCTCTCGCTCATGGACGCCGGCGTGCCGCTCAAGGCTGCCGTCGCGGGCATCGCGATGGGCCTCATCAAGGAGGACGAGCGCTACGCCATCCTCACGGACATCCTCGGCGACGAGGACCACCTCGGTGACATGGACTTCAAGGTGTGCGGCACCAAGAAGGGCATCACCGGCATCCAGATGGACATCAAGATCGCCGGCCTCAGCCGCGAGATCATGAGCCAGGCGCTCGCGCAGGCGAAGGACGCGCGCCTTCACATCCTCGGCAAGATGCTCGAGGCCCTCCCGGCCCCGCGCACCGAGATGAGCAAGTACGCGCCCCGCATCACGACCATCAAGGTCAAGCCCGACCAGATCCGCGTCGTCATCGGCCCCGGCGGCAAGACCATCAAGGGCATCGTCGAGCAGACCGGCGCGCAGATCGACATCGACGACGACGGTACCGTGCACGTCGCCTCGAACGATCCGGCCAAGGCGCAGCGCGCGATCGACATCATCCGCGGCCTCACCACCGAGCCCGAGGTCGGCAAGACCTACAAGGGCCTCGTCAAGCGCGTCGAGGCGTACGGCGCGTTCCTCGAGATCATGCCGGGCACCGACGGCCTCTGTCACATCTCGGACTTCGCATACGAGCACGTGGGCTCGGTCGAGGACGTGATGAAGCTCGGCGACGAGGTCGACGTGCAGGTCACGAACATCGACGGCGAAGGCCGCGTGCGTCTCTCGCGCAAGGCGCTCCTCGAGAAGCCGGAAGGCTGGGTCGAGCCGCCGCCGCGCGAGCGCAACGATCGCGATCGCGGTGGTGACCGGGGTGGCCCGCGTCGCGACCGTGGCCCGCGCGACCGTCGCTGAACGCGATGCTTCGCGTCGTCAGGCTCCGTGAGACCGCCGTGGTGCCGACGCGCGCCACGGCGGGCGCCGCGGGGCTCGACCTCGCGGCGGATCTCGACTCGCCCGTCGTCCTCGAGCGCGGCGCGGTCGCGCTGATCCCGACCGGGATCGCCGTGGCCCTGCCGTCCGCGCACGAGGGGCAGGTCCGGCCACGGAGCGGCCTCGCGGCCAAGCACGGGGTCACCGTGCTCAACGCGCCGGGGACCATCGACGAGGACTACCGGGGCGAGGTGAAGGTCCTGCTGGTCAACCACGGCCCGAGGGCGTTCACGGTGGTCCACGGCGAGCGCATCGCGCAGCTGGTCGTGGCTCGGGTGGAGAAGCCGGCCGTCATCGAGGTCGAGTCGCTCGACGCGACCCCACGCGGGGACGGTGGGTTCGGCAGCACGGGGGTGTGATCGAGGCAGGGGGCTCGCGGCGAAGCGGTCTACGCACGCGCGGTTCGCACGGGGGGCGCGGCGAGGTATCCTCCCGTCGGGCTGCGGTTTGTTGGGAGTGGGCGGGTTTTTCAGGGATGGCCGACAGCGAATCGACTCTCGTGACGGGCTCTCCCCTCGCGCGCGGACCGCGCCGGGGGGATGTTCTCGGCGAGCGCTACGAGATCGTGGAGCTGCTCGACTCGGACGGGCTCGCGCTCACGTATCGCGCGCTCGACCAGGAGTCCGAGACGCACGTGCTCTTCCGGATGCCTGCTCCTGGGCAGCTCGGAGAGAAAGAGGCGCGCGCGCTGGTTCGCCGCCTGTCGCCGCTCGTCGGCATCGGCGGCCGCACGATCCAGCGGATCCGCGACGTGGACCGCGAGGGCGCGCTCGTGTTCATCGTCGAGCCCTGGCCCGAGGGCACCACGCTCCGCGCCGTGCTCGACAGCCGCGCCTCGAAGGGGACGACGTTCTCGACCCTCGAGCTCCTTCCGGTCCTCGCGCGGCTCGCCGAGGTCACGCTCGCGGTTCCTTCGCCGTGGTTTCACGGCGATCTGCGCGCGCATCGCATCTACGTGAGCCCGGACGCCGTGCGCGTGACGGGCGGCTTCGCGCTCTCGGTGCTGCCCGGGGACGCCATCGTCGACGCGCTGACCGAGGACGTCGGCGTGCGTCGCCAGTTCGCGCCCGAGGTGGGCGACGGGCTCGCGGGACGACCGTCCGATCGCTGGTCGGTCGGCGCGCTCGCCTGGGAGGCGCTCACCGGCTCGGCGCCCGGGCCGGGCCCGAAGACGGCGCCAGCCTCGCTCGGCGAGGTCGGCCCGCTGCTCCTCCGCTATCTCGATCCCGATCCTGCGGCGCGGCCGACGACGCTCGAGCCGCTGATCGCGGCGCTCGCCAAGCACGGCAAGACGGCCATGCCGAAGCTCGAGCCCGAGCCCTTCGCGATCGAGACCGATGCGCCGAGCGACGAGCGGACCCAGCAGCTCGACCCGGCCGATCTGCTTCCCAGCGACAACGGGTTCCCGAGCGACACGACGGAGCTGCCGCTCTCGATGAGTGGTGAGCACCGCGGCAACCCGAACGACACGATGCGCTTGCCCGCGGTCATCCTCGACGAGCCGACCGCTCGGCAGGAGCGCGACCTCTCGGACATCGATCCGAACCTGCTCCGCGCTGCGGCGGTGAACCGCGCGATGACGGACTCGGGCACCTTCAAGCTGGACCCGAAGGAGCTCAAGCAGCTCGGCCACGACGCGAAGTCCGTCGTCGACTCGAAGAAGAACGGCCCCGCCGATCTCGACCCGCGCCTCGTGCGCGCGGCGCTCGGGATCTCGCTCGAGGACCCGAAGACGATCCCGGATCAGAGGCCCCTGAGGACGCCCCCCGCGCGGCAGCGCAACGTCACGCAAGAGCTCGAAGCGAGCGACCTCGACGACACGGACATCGCGGCGATCGCTCCGCGCAAGAAGAAGGCGGAGCCCGCGCGCACGTCTGGTATCCCCGCTCCGCGAGCGATGCCTGCGCCCGCGCCGATGCCCAAGCCGGCGTCGATGCCCCCGGCCGGACGTGCGTCGAGCCCGGTCGCGATCCGCAGCCCGCTTCCGCCCCGACCGGCACCGGCGCCAGCGCCAGCGCCGAGGGCATCGGCGGCTCCGTCCGCGCCGCGGCCCCAGCCGGTACCACAGCCGATGCCCATGCCGCAGCCGATGTCCGCGCCGCAGCCGATGCCCACGCCGCAGCCAATGCCCATGCCGCAGCCGATGCCCACGCCGCAGCCAATGCACGCGCACCAGCCGATGCCGATGCCGCAGCCCATGCCGCTCGCTCACGCCGCGCCCGCGCCGCGGCCGATGCCCACGCCGACGCCCCGTCCGATGGATCCCGCGCGGATCATCACGGCGCCGCCCGCGGGCGCGTCCCCGGTCGCGTTCGAGGAAGAGCTGACGCGCCTCGACCGCAAGGAGCCGGCTGCGCCGCGGCGCCGCCCCGCCGCGG
>JBBSAT010000205.1:0-13972 GCA_038252025.1 Polyangiales bacterium | reverse complement strand
GAGGTCCTGTTGCATCCGATCGCGGAGCTGAGGACCTCGTTGACGATGGCGACGCCACGTCTCCTCGGCTGGGCCATCGCGCTCCCGGACGGCGGGCTCCTGGCCGGGGGCGGTTCCTCGGAAGGACTGGTGATGGCCCTCGTCGGTCGGGGCGCGATTCCGTACCTCGACTGGTGGAGCGCCGCCGCAGTGTACGAGTGCACGCGATAGCGCCCGGTGGACGGACGCTTCGTTTCGTCGTCAGAGCGCTGGAGCGCGTCGCACGTCCTGCGTGTCGCACGTCGGGCTCACGCAGAACGCGTGTGGCTGGTCGCGGATGCTCAGCAGACGAGCGGGGATGAAGGCGCTCGGTCGGGGCGCGATTCCGTACCTCGACTGCGGGTTTCGCGGGAACGAGATCCATGCGACCTCGTGCGGACGGCCCAGCGTGCGTCCGTACAGGAACTTGATCGCGGCGAGGAACTGTCCCACGCGCTGGTGTGACAGGTCGCGCTTCTCGAGATGCTCGACGAACGAGCGGATCTCCTCCAGCCCGAGCTTCATCGGCGAGCGCCCGTCGAAGTGCTCGACGAACTTCTGCGCGCAGCCAAGGTAGTGCTTGACGGTCGAGCCTGCGCGAGGTCCTCCAGCCGCTTCACGATGAGTGAGCTTCGACCGGAGATCCGCGAACGACGTGAAGCCGCGCTTCACGTTCCGGTCGTACAGCCATTCGTCGCCTTTGAGGATGAGATGGCTGTTCGTCGCACGCGCTCGTGCCCAGCCACCGTTCGGAAGCTCTGCCAGGTAGAGGCGGGGATGCTTGCGCCCTACCGCCTGATTTTCACGAGCCACGAGGAAGCACACATTGGGAAGGCTATTCACCCGTCGCACGGGCACGTTCGCGCGCTTGAGAAGCTCGACTTGGGTGAGGCTCGGCCGGAACTACAAGGACGCGACGCCGACGTCGGGCGTGATCTACGTCGGCGGCGGGGGCGAGACGCTCTCGGTCGAAGTGGCGATCACGCGCCTCGACTGAGAGCCGGACGAACTAGGACTTCGGGGCGCGCCCGCGGGCGCCCTCCTGTGCGAGCACGACGCGATCGCGGCCGAGGCGCTTGGCCTCGTAGAGCGCGCGATCCGAAGCTTCGATCAGGTCGTCGGGAGAGCCGAGCGACAGGTCGGCGCTCGATGCGATACCGATCGAGAGGGTGATGTTCCGGGCCTCGCCGGTCCATCCCGTAGCGGTCCGCGCGAGCTGATCACGCATCCGCTCGGCGACGACCGTCGCGCGCTCGCTCGGCGTGTGCGGAAGCAGGACCACGAACTCGTCTCCGCCGTAGCGCGCGCAGACGTCGACCTCGCGGATGCAGCCTGCGATGAGCACGGCGATCTGCTTGAGGGTCTCGTCGCCCGCCGCGTGGCCGTGGCCATCGTTCAGCGCCTTGAAGCGGTCGAGGTCGATGAGCAGGAGCGAGAGCGGGTGCTCGTAGCGCCGCGCCGTGGCCCACTCCCTGCCGAGGACGTCCGTGAAGCGGCGCCGGTTGAACACGCCCGTCAGCGCGTCGGTCATGGCGAGGTGCTCGGTCCGCGTGAGCATGCCCTCGAGCTCGGTGTTGCGCGCGCGGAGCTCGACCCGCGCGTTGCGCCCACGTAGCGCGGCGAACATCCGCGCCTCGAGCTCGTCGACGTCGAAGGGCTTCGGGATGTAGTCGTCGGCCCCGACGTGAAGACCCTCGACGCGCTCCTTCACCTCGCCCTTGACCGTCAGCATGATCACGACGATCTCGCGCGTTCGCTCGCCGAGGCGGAGCCATCGACAGACGCTGTAGCCGTCCATCCCGTCGAGGACGACGTCGAGGATGACGACGTCGGGCGGCTCGGTCCGGATCGCGGCGAGCGCCTCGAGCCCACCCGCCGCCTCGCGCACCTCGTAGCCTCGGACCTGCAGCGCCTTGGCGAGGGCCTGTCGCTGCGGCTCCGAGTCCTCGACGATGAGCACCTTCGCCTTCATCTGTAGAGGATACGTCGATGCGCGCGGCTGCGTCTCCGAATCTCGCGGAGGCGGCCCGCGCTACTCGGGCAGGGTCACGTCGTCGAGCAGGCGCCCCGTCAGCGACGCGAGGCTCGACTCGGCCACGACGAGATCGACGCGCGCACGACCGAGCCGGAGCTGGGCGGCGCGCTCCTGTTCCTCGGCGTCGAGCAAGAGCGCGACCTGCGCCGTGCCGATGTCGATTCGCCCCTGCGCGGCCTCCACGGTGCGGTGCGCGAGCTCGACCGTCTCTTCCGCCAGCTCGATCCGGCGGCGCGCCGCCCGTCGGGTCAGGAGGAGATCCTGGACCTGCTGCGTGATGGTGAGCTCGGCCTCGCGAACGGCCGCCTCCGCCGCGTCGATCGCGAGGTTCGCGCGCTCCTCTTCCGCGTGGAGGCGCGTGTCCTCGAGCGGTGTCTCGTAGATCAGGCTGAACATCGCGCTCACCGCGGCGAACGTTCCCACCTGCTGGAACGCCTGGCCGACGTCGTCGAGGCCGAGACCGTGGAACGCGACCTGCGCCTGCGCGTCGAGACGAGGCTGGATGGCCTGCGTCGCGATCCGGGCCGCCTCGCGCGCGAGATCGACCTGCGCCCGGAGCTGATCGAGCTGCGGCGCCTGCGCGAGAGCGATCCGGACCGCGTCGGCCTCCGAGGCCGGGAACGAGACGCTCGCCGGCTCGCCGGCGACGACCGTCGCGCCGCTGTCGAGCGTGGCCGAGGCGTCTCCGTGACCGAGCAGCGTCGCGAGCGCGAGCTGACGGCTCCTCCGATCGGCCTCCGCGAGCGCGAGCACCTCTTCCATCGAGGCCACGCGGGTGGAGAAGGCGAGCACGTCCGCGGGCGCGAGCACGCCGACCTCGATGCGCGCCGTCGCCTCGTCGCGCTGCCGCTGCGCGAGGTCGCGTGAGGCGGCGTCGATACGGACGCTCTCCTGCGCGTACCAGAGCTGCGCGTAGGCCGCGAGCACGTCGCGCACGAGCTCGCTCGCGCGCTGATCGCGTGCAGCCTCGACGCGCGTGAGATCGATGCGGGCCTGGCGGAGATCGGCGGCGCCGACCGTCGCGCCGAAGCCGCGGAGGAAGGGCTGCGTGACGGTGAGCGAGACGTCGAGGCCGTAGCCCGGGCCGAAGCCGAACTGCTGAGTCGTGCCCGAGCTCGTCGGCTGCCTGGCGAACTGTCGGTACCCGGTGGTCCGGAGCGCGACGAGCGTGCCGGTGTCGAAGCTCCGCTGGAGCTCGGCGATGACGTTGACGCGCTCGCTGTACGGGATGATGACCGAGGTCATGAGCGACGGCGGCGTCGTCATGAGGTTGAAGCTGCCGCTGATCACCGGCGTCGAGCCGACGGTGCCGTTGCCTTCGAGGTGGAGCACGAGCTGGTAGCGCGCCTCCTCGGCGCGAACGTGATCGCGGCTGCGACGCACCTGGATCGCGGCGGCCTGGTAGCCGGGGTAGGCGGCGAGCGCCTCCTCGATGGCCGCCTGCGGGTCGAGCTCCTCCTGGGCGCTGGCCGGAGCCGCGAGGGCGAGAGCCAACAGGAACGCCAGTAGCCTACTCATAGCGGAGCGCCTCGATCGGGTTGAGCTGGGCCGCGCGTCTCGCCGGGTAGAAGCCGAAGAAGATGCCGACGAGACCGGCGAACAGGAACGAACCGCCGATGACGTCCATCCCCGGCACGAACGGGATCCCGAAGGCGCGCGTCGCCGCGTAGCTCCCCCCGAGCCCGAGCACGATGCCGCTGATGCCGCCGAGGAGCGAGAGCGTGATCGCCTCGACCAGGAACTGGAGCATGACGTCCTGCGCGCGCGCGCCGATGGCCAAGCGGATCCCGATCTCGCGCGTCCGCTCCGTCACCGCGACGAGCATGATGTTCATGATGCCGATGCCGCCGACGAGGAGGCTCACGGCCGCGATGGCGCCGAGCAGCGTCGTGAGCACGCCGGTGACGGTGGAGACGACCTGACCGACCTCGCGCATGTCGCGCACCACGAAGTCGTCCTCCTCGCCGCCCCGGATGCGCCGCCGCTGCCGGAACAGCGCGGAGGTCTCGAGCTGCACGTCCCGAGTGTCGGTGCCGTCGGCCGCCGAGATGAGGATCGCCCCGATGTTCTCGTTGCCCGAGATGCGCCGCTGGAAGCCGAGCAGCGGCATGATGAGGAAGTCGTCCTGATCCTCGCCGAACGTCGAGTGGCCCTTGGCCTCGAGCACGCCGACGACCTCGCACGGAACGCTGGCGACGCGGATGCGCTCGCCGAGGGGATCGCCGGCGCCGAAGAGCTCGTGCCGCACGGTCTCGCCGAGGATGCAGACGGACGAGCCGCTCCTCACCTCGCTGTCGGTGAACTCGCGGCCGAGCACGATGTCCCAGTTCCGCACCTCGAAGTAGCCGTTGTCTCCGCCCGTGATGCCGGTGGACCAGTTTCGGTTGCCGTACACCACGCGCGCCGCGCCGCCCGACGTCGGAGCGACGGCGGTGACGCCGTGGACCTCCTCGCGGATCGCGCGGACGTCGTCGAGCGTGAAGGGCTGGGCGCTGCCCGAGCTGCCGAAGCGGCGATCGGCGCCTGGCACCGCGATCAGCATGTTGTTGCCGAGCGCCGAGATGTCGCGCGTCACGCTCGCGGTCGCTCCGCGCCCGATGGTCACCATCGCGATGACCGACGCGACGCCGATGACGACGCCGAGCGTGGTCAGAACCGAGCGCATGGCGTTCCGCTTGATGGCGACGAGCGACATCAAGATCGTCGTCCAGATCATGCCGCCACCGGCTTCTTCGGTGGCGGCGACGGCGGCCGCTTTCGCTCGTCGCCCACGACCTTTCCGTCGCGGAACGTCACCGTGCGGCACGCATAGGCGGCCATCTCGGGCTCGTGCGTCACCATCACGATGGTGATCCCCTCGTCCCGGTTGAGCTCAGCGAGGAGCTCCATGATCTCGGCGCTCTTCACGCTGTCGAGGTTTCCGGTCGGCTCGTCGGCGAGGACGACCGACGGACGCGAGACGAGCGCCCGCGCGATGGCCACGCGCTGCTGCTGGCCACCGGACAGCTCGTTCGGCAAGTGCGAGGCGCGATCCTCGAGCCCCACGCGCCGGAGCGACTCCATCGCGCGCGCACGACGATCTGCGCTCGGCACGCCCTGATAGAGCAGCGGGAGCTCGACGTTCTCGAGCGCGGTCGTCCGCGCGATCAGGTTGAAGCCCTGGAACACGAACCCGAGCTGATGCCTACGGAGGAGCGCGAGCGAGTCCTTGTCGAGCTTGCCGATATCGACGCCGCGAAACGTGAACGTGCCGCTGGTCGGCACGTCGAGGCAGCCGAGGAGGTTCATGAACGTGCTCTTGCCGGAGCCGCTCGGGCCCATCACCGCCACGAAGTCGCCCTCTTCGAGCGTGAGCGTCACGCCGTCGAGCGCGCGGACCTCGGCCTCTCCCTTGCCGTAGATCTTGCGGACGTCCTCGACGACGACGAGGGCCGTCACCGCGCGCTCTCCGTGTCGCGCGCGAGGCCGATGATGACCTCGGTGCCTTCTTCGATGCCGCCGCCGTGGATCGCGGTGTTGCGTCCGTCGGTCCCTACCGTCTCCACCGAGTGGAACGCGGGCACCCCATCGACGAGCGTCCAGACGACCGGTCCGTCGGGCACGTCCTGGCGACGCGATGCGCCGAAGCCGGGCGTGACGGGCGGCGCGAAGCGGAGCGCGGCGTTCGGGACGACGAGATCGGCGGGGCGGCGATCCGTCACCACGGTCGCCGTGGCGGTCATCCCGGGACGAAGCACGCCATCGGAGTTGTCGACCTCGAGCTCTGCCTCGTAGCTGACGACCGTCGAGACCGTGTGAGAGGCGAAGTGAAGGCGAGCGATGGTCGCGTGGAACACGCGCTCCGAGTACGCATCGACCACGAACGTCGCGTCCTGTCCTTCGTGCACGGATCCGACGTCGGCCTCGTCGACGTCGATGCTCAGCTCGAGCGCGCCGAGGTCCTCGGCGATCTGGAAGAAGACCGGCGCAGAGAGGGTGGCGGCGACGCTCTGTCCCGGCTCGCAGTTGCGGGTGAGGATCACGCCAGTGATGGGCGAGAGGATGCGCGCGCGGCGAAGGTCCGTCTGCGCACGATCGAGCGCCGCACGCGCGACCGCTGTGCGCGCGACCGCCGCGTCCACCTCGGCCTCGCTCCGGGTCACCGTGCCGCGGGCGGCGTCTCGCTCCTGATCGGAAGCGAGCTGACGCGCGTGCAGCTGCTCGATGCGCCCGAGCGCGAGCTGCGCGTCCGCGAGGACCGCGCGAGAGAGCCTGGTGCTGGCCTGCGCCTGCTGGACGTTCGCGCGGGCTTCCGCGATCTGGGCGTCGATGGTCGTCGTGTCGATCTCCGCGAGCAGGTCGCCCGCGGTGACCGGATCGTTCGCCTCGACGTGGACGTCCCTCACCCGCCCCGAGATCTCCGGGCCGACGTCGACCGTGCGCCGCGGGTTCAGCGTGCCGGTCGCCGTGACCGTCGCGACGAGCTCGGCGCGCCTGACGGCCGTGGTCTCGTACCGTGGAGCGCCGCTCGGGCGGTTCCGGTACCAGCTCACTCCCCCCACGATCGAGAGCACGACCACGAGGGCGAGGACGCCCCGAACGACCCAGGCGCGAGCCCGCGAGGGGGTGGGTACACCGAGGGCTCTCAGGGAGTCGTTCACGGGGCAGACCATACGGCGGCCGCGCTACGGGGGTACGCGGGCCGGGTGAAGAAGTGTGTCGGTGCGGCACGACACATCGGGGCCGCCGACGCTTGCGATTGTGCATGCTTCCCGGTATCCCGCGCGCGTCGTCTTTCCGTCCGTCTCTCCCGGGAGGTCCCTGCATGGATTCCGAGCTGATCGCGCGCGAAGTGGCCGTGATGGAAGAAGGCGCCGAGCTGCTCCGGTTCTCGACCTGCGGGAGCGTGGACGACGGGAAGTCGACCCTCATCGGCCGGTTGCTCTTCGACACGAAGAGCATCTTCGAGGACCAGCTCGCGCACGTGGAGGACGTCTCGCGCCGCCGCGGGGACGAGTACACGAACCTGGCGCTCCTGACCGACGGCCTCCGCGCCGAGCGCGAGCAGGGAATCACGATCGACGTGGCCTACCGCTACTTCGCGACGCCGCGCCGGAAGTTCATCATCGCGGACACGCCGGGGCACATCCAGTACACGCGAAACATGGTCACGGGCGCGAGCACCGCGAACCTCGCGATCGTGCTGGTCGACGCGCGCAAGGGCCTCGTCGAGCAGTCGCGCCGACACTCCTTCCTCGCTTCGCTCCTGCGGATCCCGCACCTGGTCTTCGCGGTGAACAAGATGGATCTGGTCGGCTGGGACGAGGCGACGTTCCACCGCATCGAGACCGAGTTCCGGAACTTCGCGTGGAAGCTCGACGTGCAGGACATCCAGTTCATCCCCGTCAGCGCGCTCACCGGCGACAACGTCGTCACCCGCAGCGCGAACATGCCCTGGTACCAGGGCTCGCCGCTCCTGCATCACCTCGAGACGGTGCACATCGCGTCGGACCGCAACCTCATCGACGTTCGCTTCCCCGTGCAGTGGGTCGTGCGGCCGCAGAGCGGTGCGCACCTCGACTATCGCGGCTACGCCGGCGTGGTCGCGGGCGGGATCCTGAAGCCGGGCGACGAGGTGGTCGCGCTGCCGAGCGGCTTCACCACGAAGATCTCCCGGATCGAGACCTACGAGGGCGACGTGGCCGAGGCCTTCGCGCCGATGAGCGTGACGGTCCACCTCGAGGACGAGCTCGACATCTCGCGCGGCGACATGCTCTGCCGCCCGCACAACCAGCCGACGGTCAGCCAGGATCTCGAGGCGATGATCTGCTGGATGAGCGAGACGCCGCTCTCCCCGAAGGGCCGCTACGCGCTCAAGCACACGACGCGCTGGGTGCGCGCGATGGTCACGGGGATCGGCTACGAGCTCGACGTGAACACGCTGCACCGGAAGGAGGGCGTGACCTCGCTCGGCCTCAACGGCATCGGCCGCATCTCGATGCGCACCACGGCGCCGATCTTCTACGACGAGTACCGGCGCAACCGCGCGACGGGCAGCTTCATCCTCGTCGACGAGTCGACCAACGCCACGGTGGCGGCGGGCATGTTGCTCTAGCAGGGCGCCCGGCGGCCTGCTCCCTTGCCCCTGCCCTCCTTCTTCCCTCGAGAAACAGGTCCGCGAGCTGAGGGCCATCGCTGCGGCGAACGACGGCGCGCCGGGTCGAGGCGTTGGGGGCGCGTCAGGGCCGCGGCGGGCCGTTTCCCTCGCCCGTCGTGCCGGCCTGTTCGCCCGCCCTGCGCTCGGCGAGCCGCTGCGTGTGGGGCAAGTACTCGCTCTCGAAGTACTCCTGAAACGCGTCCAGTACGCCGCCATCGAACTGCGTGTCCCGTCCCTGCTTCAGCATGCCGATCACCTCGGGGAGCGGAGCCGGCTCTCGGTAGTGCCGCTTGACCGTGAGCGCGTCGAAGAAGTCCGCGACGGCGATGATGCGGCCGCCCAACGGGATCTCGTCTCCCTTCCATCCGAACGGGTAGCCCTTGCCGTCGAGGCGCTCGTGGTGCGAGCTGGCGATGCGAGGCAGGTCCGCCATGTCCGGCGCGAAGTAGATGGAGGACAGGATCTTGAACGTGTGTCGTGGGTGTTCTTTGATGTGCTCATACTCTTCGGGAGTGAGCTTGTCGGGCTTGCACAACACCGCTTCGCGCGTGCCGATCTTCCCGTAGTCGTGAAGCAAGCCCGCGTACCAGATGACGCGGCATTCCTTGCTGTCCATCCCCATGAACCGCGCGATGGCCTTCGAGTACTTGGCCACGCGGCTGGAGTGACCGGCGGTGATGCCGTCGCGCGCATCGATCGAGTGCGCCAGAGCCCGCATGGTGCTCTCGAACGTCTTTCTCTGCATGTCGAGGAGCCGCAGCTTCTCCATCGCAAGGGCCATCTGCCGCGTGATGCCGAGCAGGAAGTCGAGGTCTCGCTCGGCGAAGGCGTGCTTCTGGATCGTGGTGTCGAGGTAGACGACGCCGAAGACGGTGTCGCCGTTGCTGATGGGCGCACACACCACGCTGTGGATCGCCTGCGCCATGACGGACTGCCCTTGCGCGAAGCGGCTGTCGGTGGAGGCGTCCAGCGTCAGCAACGCCACGTTCTGACTCGCCGACTTGCTCGCGATGGTCCGCGACGGACGGAATTCGCTCTCCGCGCCCATCGCGCGAGTGCGGACGGCGCGCGAGGTGAAGCCGCCACCTTCTTCGAGCAGGAGCACGGCGCCCCGGTCCGCGGGCATCACTTCGAAGATCATCTCGAGCACTTCGGTGCAGAGCTCAGGGAGCGAGTTGACGCTCAGCACGCGAGAAGTGATCGTGTAGAGCGCCTGCAGCCGATGAGTGAGATCGGCGTTGATCTTCTGGGCATCGGCGCTCACCTGCATCCGCAGCGCGATGTTCGCGAACAACGCGTCCTTGGGCGCGACGACGGACATGGGCTCATCCGCCCACGTGCGATCCATGGCCTCGTCGGCGAGCGCCGGCGCGTCCACGAAGCGCAGCGCCGGGGCTTGCAGCGTCCCTAGCTGAACGACGTCCCCGTCGACGAGCAGCTGCTCCTGGACCTGCACGCCGTTGACGAACGTTCCGGCGGAGCTGCCGCGGTCCATCACGACGAAGCCGAGCCCATCCGCCACCACCTCCGCGTGGAAGCGGGAGACTCCGTCGCTGCGTGGGAATGGGACGCCGTTCCCCCTCGAACGACCGAGCGTCACCGGCTGCCGGCCCAGAGCCACGGTCCGGAGCGCGCCGGTGTCGTCCGTGTAGACCAGCTTCGCACTGCCGGTATCGTCGGCCATGATCCGCTGAGGATATGGGAGGACCCGCCTCCGAGGAAGTGCCACAGGGAGATCGTGCCGAGGTGCGCGTACCCTCCACCCATGTCCGCCGGCAACCTCGGCGCGCTCTTCGATCGCAAGGCGAGCTTCTGCTTCTGGCTCTGCAAGCCGTGCAACGGGAAGTGGAAGTACAGGGCGCGGCGGCGCGGGCGGGGGCGGGGGTGAGGTGGGGCTTGACGTCACGTGCGCGATAGCGGAGCCAGGCCGAGCGGCATTTCGAGCCCGAGGCGAATGGTCGAACGAGGCGCGTGAATGGTGCAAGCTGCGAGGAGCCGCATGAGTCGTCGTCCCGCCGTCGGTCCCGTCCGCAACCTCATCGGCCGCGCATGGCTGCGCGCCTTCGGCTGGCATGCGGAGGGTCAGCTCCCCGACGCGCCGAAGGCCGTCTTCATCGCCGCACCGCACACCAGCAACTGGGATCTCCCGTTCACGCTCGCCATCGCGTGGACGATGCGGACGAACGTGAGCTGGATCGGCAAGGAGAGTCTCTTCAAGCCGCCGTTCGGACGCTTCCTGAAGGCGCTCGGCGGCGTTCCGATCGTGCGCGGCCAGAAGGCCAACCAGGTCGAGTCGATCGCAGAGGCGATCCAGCGGCAGAAGGACGGGCTCTATCTCGTGATCGCGCCCGCCGGAACGCGCGGCAAGCGTGACCACTGGAAGACGGGCTTCTATCGGATCGCCGAGAAGGCGGACGTGCCGATCCTGCTCGGCTTCCTCGACTACGAGGGCAAGCGCGGCGGGCTCGGCCCGGCGTTCCTGCCCAGCGGAGACATCGCCGCCGACATGGACCGCATCCGCGCCTTCTACGCGGACAAGGTCGGCAAGCACGCCGAGCGGATGGGCGAGATCCGGCTGCGCGAAGAGCAGAGCTGACCGCTCCGCGCCGCGCGTCGGCTCGCGTCAGGGCAACGGCTCGTCGAGGTGCGCGCTGACGATCGCGGTCTCTCCGTCGCGCACGCGTACGGGGTAGTCGCGCCGCACTCTGGCCCAGCGCAGCGTGAGCACGTGCTCGCCCGCCGGAAGCGAGAGGTGAGCGAGGGGCGTGATGCCGAGCGAGCGCCTGCCCAGGAACACCTCCGCGGTCGGCTGCGCCACCACGTGCACGACGCCCTCGGGCGCGCGGATCGGCCCAGCCGCCTCGGGCTCGAGCTCGGCGCCCGGAACGCCGCGCGGTGTGTGCGCGTGCGCGGCCCTCGAAGGCGGTGGCTCCACGGGCACATCGGGCACCGGCTCGGCCGGTGCGGGCGTGTGCGACGGGACGAAGGGCTCGAGCTCGCGCGTCCGCGTCGATCGGATCACGTAGGCCGCGCTCGCGACGAGGAGCATCCCGAGCACGAACGCCGGAAGAGCGCGCGCGCGTGGCTTCTCGGGCGCGGGCTCCTCGCGAGGCGGCACGCGCAGATCGGGACGAAGCTCGACGCTCGGCTCGGACGCGTCGGCGCGCGGCGCGAGGGCGGCAGGCTGCGCGCGCGCGCCGAGGATGGGCACCACCACGGCGCGCGCCTCTTCGGCGGGCTCCCCCGGAGAGGGCTCGGGCGTCGGCGGCGTCGGGAGCGCGTCCGGCAGGCTGCGCGCAGCGTCGTCGTCGAGCTCCTCCTGCGCGCTGAAGCTCGCCATGACGATCTCGCCCGACGCCGGCTCGCGCAGGAGGCGATCGCGCTCGGCGCGCTCTTCCGCGAAGCTCGTGCCCATCCACGCGGCCACGTGCGAAGCGCCGGTCGGGGCGCCGAGCCCGTGGAGAAACTGCTCGAGCGCATCTGCGAAGTCGCCCGCCGACGCCACGCGCCTGTCGAGATCGCGCTCGAGGGCCGAGAGCACGATGCGATCGAGCGCCGGAGGGATCGTGCCGAGCGAGCGAAACACGGACGGCGGCTCGACCTTCGCTTCGAGGATGCGCCGCATCGTGAGCGCCTCGCTCGCCTGCCTGAACAGGAACTTCCCCGTCAGCGCCTCCCAGAGCACCACGCCGAGCGCCCAGACGTCCGCGCGCCGATCCAGATCCGCGCGGCGGAGCTGCTCCGGAGACATGTACGGGATCTTGCCCTTCAGCTGTCCGGGCTCGGAGCCCGACACACGCCCGCGCGCCTTCGCGACACCGAAGTCGAGGAGCTTCGAGGTCCCGTCGTAGAGCACCTGCACGTTGTGCGGCGAGACGTCTCTGTGGACGATGCCGAGCGGCGAGCCGTCCTTGGCGACCGCGACGTGCGCAGCGTGCAGCCCTCGCGCGGCGTCGATCACGATCCGGACGGCGATGGGGACGGGCAAGCTTCCGTCGCGCCGCACCGCGCGAGCGATGACCGTCGCGAAGGACTCGCCGTGCAGGTACTCCATCACGAGCCAGCAGCGACCCGCTTCCGCGACGAGATCGACGACCTGACAGACGTTGACGTGCTGCACCTGCGCGGCGAGGCGCGCCTCATCGAGGAACATCGAGATGAACCGCGCGTCCTTCGAGAGGTGCGGGTGGATCCACTTGATGGCGGCCCACTTCTCGAACCCGCTCGGCCCCGGAAGCTGCGCAAGGAAGACCGTGCCCATGCCGCCGCGCGCGATCTCGTAGCGCAGCACGTAGCGCCCGAGGCGCGTGCCCGGCAGCGGTTCCTCCATGTCGCGATCCCCGAGTGACACCTGAGACGCGAAAGCTACCAGGCGGGGCGTGAAGCCGCTCTCCGAACACGCCGAGGATCCCCCTCCGCCTGCACGACATCGTGCACGAGCCTTGCAGCCCCCCTCCCGTGAGCGCGTACGAATCTCCGTGCGCGCAAGTCCAGCTCGGGAGGCGATCATGCGAACGCCGCAGTGGATCTTCGCCGCGCTCCTCCTCGCGTCGCTGCTCTCTGTCTCGTCGCTCTCGGCGCAACGCGCGAGCGTCGACGAGGACCTTCGGATCCGGCGCGCCGCGTCCTCGGCCGAGAACGCGCTCGCCATGCGGGAGTGCGCCCAGCAAGCCAGCGCGGTCCGGGAGATCGCGACCGCAGCCCGCGCCGAGCGACGCGCCGTGGTGCGAGGGGCGCTCCTCGACAGCCTCGACGAGCGCGATCGCGCGCTCGCGACCTGTCGTCGGACGCAGGCGCCGCACCACGCTCGAGGACGCCTGTTCGAGGTGATCGGCCCGGAGCTCGAGAGCGGCTTCGGCGCGCTGGACCTGACGCCCCTGCTCACGCAATTCGGAGAGCGACAGGTCGCGTTGCTCGGCTGCTACGAGCGAGCGCTCCGCACGCACCACCGGCTCCGTGGCCGGGTGTCGATCGAGCTCACTGTGCGCGAGTCGACGGGCGCGATCGAGGACGTGCGCGCGGCGGAGAGCACGCTCGACGCCCCGCACGTTGCGGGCTGTCTCGCCGAGGTCGTGCGTCGATTCCGACCCGTCCACCCCGGCCCCGTCGGCGGGGACGTGACGTATCGGTTCCCGCTCGAGCTCGAGCCGGTGCGCTGAGCTCCCCTTCTCGCACACGTCTCTCGCAAGGGCGCGAGGCTCGGGATCGGTTCTCTGATGAGACCCGATGACTCACTGTGTGGCGATCGATCGCGGGAAACGGCTCCCCTCAGGGCGTCCGGGGTGTAGGGGGCTCGCCCCCTTTGCTGAGCTCGACCTCGTCCGTCGTCTCGATGAACGGCCCGCCGTCCTCTTCGGTCACCACCGCCTCCTGCATCGCGAGCTCGCCGTCCTCGCCGCCCGTCACCACCTCGATCACGGCCTCGCCCATGAGCTCGGCGAGCGGATCGCTGCTGCGGTTGTGGCCCCCGAGGAACGCAACGGGCTCCTTTTCCACGTGCCCTCGCTCGCGAAGACCCTCTCGCAGCTTGGGGTCCACATGGCCTGCGCCATCCACGATCGGTGTCTTGCTAGCCTTGCGCGTCATTACGACCTCCGTAGCATTTGTACGCAAGGTGAGGACCAGCGGCGCAGGACGTCCGCGCCGCACCGCGCACGGTGCAACGGCGAGCGGAGCTCGAGGCGTGACCAACCATGGTCGCGCCTTGTCCTTTCCCAGCGTGAAGCGCTGGGACTTTCTCTCAGTCGAAGGGATCTGACCAAAGTATTGGTCAGACCTTCAGG
>JBBSAT010000204.1:0-14006 GCA_038252025.1 Polyangiales bacterium | reverse complement strand
TCGAGCGCGGCGTCGAGGGCCTCGTGCCGCTCAGCGAGCTCAGCTACGACCGGATCGATGACGCCCGCAAGGTCGTCACCGAGGGCCAGATCGTGAAGGGCGAGATCATCAACGTCGACACGAACGAGCGCCGCATCACCATCAGCCTCAAGAAGATGGAGCTCGCGGGCGTCGAGGCGCTGAAGTTCAGCGAGGATCGCGGCCAGGAAGCTGCGGCGGAGCGCAAGGTCGGCCCGAGCGGTCGTCCGGGCACCAAGCTGGGCGACGTCCTCAAAGAGAAGCTCGAGCAGAAGATGGCGGGAGCCACGGCCAAGGACGAGTAGTCCTCGGGCGGCCGCACACGCGGCCGCGTGACACGACGCAGGAGCCCGGCGAGCGATCGTCCGGGCTTCTTCGTTTCCGTCACTCGAAGAGCGAGAGGTACCAGCTCACGAGAGGCTCTCCGAAGAAGAGGAACTCGAGGGCACCGAGCGCGAGGAACGGACCGAACGGGATGCGCTGAGGCGCGTCGGCGTCCTCGTCCTCGTCCTCGTCTGCGTCCTCGTCCTCGGCCGCGTCCTCGTCTTCGCTACCAGCCTCCGCCGGGGTCTCGGCCTCCGGCTTGGGCACGGGCTTGTCGTCGCTCGGGGCCGGAGTCGTTCTGGCGCCGAGCGCGCGGCCGAACACGTAGGCGACGACGCCTTGCATCGCGCCCCCCACGAGGGCGAAGAGCGCTCCGCGCCAGCCCAGGAAGGCGCCGATCATCATGAGCAGCTTGGAGTCGCCTTCGCCCATGCCGCGCCGCCCCGCGAAGCGCTCCCACGCCCAGACGAGGAACACCTGAACGAGCAGGAAGCCTGCGCCGGCGCCCAGCGCTGCCTCTGCCGGCGTGACGCCGCTCCTGAGGGACACCGTGGCGAGCGCCACGGCGGCGCCTCCGATCGAGACCTCGTCGGGGATCTCCATCCACTCCAGATCGACGAAGGTCGCGATCACGAGCGCGCCCGCGAACACGAACCACAACAGTGCGTCGATCGCTGCGCTCGCGAGCTCGGCATGCTGACCGCCCTCGACGATGAATCGCTGGGCGATCGCCACGCACAGCAGCGCCGACAGGACCTCCACGACGAGATAGCGCGGAGTCATCTTGGCGCCGCAGCACGCCGCTCTGCCCCGCTGGATGAGGAACGCGAAGATCGGGACGTTTCGCCAGGCCGGCACGGGTGCGTTGCACGCCGGACAGTGGCTGGGCGGCGACACGACCGACATGTCCCGCGGCCAGCGGTAGATGGCGACGTTGAAGAAGCTGCCCCAGAGCGCGCCGAACACGAACGCGAACGACAGGATGAGAGCTGGCGGGAGTTCCGAGACGAGCACGCGCCTCCAGAGGGTACGTGGGAGCGCGGGGCGAGGGCGAGGTTTCGGAGAGACCGCTCGCGACAGTGTCTTTGTTCCGTCGTCCTGCCGCCACGGCGTCCATCGCGTAGACTCCGAGCGTGGATCAAGCCCCCGACAAGCAAGCGGACGCCGAGCTCGTGGAAGCCGAGGCCGAGGACGCCCGGCCGCGAACGCGCGTTGCCCAGGAGCTGACGCGCGAGCCTCCTCGCACGCTGGCCCAGGCACCGACCACCGGGGTCGCCGTGTACGCCGCGGCGGCGGGCCTCGTGTCGATCGTCCCGATCCCGTTCATCGACAGCGTCCTGACCGGGATCGCGCGAGGCTCCGCGGTTCGACGCATCGCGGGGCGTCGGGGGGTCCGGCTCACGCACGAGGCCCGAAAGACCCTCGCCGGCATCAGCATCACGCGCCCCACCGGGACGGGGGCCGCGAGGCTCTTGCGCATGGCGCTCTCCCGCGCGCTCTCACCGGTTCGTATCGCGTCGCGCCTCGAGGACGCGACCGCGACGGTGCTCTCCTCGATCCTGCTCGATCACTACCTCGCGACCTCGGACCGGAGGAGGGGCTCGCCGCTCGACGAGCGTGAAGCGCGGCGCGTGCGAGATGCGATGGAGGCGGCCTTCGCGGCCAGCGGCCTCGAGTCCCTGCGAACGCTCCCGCTCGGAGCCTTCGAGGTGGTGGCCTCCGCGGCTCGCGCAGCGTTCGCCATCGACGCGGAGGATCGCGGGCCGGTCGAGCGCTTCGTCGACACGCTCCTCGATGGGGCGGCAGACGCGCCGTCCGAGTGGTCGGAGCGACTGCGCGTGCTCTTCGACGAAGAATTCGCGCGTGAGGCGCGGGGGTGAGCATCGATCCGGTGAGGAGCATCCCCGACGGGCGAAGGGTCGTCGTCAAGATCGGGTCGAAGTCGCTCGTGTCCGCCTCCGATCGCTTCGAGGCGCTGGCTCATCAGATCGCGGCGCTGCGAGCGGAAGGGCGCTCCGTCGTCGTCGTCTCGTCGGGTGCCATCGCGCTGGGTCGCCAGCGCCTCGGCTTCGAGAAGCGTCCGACCGAGATGGCCGCGCTGCAGGCTTGCGCCGCGGTCGGCCAGAGCCTCCTGATGCGCGCATGGGAGGAGGCCTTCGCGCCGCACGACGTTCCCGTCGCGCAGATCCTGCTGACGCACGCCGACCTCGCCGACCGCGAGCGCTATCTCAACGCTCGCGCCGCGATCGACTCGCTGCTCGATCTGCGCGCCATCCCCATCATCAACGAGAACGACACCGTGGCCGTCGACGAGATCAAGTTCGGCGACAATGACCAGCTCGCGGCGATGGTCGCGACGCTCACGGGCGCGGATCTGCTCGTGTTGCTCACGGATGTCGAAGGGCTGCTCGACGAAGAGGGACGCAGAGTCTCGCTCGTGGACGATCCGGAGCGCGCCGCCGCGCTGGTGTCCGGTGGCCAGACCGACCTCGGCTCGGGCGGCATGGGAAGCAAGCTGGAGGCGGCGCGGCGCGCGACGCTGCGAGGGATTCCGTCGGTCATCGCGGACGCCCGGGACGCGCGCGTGCTCGCCCGGGTTCTCTCCGGCGAGGACGTGGGGACACTGTTCACCCCGAAGGGAAGCCGCCTCGCGAGCCGCAAGCACTGGATCGCGTACACGCTGCGGCCGCGCGGGACGATCATCGTGGATGCGGGCGCGGCCGAAGCGATCCGCGGCGGGCGCCGGAGCCTCCTCCCAGCAGGCATCGCGGGCGTGCGCGGCGACTTCTCGCCGGGCGACGCGGTGACGCTCGTCGATCTCGGAGGGATCGAGATCGCGCGGGGCCTCTGCCGCTACGGCACGCGGGACGCGGCTCGGATCGCTGGAGCGGGCACACGCGACATCGGCGCCATCCTCGGCTTCCACGGCGGCGACGAGGTCGTCCACCGCGACGACCTAGTGCTCGTCTTAACGGGCGTCGAGATCAGTCCGCCAGAACCGCGGGCGCGTCGGGGGCAGCCGCCAGCTCGATCGAGAACGTGGTCCCGGATCCAGGCGTCGTGGCGACACGGATCTGGCCGCCGTGGCCTTCCACGAGCTGCTTCGCGAGCGCCAGACCGAGCCCTACGCCGTGCCTTCGCTTCGTGAAGAACATATCGAAGATGCGCGGCAGATCCGCGGCTCCGATACCGGGGCCCTGGTCGCTGACGTCGAGCCGCACGCGATCGTCGCTCCGCTTCACCGAGACCGAGACCTCCCCGCCGACGGCAGTGAACTGAAGCGCGTTCTTCACGAGGTTCCAGATCACCTGCCGCAGCTGGGCGGGGTCGGCGCTCACGCGCACGGGGTCGTCCGCGACCAGCGCGATGGTCCTGGCGTTCGCGGCCGGATGTCGGCTCGCGAGCGTGACCACCTCTCGCGCAAGAGCAGCCAGGTCGACGTCGCGCCGCTCCGGCGTCGTCGGGCGCCCGATCTCGAGCATCGTCGACACGAGCTCGTTCAGCCGGTCGACCTCGCGGACGACGCTGTCGAGGAGACCGCGGTCCTCGTCCCCGAGCGCCTCGGCGTCGCGCACCAGCTCGACGGAGCCGGAGATGGCGCCGAGTGGGTTGCGGATCTCGTGCGCGAGCCCAGCCGCGAGCTGTCCCAGCACAGCGAGGCGCTCTGCACGCTCGGCCTTGTCGCGCAGCGACGTGAGCTCGCTGAGATCCTGGAAGAGCACCAGCGAGCCACGCACGACTCCGTCGCGCGTGAGGAGCGGCGTGCGCGAGTATCCGACGGGGATGCTGGTCCCGTCGCGCCTCTGGGCCACGGTCTCGTTCCGCGCGCCGGCCTCGGCGATCGTGCCTGGAAAGAGGTCTTCGACGCGACTGCCGACGAGCTCCTCGACGGGGCCGCCGAGCATCCGCGCGCCGGCCTGGTTGATGGAGCGCACGACCCCATCGAGGTCGGCCGTGACGAGACCCGACCCGAGCGAGCGGACGACGTCCTCGGTGAGGCGCGCGCTGTCGGCCGCGTCTTCGTTCGCGCGGACCAACGCTCCCGCCGCACGGTGGAGCCGGTCGCTCAGCACTGCCGCGAGACCACCTACCAGCACGAGGCCCACGATGTTGCGCAGGATCGCGAGCGCCACGTCGGGCGCCTCCAGCGAGACCGCATCCGACTGGTCGGGCGGCAGCGGGATCCAGCCGCTCGTGAGCCCCAGCGCGACCGTCAGATAGAGGACAGGCGCCATCGCTGCGGCGACGAGGGTTGGGCGCGGGTCTACGATCAGTGCCGCGCCGAGCACGACGACGCCGAACAGGAACGAGAACCCGCTCACTGCGCCGCCCGTGACGTACACGAGCCCCGTGGTGACGAGCAGGTCCGTGCCGAGGAGCGCATACGAGAGGCGCGCCAGCTGGCCGGGGAGGGTGATGAGGCCCACGGCGAACGCGAGCGAGGTCGCGAACACAATCACGAGCAGGCCGAAGATCAGGTCGGCCGAGAAGGACGCACCTTCCGCGACGGCGTACGCGGCGCCCAGGAGCACGATGCCGACGAGGATCCGAGCGCCGATCGCCGTCTGTAGCCGGCGACGGACGGCGGTCGGGTGGATGGGGATCGGCGTGTCGCGCGCCGGGTCGGCGCTCACGAGCACGGCAGCGGCGTTCGAGGGAGGTCGCTCGTGCGCCTCCGACGCTCCCGTCACTCCGCCTTGACCTTGCCGGCCATGTCGAAGATCGGCATGTACATCGCGATCAGCATGAACCCGACCATGCCTCCGATGACCACCATCATCAGCGGCTCGAGCAACGAGGTGAGCGCCGTGACGGCGACGTCGACCTCCTCCTCGTAGAAGTCGGCGATCTTGTTGAGCATCTGATCGAGCGCGCCCGTCTGCTCGCCCACGCCGATCATCTGGACGACCATCGGGGGGAAGACCTTCGTCTCCATCAGCGGGTCGGCCATCGTCCGGCCTTCGCGGATCTTGTTCGCCGTGTCGTTGATCGCCTTCTCGACGACCACGTTACCGCTCGCCTTCGCCACGATCTCGAGGGCATCGAGGATCGGCACGCCCGAGGACAACAGCGTGCCGAGCGTTCGCGTGAAGCGAGAGACAGCGATCTTCCGCATGACGGGGCCGAGGATCGGCACGGTCAGCATCAGTCGATGCCAGAACGCCTTTCCCGCAGGCTGACGGTAGCTGTACGAGATCGCAGCGCTGATCGCGATGATGCCGATGATGATGAAGTGCAGGTTCGAGACGAAGCCGTGCGAGAGGCTGATCACGAACTGGGTCGGCCCGGGCAGCTCGTCCTCGCCGCCGAAGTCGCGGAACATCACCTGGAAGCTCGGGATGACGAAGGTGAGGAGCACGCTGAGCACGACGCCCGCGATGAGCATGACGGCGGTCGGGTAGACGAGCGCCGAGCGGACCTGACGCTTCAGCTTCACGCGCTTCTCGATGTAGATCGCGAGACGCTGGAGGATCGTGTCGAGGATGCCGCCCATCTCGCCCGCGGCGACGAGGTTCACGAAGAGCTCGTCGAAGACCTTGGGATGCCGGCGCAGCGACTCGGAGAACGTGGCTCCCTGCTCGACGTTGCCCTTGATGTCCTTGAGGATCCTGCAGAACGCCTTGTTCTCGCCCTGCTGCGAGAGGATGTCGAGGCACTGCACGAGCGGAAGGCCGGCGTCGATCATCGTCGCGAACTGGCGGATGAAGACCACCAGCTCCGCCTCGGAGACGGGCGAGCCGAACGAGAGGTTGAACTCGGCGGCCTTCTTCTTGACCTTCGTCGGAGTGAGGTTCTGTGCCTTGAGGCGGTTCTGGACGGCGTCCTGCGACTCCGCCTCCATCACGCCCTTGCGCACCTCGCCCGTACGAGCGCGCGCTTCCCAGACCCACTCCTGCATGCTGGCCATGAACGACCGGTAGAGTACAGGGCTGGCGGCAAAGCGGTCAAAATGACGTGATCGCCATTCGCGGACGCGCGGGCGTCGGTGCTGCCGGTATCATCGCGATCGAGATGACCGACGGCACCGACCACCAAGGACCCCTTCAAGTCACGCTGATCCAGCTCCTTCGCGCGATGGTCGAGCGCGGGGCGTCGGACCTGCATCTCACGAAAGGGACGCCGCCCCAGTTCCGCATCGACGGGAGCCTCGTCCCGCTGAAGGTGCCTCCGCTGCGCCCCGAGGACACCAAGCAGCTCGTCTACTCTGCGATCTCGGACGACCAGAAGGTGAAGTTCGAGAGGACGCAGGAGCTCGACTTCTCCTTCGGCATCCGCGGTCTCTCGCGCTTCCGAGGGAACGTCTTCATGCAGCGCGGCGCGGTCGCGGCGGCGTTTCGCGCCATCCCCCACAAGATGATGACGTTCGACGAGCTCGGGCTGCCGCCGATCGTCACCGAGCTCTCGTCGCTGCCGCGCGGGCTCGTGCTCGTCACCGGACCGACCGGCTCGGGCAAGACGACCACGCTCGCCTCGATGATCGACAAGATCAACCGCGAGACTCGCCAGCACATCATGACGATCGAAGATCCGATCGAGTACGAGCACCCCAGCAAGCTCTGCGTGGTGAACCAGCGTGAGATCGGCGCCGACACCAAGAGCTTCAAGGACGCGCTCAAGTACGTCTTGCGTCAGGACCCGGACGTCGTGCTCGTCGGTGAGATGCGAGACCTCGAGACGATCGAGGCGGCGCTCACCATCAGCGAGACGGGCCACCTCGTCTTCGGAACGCTCCACACGAACAGCGCGATCTCGTCGATCAACCGCATGATCGACGTGTTCCCGGCGAACCAGCAGTCGCAGGTCCGTGCGCAGCTCTCGTTCGTCCTTCAGGGCGTGATGACTCAGCTCTTGTTGCCGCGCGCGGATGGCCCTGGGCGCGTCGTCGCGCTCGAGGTGATGATCCCGAACGCCGCGATCCGGAACCTGATCCGTGAGGACAAGGTCCATCAGATCTATTCGCAGATCCAGATCGGCCAGGGAAAGAGCGGCATGCAGACGATGAATCAGTCGCTCTATTCGCTCTACCAGCGGCGGCTGATCACCCTCGAGGACGCCATCGCATACTCCAGCGATCCGACGGAGCTGGGCTCGATGATCGAGGGGCGCTCACCGGTCGTCCCGTCGGGCCCCACGTACACGGGTGGCCGAAAGGGCTGAGGGCGGGTCGTTGCATCCTTGCAACGCGCGGTCGTCGTCCGCGGTGCATCCCTGCCGAGCGGGCGGCTCGAGGTGCGCGACAGAGGTCAATTACGTGATGTTTCACAGCGAAGTGGGCTTCGGCACGGAGACTGCTCAGCCCGTCTCGTGGGGACCAACGACGATGACGACCGGCTGGAGAGCGGCGAGGTGGACGCTCAGGTCCACGTGGTCGTCGCCTCGACTCGATTGAAGGTCGTCGGCGAGGACGCCGGCGGCGACGTCCTCGTCGTCCGCGATCTGGCGGAGCTGCTCCTCGCGGTCACCGAGGACCGACGCATGGTCGTGCTCTTCGACGTGGTGGCGCCGGCGATCGATCTCGATCTCTTCGGTCGCATCGCGCGGGACTTTCCCTCTCAGATCGCGATCCTCGTGCGGGGCGGAGGCGAGGAGGCTCGAACGACCCTCTACGACGCGGGGGTCTATCGGGCGCGATGCTACACACCGTCCGCGAGCGCGCCGTGCGACCAGCGCGACGGCCTCCTGGTGCTCCAGACGACGGAAGTCCTCGATCGTGTGCGTCGCCGGCTCGACGTGCCCGCGACGATCCCCGTCGGCGAGATCGGGTGATGCAGGCAGGAGTGCTCGCGTAGCCGACCGCGGACGGTAGTGGTCGCAGTGAGCACGGACGGCAGCGGTCGGCGTCGGGAGCTCTCTACGGCTCGGATCGCCAGCGGCGCGAGCGCGCGACCTCTGCTCGGTAGGCGCTCAGCTCGGCCGCTGTGCGCTCGGCGCTCCAGTCGAGCCGAGCGGCCATTCGCGCCGCGATCGCCTCCGCGGCGCCGAGGCCTTGATCGACGTCGCGATAGAAGAGCTGCGTTCGCCTCATCATCACGTCGCAGAGCGTCGCAGCGAGCTCCTCGTCGACCGCGAAGTCGACCTGTCCCATGCGCTCGGTGCGTCCGGGGACCAGGCGTGCTGCGCCGGAGCTCTCGCTCGCGACGGCGCTCGCGATGGTGAGCGCGCGCGTCCCGTACGTTCCAGACAGCGCGAGCGCGCTCTCCTCGTCGAGGCTGCCCTGTGAAGCGGCTTGGACCTCGGCGGCGACCTTCGCGTGGTCGTCGTCCGCGGGCCAGCCCTCGCCGCCCGGGAGCGGGTCCTTCTCCGTGCGCGACGGACGCAGCTCGCCGGAGATCTCACGATGCAGCTCGAGGAAGCGAACTGCGGTGTCCACGATCTCCGCGGACATCCGGCGATAGGTCGTCAGCTTTCCGCCCGCGATGGTGATGAGACCGTCGCTGCCCAGCACGATCTTGTGCTCACGGCTGACCTCGCTCTCGCTGGCTGCCTCGTTCTCGGCGATCAGCGGCCGGAGCCCGGCCCACGTCGAGATCACGTCGTCTTCGACCAGAGCCGCGTCCGGGAAGTACTCGGTGGCCACGCGCAGGAGGTACCTGACGTCGTCGTGGCTCGCGGCCACGTCGACCGGGTCACCCTCGTAGTCGGTGTCGGTCGTGCCGAAGTACGTTCGGTCACCCCAGGGGATGGCGAAGAGCACGCGTTGATCGCTCGGATGGAAACAGACGACCGCGTGGGTGAGCGGGAGCCGCTCGCGCATGACGACGGCGTGCACGCCCTTCGTCGGGCGCAGCATCGGCGCCAGCTTCCCACCCGCGAGCGCGAGCGTTGCGTCGGTCCACGGACCGGTGGCGTTCACGACTGCCTTCGCCCGAACCTCCTTGCTCTCACCGCTGAAGGCGTCGGTCACGCGCGCCCCGCGGATGCGTCCCTTGCTCGTCAGGAAGCTCGTCGCGCGCGCGTGTGTCGTGATGATCGCTCCGTGTCGCGCGGCGTCGATCGCGTTCTCGAGCGTCAGGCGCGCGTCGTCGGTGGAACAGTCGAAGTAGAGCGGAGCGCCCTTCAGCCCCTTCTGCTTCAACGCAGGCTCCTCCCGCTCGACGTCGGCGGGCGAGAGCTGCCGATGTCGCTTCGGCGAGCGGAAGAGGGAGAGGCCGTCGTAGAGCCACATGCCTGCGCGGATGACCAGAAGGTTGTGCTTGCTGCCGCGGTAGACGGGGAAGAGGAACCCGAGCGGGTTCACGAGGTGCGGCGCGAGATCCATCAGGATCCGCCGCTCGCTCACCGACTCGAACACGAGGCCCAGCTCGTACTGCTCGAGATAGCGGAGACCGCCGTGCACGAGCTTGCTCGACCGTGAGCTCGTGCCGGAAGCGAGGTCACCCATCTCCACGACTGCGACGCTCAGCCCCCTGCGCGACGCGTCGCGGGCGACCCCGGCGCCGACGATCCCACCGCCGATCACGAGGAGGTCGACCTCCTCCCGACCGAGCCTCTGCCACATCGCCTCGCGCGTCATCAAGGCCGTCATGCTTCGTTCCTCTCATCCACGGCCGAGACCTCCGAAGAGGCCTCGACGAAAGAAACCGGCGCGCGGCTCGCTGCGCGAGATGATCCTCGCGACGGCCCACGCGGCCGAGAGCGCCCCCTCCATGCCGAGGCCCGGAACGATCTGCTGGTTGAGCAGCAGGAGGTTCCGGATCGGCGTTCGGACCGGGAGCGCGGCGACCCCGAGCGTGCTCGTGATCGGGTAGCCGTAGACCATCTCCATGGTGCGCGGGCCACGACCCCACTTCGCCGCGGGCTCGATGGCGCGCGCGGCGCGGGTGTCGAGCGCCGGACGCTCGTCGTGGGGCGAGTCGACGAGGATCACGTGTTCGCCGAGGAAGGGGATGAACTCACCGAGCGACGCCAGGAGATCCTCGCGCACCGTCTCGAGATACTGCGGGCTGTCTTCGACGCCCCTCCGAGCCAGCAGCGCCTCCACAGTCAGGAGCCGCGCGCCATCTCCGCTAGGCGGGTGGACCTCGACGTGCAGCAAGTTCGCGCCGGAGAGCGGACGCTCGGGGTCACGCACGGTGAAGAGATCTCGAGCCAGGCCGGCGGGGACGCCCGCCTCCTCCACCAACACGTTCATGGTGTAGCGGTAGTAGCGGACGACCGGCTCACCGGTTCGCTCGAACAGCGCTTCGAAGGGCCGTCGGTCGGGCAGCACGCGCACGAAGCTGGAGACGTCGCCGCCGAGCACGACGAACGTCGCGCCGACCTCCTCACCGGAGGCTGCGATGCGAACGCCGGACGCACCCTGTCGGCCGATGAGGATCTGATCGATCTTGTCGCGCTCCCGAAGCTCGCCGCCGTGCGCGCGGAGACAGCCCAGCACCAGCGCGCGGAGGGCAGCCGCGCCGCCCGGGAGGCTCGCGCCGCCGGTCGTCCACGAGCCTAGCGCGCGCACGAAGCGAACCCCGTGCGCGAGGTCCGGATCCATCGGGTCGGCGAAGCGCACCGGCGCGTGCGCGATCAGCCGGAAGGGGTGTGCCTCGGGGAGGGCCGCGAGCAGGTCGACTCCGTCGCCGAGCGCGTCGAGCTGCGAGGTGGCGCGCGCGACCTCTCGCCGCTCGAAGAACGTCTCCGGCGGAAGAACGAGATCGTTCGCGAGCGAACGATCGATGTCCTCCATCTCGCGCGCGACGCGCGCGAGCAGCTCCTCGATCGGCCGGCGCACCTCGGGGAACTCACGCTCGATCTCTCGCGTGAGCGCAGCCTTGTCCAAGGCCAGCTCGAAACGATGGCCGGGGAGGGCCACCTGGAACGCGGGATCGACGCTCTCTGCGCTTCGACGGAACGGCTGCCCGATCGCGAGCTCAGTGAAGATGCGCCGCGCGATGGGCGAGTGCGCCGCGAGGAAATTGAACGGGGCGCGCGGCAGCGAGCGTCCGGCGATCTCGTAGGTGGGCGGCAGGTCGTCGTGCCCGAGGACCAACACCCGGAAGCCGCGCTTGCTCAGGAGCGCGGCGCCGATGAGCGCCGGGAGCCGGCCTCCGACCACCAGTACGTCGTAGTGGCTCTTGAACATCAGCTCACGGCGCCAAGCTCACGGCCGAGGGACCGCGTCACGCGAAGACGACGCGCGCCTCGAACTCTGCCCCAGGCGTGTCGATCACGCGACCGACGATCGACGCTCGCTCTCCTGTGGCCTCGAGCGCCTCGATCGCGCGTCCGGCGTCTTCTCGTGCCACGACGACGACGAGCCCGAGCCCCATGTTGAAGGCGAGTCTCATCTCGTCGGTGCTCACGTTGCCGTGCTCCTGGACGAGATCGAAGATCGGCGGCGCCTTCCAGGTACGCGGATCGAGCTCGACGCCGAGCCCCTCCGGGAGAACCCGCGGAACGTTCCCCGGGAGGCCGCCGCCGGTCACGTGGGACAGCGCGCGAGGGGGAACGGCCTCCAGCAACGCGCGGACCGCGCGCGCGTAGATGCGCGTGGGCCGCATGAGCGCTTCGACGAGCGGCTCGCCCAGCGAGGGCACGAACGTGTCGAGCGCGATCCCGGCCTTCTCGAGGAGCACCTTGCGGGCCAGCGAGTAGCCGTTCGAGTGAAGGCCGCTCGAAGCGACGCCGAGCACCGCATCGCCGGCTCGCACCTTCTTGCCGTCGATGATGTTCGCGCGATCCACGACGCCGACCGCGAAGCCGGCGAGGTCGTACTCGCCCTTGGCGTAGAAGCCCGGCATCTCCGCCGTCTCGCCGCCGAGGAGCGCGCACCCGGCGTCCTCACAGCCCTTCGCGATGCCCGCGATCACCTGCTCGGCGCGGTCGACGTCGAGGGCGCCGGTCGCGAAGTAGTCGAGGAAGAACAACGGCCGCGCGCCGCACGTCACGATGTCGTTCACACACATCGCGACGAGGTCGACCCCGACCGTGTCGTGACGATCGGCCAGGAACGCGACCTTGAGCTTCGTGCCGACGCCGTCGGTCCCGGAGACGAGGATCGGCTCCTTCATGCCGGGCGGGAGTCCGCAGAGGCCTGCGAACCCACCGACGCCGGTGAGCATCTCGGGGATGCGTGTGCGTGCGGCGAGCGGCTTGATCCGCTCGACGAGCGCGTCGCCGGCTTCCACGTCGACGCCCGCCTGTTTGTAGGTGATGGAGGCCATGGCGCGCGCGAGCGTAGTACGCGCCCGCGAGGTTGTCCGCGTGGTCTTCAGGGCCGGCCGACGAAAGCCGTGACCATGCGGATCACTTCGCCGTCCCGCAGGACCCGTCGGTGGCCGAGGCCCTTCGTGCGCTCGAGCCTCGCGCGAGGCCACGATCTCGCCATCAGCTCGCCGCACCGAATCGGCACTTCGCGGTCGTCCTCGTCGTGGACGACGAGCAGCTCGCCCGTCATCCGGGGCGCCACGTTCTCTGCGCGCACGTCCTCCACCCGGACCCCGAAGCGCGCCCCGAGGCGCTCGTGGATGTTCGCTCGAACCTCCTCCGAGAGCCCGAGCATGCGAGCCATCACGCGGGTGAAGTCGCGCACGTCGACGGGCGGAGCGATCATCACGTACCGCGGCGCGAGGTCGACCGTGTTGGCAGCCCAGAGCGTGGTGGCGCCGCCCATCGAGTGGGCGAGCACCGTGTGGAACGGGCCGAGCGCCGCCGAAACGGCGCGGATGGACTCCGCGAAGTGAAAGAAGGACGAGACCGCTCCGGGCGTGTCGCCGTGCGCTGGCGCATCGAACGTCACCACACGGAACCCGCGCTCGACGAGCGGCTCGACGAACGCGTGCAGCTGGGCGCCTCGGCCTTCCCACCCGTGGACGAGGAGCACGCGCGGGCCGTCGTCGCCCCACTCCCAGGCCGCGAGCGGGCCGTGCGCGCTCGGAACGAGGACGTGGCGAGCGCTCCCGAGCGCCTCGACCTCCACCGCCGGGCGGGCGTACTTCTTCGGCGTGAGGAAGAGCCTCTCGGCCACGGCGCCGGCCGCACGCGGGCTCAGCCGGGATAGCCCGCCGAGGCTCGCGCGGAGCACCTGCATCGCGGCCGGGCTCTGAGCATTCTCGCCCCGATCCGCTCCTATTATAGAGCGAACGGTCGTGCTATTATCAGCGGCGGCGAGGGCACGGGTGAGCTCGGTGTTCATGACGCAGGCCTTCTCCTCGCGGTCCATGCGAGGCGTTCGTTGCAAGTCTCGGACGCTCAAGTGCCCGACGGAGCGCGGGCGTTGCGGACGAGCCGCGCGAACGTTCGTCGGGTGCGCTTCTCGGCTGCCGGGTCTCGGAGCAGCCTCGAGATGAGGTGATGCCCGTACGCGAGCGTCAGGAGCTCGTGCGCGAGCTGTGCGGGGTCGACCTCGCTCGCGAAGTGCCCCTCTTCCTTCGCGATACGGATCGCCGTCGCGAGCGTATCGAGCCAGTCGCGCTGGCAAGAGACGAGGCGATCGCGCACCGGGCCGGGCCGGTCGTCCAGCTCGGCGGCGGCCGAGACGAAGATGCAGCCGCCCGGCATGAAGTCCGCCTTGCTCCACGCGAGCCAGCGCTCGAGCAGCGCCTTCACCCGCGCCTCGCCGCGCCCTTCACGCAGCGCGGGAGAGACCACCGTCGCGTCGAAGCGCGCGATCGCGTGGTGGGGGTGGGGGAGCTGCAGGGCCCGCGTGCTCGCGGAGTGCGGGGAGAGCCCGCGCG
>JBBSAT010000203.1:0-14053 GCA_038252025.1 Polyangiales bacterium | reverse complement strand
CGGCCCCAATGACGAAGATGACGAAGCGCGTCCCCGAAGGCTCGCGCTCAAATGACGAAGATGACGAAGCGCGTCCCCGAAGGCTCGCGCTCAGCGAGAGCTCACGGCCCCAATGACGAAGATGACGAAGCGCGTCCCCGAAGGCTCGCGCTCAAATGACGAAGATGACGAAGCGCGTCCCCGAAGGCTCGCGCTCAGCGAGCAGGCTCGAGCGGATCCGCTCGGGATCACCTTGGACTCGTTCGAGATCACTTCGGCTCGCTGAGGGCCAGAGCCCTCGACGAGCCAGCCTTCGACGAGCCAACCCTCGACGAGCCAACCCTCGACGAGCCAGCCCTCGACGAGCCAACCCTCGACGAGCCAGCCCTCGACGAGTCAGTCGCCGATGGCGATGCCGAGCTTGTGACGGAGAGCGAAGTAGCTCTCGCTCACCGAGAACAACGTCAGCTCCTTGAGACGGTCCTTCTGCGGCACCGCCGACGCTTCGTCGGGGCTCGCTCGGACCAGCGCGTTCGCGATCTCGAGATCGTTCGACAGCAAGAAGCCCACGCGATCCGCCGTGAGGTCCACCGCCGCCGTCCACTTCTTCAGATCGAGCTCGGGCGCTGCCGCGAGCAGCTTCCCGACGAGGCTGCGAAGCGTGTCCTGCTGCGGCCCGCTCAGGTGCTGTTTGAACGCGGCCTGGTGCTCCTCGATCGCACCCGCGAGATCGCCCGGGACGGGGAAGTTCGGCACCGCGAGCTTGATGGACGCGAGCAGCCAGCCCCGGAGACCGGAGCCCGTCGGGACGAGATGCCGGAGATAGAGGCCGCCACGCAGGTACGCGAGGTGTCGACCGGCCACGAACGCGAGGGCCTGCGCCGGACCTCCCGCCTGACCGCCCCTCCCGAGGCCCACCGCGGGCGGGCTCGAGAACACGAACGAGAGGCCGCCGGGATCGTCGTTTCGGTAGAAGATCGGCGGAAGCGGGATGCGCGTCGCCGCGCCCGCGTACCAGAGCGTCCGGGCCATGTCGGCCGGATCCTTCTCGGCGTCGCGCTGATCTCGCGGGTCGATCTTGAACGCCGAGAGCGCCTGGCTCCGCACGGCGACCACCGCCGGGGTGATCGTCGTGAAGATGTCGGACAGCAAGGGATCCTGATCGGGGTGCTGGACGTGCTTGGTCCAGAGCTCCTCGGTCATCTCCCCCTTGATGCTCGCCGGCGCACGACGACGATGCTTCTTGAAGAAGCCTTCCTCGTCCGGCTCCGCGTTCTTGAGCACGGTGAGCGCCTGGCAGACGCACCAGCTCTCGTCGGGCTTCTTCGCCTCGGTGTAGAGCTTGCGGAGCGCCTGATAGCTCTCCATGCGGTACGGGCTCATCGCGAGCAGCTGCTGGTGCACGCGCACCGCGCTCGCGAAGAACTTCTTCGGCTCGGCCGAGAAGATCTCCGCCAGCTGCTCCGCCCGCCGACGATTCTCCGGCTCGAGCTTCTGCGCCTTCTCGAACGCCTCGACCGCATCTGCCGGTCGCGTGAGCCGGTGCTTGAGCAGCTCGCCGAGCGAGTCGTAGAGGTGCGCCAGATCCTTCGGCGAAGCCTGCTCTTCCCCGCTGAGCGCCTCGAGCCGCTTGATGCGATCCCGATAGACCTTCTCGAGGCGCGACCAGTCCGACTTCTGCGTGAGCGCCGAGACGAGGCCCTCGAACGCCTTGCCGAGCGAGGGCAGCATGTCGAGCGCCTGCTCGTAGTAGTCCGCCGCCTCGTCGAGCCGGTTGAGCTCGTGGTGCGAGATCGCCGCCGCGGTGTTGTAGTACTTGCCGAGCTGCACCCGATCCGAGACGAGCTCGGCGATGCGCAGGATGACCTCGACCAGCTTCGACCAGTCCTTCGTCTCCGAGTAGACGGCCATCAGCTTCGTCAGCAGGTTCCGGTCGTCGCCACGCAGCTCGAGCGCCGCCACGTACGCCTTGCCGGCGCGCGGCTTGTCGGCGAGCTTGCCGAGCAGCACGTCGCCCTGCTCGATCAGCAGCGTCGCGCGCTCTTCGTCGGGCGCGACGTCGATGCGCCGCTTGAGCGTGGAGACGACCTTCTCCCACTCGCCCTTCGTCTCGTAGAGCTGCTTGAGCGACGTGAGCGGCTCGGCCTGCCCCGGAAGGAGCTGCGCCGCCTCCTCGAGCGACGTGCGCGCCTCGTCGAGCTGGTCGGAGCGACGGAGCGCCTCGCCCACGCGATAGACGATGCGCCCTCGCTCGACGCCCGTGAGGTCCTTGCCGCCCTGCTTGAGGATGTCGCGGTACATCTCGGCCGCTTCGTCTGCCGCGCCGGACTCGAACGTCACGTCCGCGAGGCGCTCGAGCACCTCGCGGTCGCCGGGCGCGAAGGCCTTCGCGTTGAGGTACGCACGCTGCGCCTTGTCGAACGCGCCGGTCTTCCGGAGCGCGTCACCCGCGCGGAGCGAGATCTCGCGTGCGTCTTCCTTGCTCATCTCGCTGGTGCGCGCGAGCAGTGGCTCGAAGGACTTGGCCGCCTCCGCGAAGTCGCCCGCGTCGAACGCGATGTCGCCGAGCCCGCGCGACGCAGGCGTGCTGGTCGGGTCGAGCTCGAGCGCCTTGCGGAACGCGTCGGTCGCCGCGGGAACGTCCTTCAGACGCTCGAGACGGATCTGACCGAGCTCGGCGAAGAGCTTCGCCTTGCTGATGTCGCCCTGCGTGACCTCGATCTCGCGCGCGAGGAGCTCGGCCGCGCCATGAGCGTCGCCGCGGCCGGTGTAGATCCCGCGCAGCGCGGACGCAGCCGGGACGTTGTCCTTGTCCGCGTCGAGCGCCGTCTTGTACTGAGCGATCGCGCCGTCCTTGTCGCCCGCCTCTTCCAGCATCCGACCGGCGCGGATGTAGAGCTCGGCCTTCTTCTTCCCGTCCTTCTCGGCCTCGGCGAGCTTTCGAACGGACTCGAGCGCGCTCTTGCTGTCGCCGCTCTGCGCCTGGAGGCGCGAAAGCAGCTCGAGCGCCTCGCCGTTGTTCGGCTGCACGGTCAGCACGCGCTCGGCCATCTGGATCGCGCGCTCGGGCGCGCCGACGTCGACGGTCAGGACGCGCACGGACTGGAGCAGCAGCGAGATCTTGCGCTTCTCGTCGCTCGAGCCGAGCGCGTGACGCTCGAGCGTCTTCGCGAGGTCGTCGAAGCGGTGCAGCTGTCGATAGAGATGCGCGAGCTGCGTGTTCGAGGCTTCGTGGCTCGGCTCGATCGCGATGATCTCCTCGAACGTCGCCGCGGCCCGCTTGTGGTCGACGAACTGCTCCTCGAGGATCCCGCCGATGCGCTCGAGGATCGAGATACGCTGACGTGGCGTCGCGACGGTCTCGAGCTGCGTGCGAAGGTTCGTGAGCAGGTCGTCGTACTTGCCCTTCTGCGTGTAGATCCGCTCGAGGCCCTTGAGCGCCGCAATATTGCGCGCGTCTTCGGCGAGCACGGCCTCGTAGTGAACGACCGCCTTGTCGGGATCCTGTAGCCGGTCCTCGTAGAGCTCGGCGATCGCCGCGAGCGTCTCGGCGCGAGCAGCGCCGCGCTGGCCCGACGCCTTCTTCTCCATGAGCTTCGCGAGCTCCGGCCACGCCTTCCGCTCGGCGTAGATCGACTCGAGCGCCTCGGACGCCTTGGGGTGCGCGGGATCGGCCACGAGCACTTGCTCGAAGAGATCCGATGCGCGCGCGGCGTCTCCGAGCTTGCGATGGACGATCTCGGCGGCCTCGGCCTTGAAGTCGCGCGCACGGACCGGGTTCGTCGCGATCTCGGCCCGCCTCAGCAGGATGCCGGCGAGCTCCGGATAGCTCTGCGCCTTCCGGTAGAGCTCGACGGTTCCGTCGAGCGCGCCTTCGTTGAGCGGCTCGATCTGCAGCGCCTGGCTGTAGCAGGGCAGGGCAAAGTCCGGACGGCTGAGGTGAGCGCCGTACCAGCGGCCCATGAGGACGTAGAGCGCGACCTTCTGCGCGGGCTCCTCGGCGGCGGCGACCGCCTCGGTGAGGCTCGCGATGGCTTCGTTCCAGCGCTCGTTCTTGCCGGCGGCGAGCCGCTCGATCTCGCGCGCGGTGCGGTCGTCCTGCGGATCTTCGGTGAGCGCCTGCACCCAGGCCACGAACGCGTTGTCGGCGTCCTTCAGGCCGTTCTCGTAGGTCTCGGCGATCTCGCGGAGCACGGCTGCGCGATCCCCGGCCGAGGTCTCGCGCTCGACCTTCTCGAGCAAGAGCTCGACGAGGCCCTCAGCGTCGCCCGAGCGGCGCTTGAGCTCTTCGTGGCCGATGCGCGCGATCTCGTCCTCTCCGTCGAGCTCGATGATCTGGCGGTACACGGCGTCCGCGGACTTGTCGTCCTTCGCGTCGTTCTCGAAGAGACGCGCGGCGCGGAAGAGCAGCGACTTCTTCGTCTCCATCTCGTCGGCGAAGCCCGCGACCTCGCGGAACTTCTCGGCGGCCTTGGCCCATGCCTCGGCGGGATCGGCGATCCGCTCGAGCTCCGCGGCGAGCTCCTCGTCGCTCGGCGACGCGATGAGCAGGTCGACGGCCGCATCGAACGCGCCCTCGTCGAGCGGAGCCTTCTTCCGCGCCTCGGGCGGGATGGACGCACGCCCGATGGACTCGATGGCCTCGCGAAGCTGAGCCGCCGACGCGTAGCGATCGGCCGGGCTCTTCGCGAGCGCGCGCAGGATGATCGCGTCGAGCTCTCGGGTCACCCAGCCGCGCGGCGCGACGGCGGACGGCGCCTCGGCCTCCTTGGTGAAATGCTGCGCGATGACGTCGATCGCGGTGCCGGCGAACGGCGGCTTACCGGAGAGCACCTCGAAGAGAAGGCAGCCGACGGCGTACACGTCGCTCGACGGGCTCGCGATACCGGCGCGCGCCTGCTCGGGCGCGAAGGCCTTCGCGGTGCCCGCGATCGGGATGATGCCGCTCTCTGCAGCGCTCTGCGCAGGACGCCGCACGAGCAGTCGATCGGCGCCCGGGTCGACGAGGATTCCCGTCGGCTCGTTCGACATCTTGTCGCTCGCGCTCGGGCGAACGATGAAGACGTTCTCCATCTTCACGTTGCCGTGCGCGAGGCCGCGCGCGTGGAGCGCCTCGAGCGCCGTGAGCACGCCGCGCATGATCGGGCGCGCCTCGTTGAAGTGCATCGGGCCGGTGCGGGTGACGCGCGCGGCGAGCGGCTGGCCCTCGACGAGACGCGTCGCGGACCACGCGCGCCCGTCCTCGAGGATGCCGACCGCGACGATCTTCCCGAGCGTCTTGTCGTCGATGCTGGAGACCGCCCGCTGCGCCGTCGCCCAGCGCTTGCTCGCGGCGCGTGCGCGCGCATGCGCGACCTTGAGCACCTTCAGCGCGACCTTCTCGTCGCCCTTCTCGGCGTGGTAGACGACGCCCGTCCCGCCTTCACCGATCTTCTTGCCGATCTTGAAGCCGGCGACGACGGCGCCCGGCGCCAGCTCCTCCGCGTTCGCGAAGAGGTCGGCCTCCTTCACCCCTGGCTTCGTGAAGATCATCGCGTCCGAGAGCGCAGCGAGCGCGTCGTCCGCAGCACAGCGCTCGACCAGCGCCCGCGCGTACGTTCCCTTGCCGCCCGTCCCGCCGACGTCGTCGGGCGCGAGGCCGAGAAGGCCCTCGGTCATGGACAGCATTTCGTCGAGCTCGAAGAGGCGCTCGAGCTCACCACGGAGGATGTCGTTGGTCGTCATCGCGGCTCAGATCGCTTTCCCCGCAAACAGCGGGAAAGAGGCCGGAAAACAGCCGGCCGGCGGAGAAGAGGGCGAAGCCTACACGGGGCCAGGGCGATCGGAAAGACCGATGGATCGACGCCTGCATCTCCTTTTCTCCCTCGCCCCCGCACCCGCGGGGAGAGGGTGAGGGTGAGGGGCGCGAGGCGGCGTCAGCCGAAGAGCTTCTCCAGAAACCCGGGCGTGTACGACGGATTCCCCTTCACGGCGTCCGCGACCTTCTCGCTCGGATCCTTCCTCAGGCGCGCGAGCGCCGCCGCCGGCGTCTCCGGGCGCGCCGCGACGGCCAGTCGGACGAGCTCATCGGCGTCGCCCGCGAGCCGCTCGAGCGCCGGTCCATCGACGCCCGCGTGCGCCGCCGCGATGCGCCGCACCTTCGCCGACGCACTGCCCGCCCAGCGCGCAGCGAGCGAGCGCGCTGCCGCCGGCCCCACGCGCACCCGTCCCGCGTCGTCGAGACGCGCATCGACGGCGGCGGCCTCGACCTCGGTGAGCGCCGCGTCGGTCGCGAGCATCTCGATCTCCGGGGGCGTCGCGTCCCCGCGCGCGACGGCGGTGGACCCCGCGGGGCGCGCCGCGATCCGTACCTTCGCGTACGCATCGAGGACCGCCTGCTTCTGCGGCTTCTCGAGCCAGTACTTCTTCTGCTCGCGCGACATCCACTCGTGCAGCGAGAGCAGCCCGCGCTCGTCGACCGAGTAGACGAGATAGCAGCGGTGCCACTCGGGCTGGGGAAAGAGCGCGAGCCAGGCGGCATCCGTGAGGTAGTTGAGCCCGCCGCAGTGCTGGCACGTGCGCGAGCGACGCCGCTCGCCGTCGCCCGCGCCCGTCGTCGGCGCGCCGCAGTGGCCGCAGCTCACCAGCGCGCCCTCGGTGCGGGCGTCTCGTGCCGTCGCGCCGCGGCCCTTCCCGTCTCCGACGACGCAGTAGATGCGCGGGTCCCACGAGCGCGTCTCGTCGTCTGGCCAGCGCACCGCGACATGATCGCCGCAGCCCGAGCAGACCACCTCCGCAGCGCCGTGCGCGGGCAAGGGCAAGGGTGCGCTGCAGGCCTGACAGAGCGGCGGCGCGCGACGCAGCTCGACGGGCGTGCCGTGGCTGTCGCGCGCGTCCTGGCAGTCTTCTCCGTCGGCCCGCAGGATCGCGGCCTCTGCGACGGCGTCGTAGTAGGCGCCGAACGGATAGCGCAGCCCGCCGTCTCGACCGTCGGCGGCCTTCTTCGCGACGTCGATCGAGGCCGCGCAGTTCCTGCAGCTCACCACGTTACGCAGCCCTGGCATGGGCGTGAGCACCGAGCAGGCCTTGCACCGCGCGGCGAGCCGCGCCTCGAGAGAGATGAGCATCGACGAAGGATACTGCCCGGGCGCTCCGGGACGAGCATCAGGTTCGCGGATGCATCGTGCAGATGGCGGGCGTCTGATCCGCCGGCGTCGCGACGCTGCAGGTATCGACGCGATCGAGCGACGGAGCCGGAACGAGATCGCCGCGCCACGCCATCCCACAGTGCCCGTGCCCGGGGCCAGGGCCGATGGTCGCGAAGGGAAGCTGCGCGCCGGACGCGAGCAGGACGAGCTCGCTCGGCCGGAACGCGACGGTGTGCGAGCCGGGCGAGTTGAACTCGATCGGTGTGTCGTCGTCGTAGGCGCCAGCCTGCACCGTGCACCCGTGGTCGTGCCCGCTACACGACGTGTCGTTGAGTCGGACCGAGAAGCCGGTGGCGATGACGAACGCGGCGCTCGCTGCGTCCGGGCTGCCGAGGCCGGCATCGGAGACGAGCGCGGCGTCGCTCGCGGTCCCGGCGTCTTCGGTGGTCTCGTAGGTGAACGATCGCGCGCAACCGGCGAGCGTGCCCAGGGTGCCGAGGCCGGTCACCGCCATGAACTGTCTTCTCCGCATGTCGTCTCTCCTTGGCGCGAGGATTGACCTTCCGGTGCGAGCAGCCCGTTAAGCCGGCATTAATGAGGGACGCGCGTCGCCTCAGAGCCAGGCGTCCGCGACGGCTTGCGTGCCGCCGGTCTCGGTCAGCTCGAGCAGGACCACGGAGACGTCGTGCCTCAGCGCGCTCCCGAGGGGCAGCGCGAACCCGTAGTACTGCGGCTCGTAGGAAGCATCCGAGAGACGCAGCGTGAGCGACGGGTCGTCACGCAGGACGTACTGGAGGATCGGGCGATCGAAGACCGCGGCGTCGGCCTCGCCCGATGCGACCGCAAGGACGACGCTCGCGGCATCCGGACGCGCGAGGACGTACGCGCCGCGCCTGCGCGCGAAGCGAGCCGCGGTCGAGTGCACGAGCGTGGCGACGGTCAGCCCGCGGAGCTGGTCGGCCGTCTCGATGCGCGAGCGCTCGAGGCCCGAGACCGAGAGCGTCAGCGTGGTGGCGATGCCGGCCGTCAGCGACGAGGCGGCCACCATCGAGAACACCATCCAGCCCCCGGTGATCACGCGACCGAGGCGGGTCATCGGGACGCGATCGCCGTAGCCGACCGTCGTCATCGTCACGAGCGCGAGCCAGACGCCCTCGCCGACGCCAGGCCCGAACGGGCGCGGAAACGCGGGGTTCCCTCGGCGCTCCACGACCCAGAGCAGGGTGCCGACGAGGAGGAGGATCACCGTGAGGCCGAGGACACCGACGACGAACGCGCGGCTCGCGAAGGGCGCGAGCCGATCCCAGGTGCTCGCTCCCTCCGCGGGCGCGAGGATCGCCAGGTCCGCCTGCCAGTAGGGCTGCGTGAACGCCACGCGACGCGCGCGCTCGGCGGTGATGCTGATCGGACCGACCGCCACGTCGACGTCGCCGTGCTCGAGCGCGTCGACCGCGGCGGCCGAGCTCTCGTACGGCACGAGGTCGTACGCCAGCTCGAGCCGCGACGCGACGGTGCTCCAGAGCTCGACGCTGATCCCGTCGAGCGTGTCGCCCGTGTGCACGACGAAGGGCGCGTTACCGGCGACGGCGACCCGCAGACGCGGCGCCGGCGCGGGCTCCTCCGGAGCGGCCTCCACCTCGGCGTCTGCGTCGAGGACCTCCGCGTCGGCGGCGCCGGCGTCCACATCGGTCTGCGCGGCCGAGGGCGCCGGGACTGCGAGCGAGATCGCGAAGAGCGATGTGAGGACGGCGCGCACCATGGATCGGGCTTCGCTCTAGGCGAGATCGAGCCTCGCGCAACTGCCAGTCTCGTCGTCGTCGTGACGTCGGTCGGTAGCCCCGAGGAGCCCGCTCACGAAGGCGACCGTCTCGATCGAGAGAAAGCCCTCGTCGCTCGTCACGGGCTCGAAGTCACCCAGGTAGTTGTGCTGGGCGCTCGGGAGAAACGCGTTTGGATCGCTCCTTTGCACCTTCGCGAGCCCCTCCGCGTCGAGCACCCGTCCGTGCTTTGCGATCATCCGATCGAGTGTGTTGCGGTCGACAGACGCATGCATCCGAGCGCCGTCACGGGGAGCGTGCCCATCGCGGCCGTCAGTCGCGCGGGATGGAGAGCCCGACTCGTACGGTGAACGCGGTCGCAGCCTCGTTCGGGAACACGACCTCGCCCAGCGCGCGCCGCGCGCACGCGTCGATGTGCGCATCGAGCGGACAGAACACCCGCGGCGTGGCGCGCACGACGGTGCCGTCGGCCGCCACCTCGATCTCGTAGTCCTGCCCCTGCGAGATCGGGTGACCGCGGTAGCACGCGGTCAGGGCGGAAGACGCCTGCGTGGTCACCGCCATCCGAATGCCTGTGCCCGTCCCGCGCGGGATCGGCGTCTGCGGGTTGAGCGAGGTCGCCGTCACGGCGTCGTGCGGACCGACGATCGGGAGCTGCATCTCGTCCTGGTGCGCGCCGCAGCGCACGGTCACCCAGCCCGTAGGCCGGGCGTGCGAAGGATGTGGCGCAGGCGGCGGAACGGAAGGGAGCGCGGCCTCGGCCTCCGCTGCGACGGCCTCGGCCTCCGCTTCGATCTCACCTTCTCGTTCGACCTCCGCCTCGGGCGCGACGACGACGGCCGGAGCGACCACCGGCGGCTCTGCACCCATCGGGCGCATCGGGGTGCCGGCATCCACGACGACCGCGGGCAGCGCGGCGATGGCGGGAATGCTCGCGGCCGGATCGCCCCGCATCACTGCCCATGTGCCGAACATGGCGAGCAGCACCGCGACCGGAGCGCCGATCATGACCGCGAGCAACCCGCGCGCCGGAGCCGGGGCCGCGGCAGCGGGGATCGGCGCCGTGGTGCCGGGGATCGGGCCCGTCGCGGCGTCGGCCGCCATCGTCGGCAGAAATGGATCCGAGCCCACGGCCACTCTCGGCGCCGACGGCTCCGAAGCCATGGTGTTCGCGAGCGCCTCCGCCGACCCGTCGCGCGTCGCCGCGATGCTGCGGGGCGATGCCGGCGCGACCTCGCGCAAGCCCGTCACCAGCGAGAGCGCCTCTCGCATCTCGGTCGCGCTCGGAAAGCGCGCCTCGGGCGTCTTGTTCATCGCGCGCTCCACGAGCGTCGCGAGCGCGGGCGAGATCTCCGGGTCGAGCTGCGCGAGCGGCGTCGGAGTCTCCTCCACCACCTTGAACATGAGCTCGTGATAGTTCTCGCCTGCGAACGGGCGGCGCCCCGCGAGCATCTCGTAGAGCACGCCGCCGATCGAGAACACGTCGCTGCGCGCGTCGACGCGCTTCCCGCGCGCCTGCTCGGGAGACATGTACGCGGGCGTCCCGAGCACCGCGCCAGTGTTCGTCATCGCGTGATCGCTCTCGACGATGCGCGCGATCCCGAAGTCGAGGAGCTTCACGAGCTCCATCGAACCGACCTGCTGGACGAAGATGTTCTCGGGCTTGAGGTCGCGGTGCACGACGCCGCGCTCGTGCGCGACCGCGAGCGCGGTCAGCACCTGCATCGCGATGCGCTGCACGCGCGCCTCGGAGAGCCTCCCCTCGTGCTCGATCAGCGAGGCGAGCGACTCGCCCTCGAGCAGATCCATCACGATGAACGCGCGCCCGTTCTCGACCCCGAAGTCCGTCACCTGCGCGATGTTCGGGTGCGAGAGCGACGCCGCGACCTCCGCTTCGCGCTTGAACCGGGCCGCCACGTCCGCGCGCTCGGAGACCTCGGCGCGCAGCACCTTGATCGCCACAGGACGGCCGAGCGGCTCCTGCACACCGGCGTGCACCGCGCCCATCCCGCCCTCGCCGAGGAGGCGTCCGACGCGATAGCGCCCGAGCTTCGTTCCTTCGAGTCCCCCGTCCACGGCGCAAGAGTAGCGGGCATCGGCCGCGGGCGCTCCGATGTCTTCGCCCCTCGACCGCGGACGGTCCCCGACTGAGCCAGACCGTCAGCTCTCAGTACTGACAGTAGTTGTGGCCCGAGAGCTCGTGACAGCTCGCGCTGCTGCTGCACTGACCACCGCACGTGGTCGGTGACGCGGCGGCGCACTGGCAGTCGCAGTAGCCCGAGTAGCAGGTCGCCATGCCGCCGAAGCCCTCGCCCTGGCACTCGCTGTTCGCGCCGCAGGTGCACGTGTAGACCCCGGAGCGTCCGGGGACGGTCACGCAGGAGCGACTCGACGAGCACGTCGCGCCGCAGGAGCCGCAGTGAGCGCGCGTGGCGAGCGACACGCACGCACCGGAGCAGCACACGTTCCCGCCGCCGCAGCTCGTGCCCGCGGCGCGGCTCGCGTGCGTGCAGCCGGTCGAAGTGCTGTACGCGTCGGTGGTGCAGGTGTTGCTGTCGTCGCAGCTCCGCGCCGGGCCCGTGCATCGGCCCGCCGAGCAGCGATCCGGCGTGGTGCAGGCATTGCCATCGTTGCAGGTGACGGAGTTGTTCGTGTGCACGCACGCGCACGTGGTCGTGCTGAACGAGTCGTCGGTGCACGGGTTCCCGTCGTCGCAGGACGTCGCGCGACACGCGCCGCCGCAGCAGGTCTGCGCTGCGGTGCAGGTGCTCGCGTGCACGCACGTGGCGCCCGAGCACGTCGCCGCATCGCAGCCGTCGATGGGCGCGCACGTCGCGGGCGTGCAGGTCGGGTACTGGCATCCGAGGACCGCGTCGCACGTGCCGCCAGGCATGTCCGTGCAGAGCGCGTCGCTCGCAGTGTGCGTGCAGCCCATGCCTTCCTCGCACGCATCGACGGTGCAGGGCACGAGATCGTCGCACGGGAGGGCGAGCCCTGTGCACGTGCCCGCGCCGCAGCGGTCGCGCGTAGTGCAGAGGAGCGAGTCGTCGCAGGTGACGTCGAAGCAGTCGGGGTCCTCGCAGTCGACGAGACCATCGCAGTCGTCGTCGGTCTCGTTCGTGCAGCCCAGCTCGGCGGGTGGGCACGCGTCACCGGCGCCAGCGTCCGGCAGGCTGGCGTCCCCCTCGACGCCGGGCCGGAGCACACAGCCGAGCGTGACGTCGCATCGCTCGTCCGCGGCGCAGGCAGAGTCGTCGGCGAGCTGGAGGCATGCGCCCTCCGCGCAGAGCGGGCGGACGCACGCGCTCGTCGCAACGCAGTCGGTGCTCGCCGTGCACTGGACCGTCGGGCACGTCGCGACCTCTGCGTCGGCGCAGATCGGATCCGCGCAGTGGCCGCGAAGGCAGGTGGTGAGCGCAGGCTCGTCCCCCGGCTCGGGGCAGGTGATGCCGGCGCAGTCGCGGGTCACGACCACGGTCAGCGCGTAAGAGTCGCGCAGCTGGACTCGGACGAGGCGCGTGACGAGGACGACACCGAGCGCATCGAGGAGCCGCACCCGCACGAGGTGATCGCCGAGGAGCAGCCCGCGGAGCTCGCCGACGCGCCGCCCAGGAACGAAGCGCGCGACACCGGCGACGGTCTCGATGGCGTTGGGCAGTGGCGCATCGGACGCGAACGCTCCCTCCGTGACCTCGACCCGGACGCTGGTGAACTCGACGCCGGCGATGAAGTCGGTCTCGAGATCGACCGTGAGGTTTCCTGTGTTCGAGTCGCAGGCCGCGAGGACACAGATCGCGACGAGCGCAACGCGCGCCGTCGATGAGGTGCGGGACATCGAGCCATCAAGCTACCCGGTGCGCTGCGGTCGATTCAAGGATGGAGAGCTCCGACCACGGCCGGCCACCACGCGACGCCTCGGTGCGGACGAGCTTTGGAGCCGCTCCGATCTTGCAAGTGGCCCTGCCAGGCCGCGGCTGAGGCGCGCTGTGAATGCCACGTAGGCCGCCGCAACGGATGGCGCGCATGAAGACGTCCCCGTCGCTACGCGTCGCCATCGCCCTGGCGGCGTGGGTCTCGAGCCTCGCCCTCGGCTGCACCGTCGGTGCTCCGTCGTCGATGGCGGTCTCGGTCGTCGATGCCGGCATCTCGCCCACGGACGCCGCGCCCACGCCGGACGCCGGCCCGCTCTTCACGCCGGAGGAGCGCTTCGTGTCGGCGTGCGTGCGCTGGCACGACTGGACGATGGGCGAGAGCGCTTCCTGCGAGGAGTGCCGAAGCTCGAACTGCGCTGGCGTCGCGATCCGCGCCGAGCTTCACGCGCACGAGTGTCCCGGCGAGTTCGAGTGCGTGCAAGACACCTGTTACCCGGACGGCACCGCATCGAGCATCGACTGCGACTGCGTGCTCCCGTGCATGACGGTGTCGATCTGTCGCGACCTCTGGATCGATGCGATGGACTGCGTCACCCAGCACTGCTCGGAAGCGTGCGGCGAGCGACCGCCGAGCTGACTCTCAGCTCACGGCCGCCAGCACCATCGGCCGATCGAGCCGCCATCGCGGTCGGCGATTTGCGGCCACCGCGTCACGTCACCCCTGGCTACGACTCCCCTGGCCCTTGCACGCGCGTCGCTTCGTCGTCGTCGAACGGGCTCTCCGTGACCATCGTCGCCTCGCCTTGAAGCTCGCCCGAGTCGCGCTGGGGCTGCGGCGCAGACGCGGGCGCGTAGGCGTGCGGCTGGGGTCGCGGTTGCGGGTACGGCTGCGGCGCGGGAGCGGACGCCTGCGGCCGAGGTTGGGGGTACGGCTGCGGCGCGGGCGCTTGCGGCTGAGGCTGCGCGTAGGGGACGGGCGCGGGCGAGTAAGCCGGTTGAGGCTGTGGGTAGGGCGCCGGCGCGAAGGCGTGCGGTGCGGGCTGCGGGCGCGGCTGCGGCTGCGGCTGAGGCCGCGGCTGCGCATGAGGCTGTGGTGCGGGCGCGGAGGACTGCGGCGCGGGCGAGAACGCCTGCGGCTGCGGGGGACCGAACCCCTGCTGCGGCTGCGAGAACGCTTGCGGCTGCGGCTGCGAGAACGCTTGCGGCTGCGGCTGCGCAAAACCCTGCGGCTGCGGCTGCGCAAATCCCTGCGGCTGCGGCTGCGCAAAACCCTGCGGCTGCGGCTGCGCAAAACCCT
>JBBSAT010000202.1:0-14061 GCA_038252025.1 Polyangiales bacterium | reverse complement strand
GGCCCGGCATCGGGCCTTCGCGCATCGACGGTGGGAGCATCCGAGCCCGCGTCGATCGGTGGCATCGCATCTTCCGAGCCGACGACCGCGGCGTCCATCCCGAAGGCCGCGTCGCGCTCGGGTGCGCCACGCTCGTGGGCGAGGGCGCAGCCGACGATCAGGAGCGCGACGCTCACGGGCCACGCGGCGCGATTCCCGGGGATGACGTCTCTCACCACATGCTCTCTCGTTGCGGGCCTCCGATCGCGGTACGCGCGAACGCTCCCTTCCGCAAGGCCGCGTGTCGGTCGAGGAGACCTCGGGCGGTGGTGTGATCGTCCCGATCCGGTTCGTCGGCGCCGACGGCACCGAGGGCGTGCTCGCGAGCTCCGCCGATCTCGTGCCCGCGTTCGACGCGAGCGAGGTCCTCGGGCAGGACGAGCGCGCGGTGGCGTTCGCGCTCGCGCTCGCGACGGCGCCCAGCGCGCGCGGCGACGTCATCGCGCTCGCCGTTCTCCTGCGAAACGAGATCGAGCCAGCGCGAGCACGAGCGCCAGCGTCGGGTCGTGCGCAGGCCAACCCACGAACCGAGCCGGCGGCGTACCATGCGCGCGTGAGCCGGCGATCCGACTTCGAAGCACTCACGCGGCGGATGGACCTCGCGAGCGTCGCCGTGCCGGCCGACGGAGTCTTGCGGCGCGGAACGCTCACGCTCGCGCCTTCCGGATCCGACCTCGCGAACAGCGTGTCCGGTGCGCGACGGATCGAAGGCCACGCGCCAGTCGAAGGCAGCGTCTCGGGCTCGCGTCCGTCTGGCCGAGCCAGCGCGACGCCCGGATCTCCGGAGAGCCTTCCGCGGCTCGACGTCGCGGAGGACGGACGACGCGAGGGGGCGGAGCTCGAGCTCGGCGCGCTGCTCGGCGCCGGGGGGATGGGCGCCGTCTACGTCGCGCGTCAGCGATCGCTCCAGCGCGAGGTCGCCGTCAAGCGGCTGAAGGACGGTCCCGATCGCACACAGGGGGTCGGCGCTCTCCTCGCCGAGGCGCGCATCGCGGGCGCGCTCGAGCACCCGAGCATCGTGCCCGTGCACGCGCTCGGTCTCGGCGCCGACGGGTCGCCGCTGCTCGTGATGAAGAGGATCGAAGGCGCGAGCCTCGAGGAGCTCCTGAAGGACGACGCACATCCCGCGTGGACCGAGCTGGTGCGCCGCCACGGCGATCGGCTCGGCGCGGGTTGCGAGGTCCTGATGCGCGTCGCCGAGGCTCTGCACTTCGCGCACACGCGCGGCGTCGTTCATCGCGACGTGAAGCCGGCCAACGTGATGGTGGGGAGCTTCGGCGAGGTCTACTTGCTCGACTGGGGCGTCGCGCTCGAGAAGAACGCGCCGGTCGGCGAAGAGACGGGCGAGATCGTCGGCACGCCCGCGTTCATGGCGCCCGAGATGGTGGAGGCGGCCGATGCGCGGATCGACGCGCGCACCGACGTCTACCTGCTGGGCGCGACGCTGCACGCCGTCCTCACGGGCTCGCCGCGCCACTACGGCGACGTGCTCCCGGCGATCTTGCTCACGGCGTACCTGAGCGATCCGTTCGCGTACGGGAGCGACGTGCCGACGGAGCTGGCAGAGCTCGCCAACCGTGCGACCTCCGCCTCGCCCGACGCGCGACCTCCGACGTCGCTCGCGTTCCGCGACGCGCTCGCCGCCTTCCTCCGCCATCGGGGCGCGACGCGGCTCGCGGCGGTCGCCGAGGAGAAGCTCGATGCCCTCCGTCCGGCTCCGGGAGAGCGCCCCTCGCCCGAGAAGCTCGCGACGCCCGAGGTCGCCGCGGCGCTCGCGGAGGCGCGCTTCGGCCTGACCGAGGCGCTGCGCGAGTGGGAGGGCGACGAGCGAACGCTGCGCGCGCTGCGCGAGGCGATGCTCTGGACGGTGGACGCCGAGATCTTTCGCAAGAGCCCGGACGGCGCGCTGACCGTGGCGCGCGCGCTCGACCCCGAAGAGCCCGGGCTCCTCGCGCGCATCGAGGCGCTGCGGGCGGAGCTCGCCGAGAGCGAGCGGCTCGCCGAGGCGGCGCGCAGGGAAGAGGCCGAGCGCGACGGCAAGGCGACGTCGAAGTTCCGGCTCCCCGTCCTCGTGGTCACGCTCGTGCTCACGGTCTTCCTCTTCGGTCGCGCGATCCTCGACGAGGCCCATCGCGCGCGGCCGATCGAGATGACGCGCGTCGTGCCGAGCGACTTCTGGATGCTCGGGATCATGGCCACCGGGATCCTCGTGTTCAGGAAGCGCGCGCTCGCGAACCGCGCCGGCCGTCAGCTCTCCGCGCTCTTCCTGCTTTCCCTCGGCTCGGCGACGGTGGCCGACGCGATCCATGCATCGCGCGGCGAGACGAGCGCGGAGGCGGGCCCGATGAGCGTGCTCCTGATCGGCGCGGTCTACCTCGGCGCCTCGATCGGGATGGGCGGTCGTCTCTGGTGGGCCGCGATCGTCTGCTACGTCGCTGGCATCATCGGCGCGATCTGGCCGGCCACCGCGACGTCGATGGTGGGCGTGGGCTGTCTCGGCTGTCTCGGGGCGCTCATCTACGACGCGCTCGGGCCGCCGCCGAAGCCCGACTTCTGACGTACGCCTTCGCCGGGAACCGGCGCGGAGACGTGTTGTCTGGGAGGGCATGGCCTACCGGGACGAATCGGGCCTCGATCGGCGCGCGGCGCTGGTCGAGGCGCTGTCGACGCGCGCGCTGGACGAGGAAGCGCGCCAGCAGCTCGAGACGGAGCTCGCGGTCGGCGATCGAGAGCGTCGTGCGGCGGCCCGTCGTCACTTGCCGCTCGTCGCGCAGGCGCGCATCGCGAGCCCGTGTCCGGAGATCTGGGAGGCGATGGCGGGCGACGGCGCCATCCGCGCGTGCTCGCGCTGCGACCAGGAGGTGTTCGACGTCGGCGCGATGACGCTCGCCGACGCCGACGCGCTCCTCCGGGCGCGCGTCGGACAGCGGACCTGCGTACGTCTGCACCGGCGCACCGACGGAACGATGATGTTCGCGGACTGCGAGGTCGGCGCGAGCGGCGTTCGCGCGCAGCGGATCGGCGTGGCGCTCGCGTCGATCGCGATCGGTGCGTCGGCGCTCGCGGCGATCACGACGCTCGACGAGCCGTATCGAGATCCTGTACGCGGACCGTTCTCGGCGACGGACGATGCGTACTACGCGCACCTCAGCTCGCTGGCGCCGCCCGTGGCGACCATGGACGAGATGCAGAGCTTCGCGCATGCCGCGGGGGACCCGCCCGAGTCTCCGCCGCTCGGCTCGCCCGGCTACATCCTGACGAGCCCGCCGCACCGCGTGCCGTGACGCGAGCTGCCTGACCCTACGCGTCCGCGTGGACACGCGAGCGCCGCCGTGTGAAGGATCGGCCCTCCGAGACCCCATGGCTCGCCACCCCTTCCTCATCGCTGCTTTGCTCGCGTTCGCCGGCTGCAACGATCTCTGCGCGTCGGGCCGCGTCATCTTCATCACCGACATGATGAACTGTCTGATGATGGACGCGTGCCAGTCGGCCGTCGATCCGTCGGGCGCGACCGCCTGCGTCGCGGGCGTCGTGGCACCAGCACGGGTTGCCCGACCTATCCCCAGTACTCGGGCGCCGAGCTGATCATGGGGACCGATGCCGACGTTCAGACCGTCACTGCGTGTCTGACCGCGATGAGCACCTGCACGGACCCGACCACTTGCTACCAGATGATCCCGTTCGGCGCCGCGTTCACGGCGTGCTTTCCCTGAGCTGATCCGCAACACAAAGAGGGGACGACATGTACGACTTCGAAGCAACGCACGACACGAGCGCCGGTCCGGCCGACGTCTGGGCGATCTACACCGATGTTCCGGGATGGGCGCGCTGGCACGGCGCGATCGAGACAGTCTCGTTCACGGGGCCGTTCGAGTCCGGTGCCGCAGGCCACGCGACGGTCCGCGTGGGCATCTCGCAGGACATCCCGTTCCACCTCGAGAACGTGGTGCCGATGAAGAGCTTCGACGTGGTCTGGACGGTCGGACCGCTCCTGCACACGCGCATGACCCACGCGATCGAGCCCACGGCGAGCGGTGCGAGGATCAAGCACGCGTACCGCACGGGCGGGGTCATGGCGCCGTTCAACTTTCTCCAGGCCGCCGCGGCGCGCGATCGCGTGGGCCCGGCGATGGCGCACATCGCGCGGCTCGCCGAGGAGCGATCACGCGCGCGATGAGCGGCTGGGCGCACACGTTGATCGACGATTGATCGGCGGATTGTCGTCCCGAGGTAGCCGGCGAGGCGCGAGGGCGCGACCGCGATCACCGTCCTCTTCATCCGACGAATCGGTTCGAGCGTGTCCGTGTAGATCGCGGCGCGGCGTTGGTGGGACGCCGGCGATCCGTGGAGAGGGTGAGGGAGCGAGAGCGAGCGTGAGCGAGAGCCAGAGCCAGAGCCAGGCGCCCCTCACCCCGCAGGCGGGGAGAGGGAGAGCGAGAGCGAACGAGTCCGCGTTCAGCGCTTCTTCTTCCTCCGGGCGAGCAGGTTCTCCGCGAGCGACGACGGACCCGTCGGCGGCGGATCGTCATCGCCCTTCGTCTTCTCCCGCTCCACCCGCTCGCTGGCCTTCGGCGCGTCCTCCGCCTCACCGCGGCTCTCCTGCGCGGCTCGGATCTCCGCCGCCGGCTCGGCCCGCTCGCGGCGCTCTCGCGCGCTCGCCGCCAGCTGATCGAGCGAGGAGGGCGCCGCGCCCGCGACCGCGGCGCGCCTCCCGCGGCGGCGGAGGCGACGACGCACAGGCTCCGGCACGAAGCGCAGCGCAGCGTCGAACAGCTCGCGCGGGACCAGGAGCCTCCGCAGGGCCACCGAGAGCAGGAGCAACAGCATCGACGCGAGCAAGAGCTCTCGCCAGAGCGGCGCGAACGCGTAGCTCGGCGGCGGACGATCGACGAACACGCGCGAAAGATCCGACAGCACGCTGCCGCCGGTGAGCACCGCGAGCTGCGCCAGCATCGCGTGGTCGGTGCCGTCGCCGCGCAGCTCGTCGCCGCGCGTCCGCACGACGCCGCCCGACCCGACGAGCACGCCGTCGCCCGCTTCGTCCATCTCGCGGACCGTCACGATGTACGCGCCCGGCGACGCCGCGTCGAAGTCGGCCTCGTAGCGCCCGGGGCCCGTCTGCGTGAGCGCGACGTCGATGGACTCGCCGCCCGGCGCCGCCACGCTCGCCGCGAGGTCGAGGTAGTTCCGGTAGTGACCGCCGTCGTCGACCGCCTCCACGCGGATGCGACCCGTGCCGCCGCGCAACGTCACCGAGAGGTCTGCGTCGCGCCGCTCGGGCGCGCGTGCGAGAGCGCGAGCGAGCTGCCCGAAGAGCGTCCCGTAGCCGCCCCAGCGCAGCCAGGGACGCGCGAGCGAGCCGCCCGCGTCGGTCGCGAAGACCGCCGAGCGCCCGACGCCGTGCTGCCAGGTCGCGAGCAGCGGGTCCTCCGCGCGCGCGCCGAGGAGAACGGTGCTGCGCGGGCGCGCGTTCATCACGACGAAGCCGTTCAGCGCGGGAGCCGCGGCGAAGTCGATCCCGTCCGTGATCTCCGACGCGGGGCCGAGCTCCGGATGGAACGCCTCTTCGACGATCGCGGAGCGGCTCGCCTGGATCGTCTCCTCGGTGAAGATGCGCGGGAGCTGCGTCATGTCCTCGACGATGTAGAAGCGCCCCGTTCCGATGCGGGCGAGCTGCTCGAGCTCGGGCGTGAAGACGCCACGGCCCATCGAGACGACCGACGTCGTGATCCCGTCGCGCAGGGCGCCGGCGACCAGGGCGCGCGCCTGGATCATCTCTTCCGAGTCGTCGCCGTCGCTGAACAGGAGCATGTGCTTGAGCTGCGTCTGCTCCGTGCGGAGCACGCCGTAGCCAGCGATGAGCGCCGTGTCGACGTAGATGCCGCCGCCGCCCGGAGTCGCGCGGCGGATCTGCCCGGCGATGACGCCCGGATCCGTCACGCTCGTCATCGGGAGCGTCCACGTCGGTGCAGTGTCGACGTGCTCGACGCCGATGCGATCACGCTCGGAGAGCAGCATGGCCGAGCGCGCGGCCGCCTCGTTGGCGAGGTCGAGCTTGCTCGTTCCCGGGCGCACCTCGACGGTCATCGAGCCCGAGCGGTCGATCGCGATGACCATCGCGAGCGACGCGCGGTCACGACGGCGACGCAGGTCGAACGTCGCGGGAAGCGCGTCCTCGATCGGCGTGTACGCGTAGCCGCCCAGGCCGAAGCTGTCGCGCGCGCCCACCATCAAGAGGCCGCCGCCGAGGTCGTGCACGAAGGAGCGGAACGCCTCCATCTGATCTTCGGTGAGCGCGCGCGCGTTGAGATCCGAGAGGATCGCGAGATCGAAGGACGCGAGCTCCGAGAGCTCGACGGGCACGCCGGCGCGGCCGCGCACGTCGACCTCGAAGCCGACGTGGCGAACGGCCTCCGCGAGCGCCTCGGCCTCTTCGGGATGGTCCGTGAGGAGGAGCGCGTGGGACGTGCCGGAGACGCGGAGGAACGCACCGCCCTCGTTGTTCTCCGGCGTGCCGTCGGCGGCCTCGTCGAGCGGCTCGAGGAGGACGTCGTAGCGATGGACGCCCGCGCCGTCCGCGACGTCGCGCATCGTGAGGACGTCGCTCCCCTCGCGGACGTGCGTGTCGGCCTCCGCGATCGGGACCCCGTCCCGCATGACGCGCACGCGCACCGCGGCCTCGTGGGTCGCGCGCGTGACGATGCGGAGCTCGATCGGCTGGCCGGGATCGGCGATGGGCGGCAGCTGGACGCGGTCGACCGCGACCTCGGGGCTCGGGGCGCGCTCGACGGGGAGCACGTCGATCGGGATGCTGCGGCCCGTTGTGATTTGCGCGGCGAGGAGTGCGTCGCCGTCGGTCTCGACGCCATCCGAGACGAGGACGATGCGGCCGGTGTAGTCGGAAGGGAGATCGGCGAGCGCCCTTCGAATCGCCCCCGCGATGTCCGTAGCGTCGCGGGCGATCGAGGCGTGCGAGCGCGTGAGCTCCGGCCGCGGCTGAGGAACGACCTCCGTCGCGGTCTCGGCCGCGAACACGACGACACCCGCGGCGTCGTCGCCGCGCATCGTCTCCACCGCGCGGCGCGCCTGAGAGAGAGCGAGCTCGGCGCCGTCGTCCGACGCGCGCTCGACGCTGCGGCTTCGATCGATCGCGAACACCACCGCGAGCCGATCGATCGGCGTGCCCCACTCGAGCCGCGCGATGGCGCACGCGGCGGCGAGGGCGGCGAGGAGGAGACAGAGCTGGACGGCGCGGCGCCGGGCGCCGGTCTGATCGCGCGGCAGAGACCGCAGGCGCGCGAGCACCAGGAGGACTAGCGGCGCTCCGAAGAGGAGCATCATCGGCGCTGCGAACCTCAGGTTCACGTCGCGTTCTTTCGCGTGGCCCAGAGCGTCTCGAGCGCGAGGATCACCAGGAGAGCCCCGCCGAGGTAGGGCCAGGCCTCGCGCGGCTCGCGCGCCTCGTCGGTCGTCACCTCGGCGCCGCCCTCGCGTGTCTCGAAGCGAGCTCGCGGGCGGATGTCGCTCTCGCCGGCGTCGAAGAGGTTGCGAAGCGCGTGGAGGCGGCGCCGCCCGACCTCGGCGGTGTACACGCCCGGGATCGCGCGCGTGGCGACGATCGCGACACCACCGCGCGACGTCGCGCTCTCCGAGCTTCCGTCCGGGGCGCGGACGACCACGACCTCGCCGTCGGGAGCGGGGATGCGGAGCGGCTCACCGAGTCGGCCCGGGTGGATGCCGCCTGCGGCGCGGCGGGCTCTCGCGCGCTCGAGGAGGTTACGGAAGAAGACGACGAACCCCGGGTGATCCGGCCAGTCGCTCTGATCGGGATCGAAGCCGAGGATGGCGATCTCGCCGTCGGGCCGCGAGAGCCCCGCGATCGCGGTGCCCGCCTCGACGGTGAGCAGCGCGCGCGCGCTCGCGCCCGTGATGGGACGGACCTCGCGTATGTGGAGGTCGCGAAAGCGGACGAAGCGCACGAGCGGGTCGGCCTCGTCCCAGCTCACGACGCGCGTGTCGCGCACGGCGGGCCCGAGCGAGGCGCCGAACACCGTGTCTCCTTCGGGGGCGACCACGACGGAGTCGCCGGGCGGTGGCTCGCTCGGCGTTCGTCCCGCGAACACGAACACGCCGTCGAGGTCGCTCGCGTCTGGATCGCGCGCGCGTCGCGCGTCGAGGTCGGCGACGCTCGTCGCGAAGAGATCGACGTCGCGGTCGGCGAGGAGCACGCGGCGGATCGAGTCGGGCGCTCCGCCCACGAGGAAGACCGGCAGGCGGCGCGCGCCTGGGCTCGGGGCGACCGCGACGTCGTCGAGCGAGAGCGCGTCGCCGGTGGCGTGGGCGCCCGCGCCGTCTCCGGGGTCTGCGCTCGAGAGCTCGACGACGACGACGGCGGCGCGCGCGTCTGGGTCGGGCGGGAGATCGGCGCTGAGCACGACGCTGCTCGGGCGCTCGTGCGAGACGTGCACGCGGCGGCTCGCGACGAGGCCGCGGCCCTCGATGCTCGCGGTCACCCAGAGATCGTGATCGTCGTCGGCGAACCGCGCGACGCGCGCGAAGATCTCGGCGCGGTCCGGCTGATCCTCGGTCGGGTGCGGTCGCACGTCGACGGCGAGGATCGCGTCGTTCGCGAGGGCCTCGCCGATCGTGCGGACCTCGATCGGGACCTGGCTCTCGAGGCGGATCGTGCCGTCCATCGCGCCGTCGGTGAGGACGATGATCCGCGAGCCGGTCGGGGCGTCACGCAGGCGCTCGGCGGCCAGCGCGACGGCGCGATCGAGCGCGCCGCCGCCGCCCGTGGGGAGGAGCGCTTCGATCGCGCGCTCGAGCATCGCGCTGTCGTGGCTCGAAGGGACGAGGACGACGGGGTCGGCCGAGGCGGCGACGAGCATCATCTCCCCGCCGGGCGGCAGCGCGCGCGCGATGGCGGTGGCCTGCGCGCGGGCGAGCTCGAGCCGCGAGCCGGTGGCTTCGTGGGCGGCCATCGAAGCGGAGGTGTCGATGACGACGGCGACGCGCGCCCCCGACGGGATCTGCCCGGCGCCAGCCGGTCGCGCGAGCGCGAGCGCGCCGAGGATCAGCACGAGCGCTTGAAGAAGGAGCGAGAGGTGCGGGACCAGCCGCTGCCAGGGCCGCTCGGCGCGCATGTCGCGCATGGCGAGCTCCCAGAGGAGCGTCGAGCCGACGATGCGCGTCTCGCGTCGCCGCTTCAGGACGTAGAGGAGCACGAGCGGCACGAGGAGCCCGAGCCATGCGAGCGAGATCGGAGAGAGCAGCGCGCTGGGCATCTCGATCGCGCCTCAGCCGGCCCGGAGATAGGCGACGAGCGCCTCGTCGAACGGGATGTCCCCGCCGACCCGCTGGTAATAGAGACCGCGCTGCTTCGCGTACGCGGAGATCTGATCGAAGAAAGCTTCGAGGCGCTTGCGGTACGCGCGCACGGCGCGCTCGTCGAGCGAGACCTCGACCTGACTGCCGCGCTCGCTGTCGACGAGCACGAGGTCGCCGCCGGGCGTCGGGTCCATCTCTTCCTTGTCGAGCACCTGGAAGATGACGGGCTCGTGGCGCGCCGAGAGGAGGCGATCGAGCGGGCGCTTGAAGCCTGCGGGATCGAGGAAGTCGGAGACGACGATGACGAGCCCGGGTCGCGGCGAGCGCGCGAGGAATTCTTCCACCGCGCGGCCGAGGTCGGTGTCGCCGCTGGCCTCGATCGGCTCGAGGAAGCGGAGCAGCGTGCCGATCCGACGGCGGCCACGGACCGGGGAGAGGGGCGCGCCGAGCCGATCCGAGAACGGGATCACGGAGACGCGCTCGCTGCCGGAGAGCGCGACGTAGCCGAGGCCGGCCGCGACGCGCTTGGCGACCTCGAGCTTGGTGTCGGGCGCGCCGACGCCGAGCGAGGCGCTCCGATCGATGAGGAGGTAGAGCGTGAGGTCGTCCTCGGCGACGAAGAGACGCAGGACGAGCTCTTCGAGTCGCGCGTAGGCGTTCCAGTCGATCCGGCGCACGTCGTCGCCCGCGTAGTACGGGCGGTGCTCGGCGAACTCGGCGGAGGAGCCGCGCTTGGTGGAGCGCCGCGAGCCGGCGGACGCGCCGCCGAACTTGCGACGCACCGCGAGCCTCAGGCGCGCGAGGCGCCGGAGGAAGTCCGGCGAGAGGAGGCTCATGGCTGGGGCTCGCCCTCGTTGTCGCTCCCACCCTTGCCCGTGCGTGTGCCCGTGCCCTCGCTCTGGCTCTCGCTCTCGCTCACGGTCACGCTCGGCGCCTCGGGCACCGACGCCGGTCGCGTCATGGCTGCGAGCTTCGCCTCGAGCCGCGCCTTCCGCTCGGCGACCGCTCTCTTCGCGGCCGCGACGCGAACCTCGACGCCGATCCAGAGCGCCGCCGCGAGGAAGCCGTAGCCGACGGTTCCGACGAGCAGCATCAGCCAGTGCTCGGACTGACGCGCGCCGCCCGCGTCCGAGAGGATCCCCGCGCAGAACGCAGGCCCGATCGGAGAGAGGGCGAGGAGCGGGCTCACCTGGTGGTCGAGTCGGTCGAGCGCGCTCATGTCGAGCGCGGCCGCGAGGATGAGCGCCGCGAAGATCGCACCACCGAAGAGCGCGATGGAGAGCGCCCGCGCCGCACCGCCGTTGCGCAGCGCGAGCCGCAGCGTCGTCGCCAGCGCTGCGAAGCACGCGGCCACGGCCGACTGTCCGATCGCCACCGCCAGCAACGCCTGGTCGTAGCTCGTGCCGATCGCCATGTGCGGGTACGCGACGTGGTGAGCGAGACACGCGAGCCCCGGGATCCCGAACGCCGTCAGAACGATGAGGAGCAGCGTGAACCGCAGCGTCCCCGAGGCTCCAGGACCGACGATCGAGAAGAGACGCGCGATGGGTCCCGGCTTGGAGCGCTCGACCGGCGGGAGCGGCGGCTCGTTGCAGAGCACGAGCCCGAAGAAATAGACGAGCGCCATCGCGCCCAGCGAGATGAACACCGCCGACTCTCCGGAGTCGCTCGGGGTCGTCAGGAAGAAGGGGGGAAGGGCGACCGCGATGGCGCCGCCGATGGCCGCAGCGACGGCCCAGACCTTCAGCGCCGTGGAGCGATCGTTGCTCGGCGGAACGACACCGGCGACGGCCGACGCGACGAAGAACCACGTCGGCATTCCGAACGTGTAGAGCGGCAGAAATCCGAGGAACGCCCACGTGTCCCACTGATCGGAGCGGTTCGCGAACGCGTGCGCGAACCAGAACGGTCCGTCCACCTCGATGCCCCATCCGCTCGACGCGCCCTCGCCCATGGCGGTCAGCATGCTGACCATGATCATCGCGACGGGGATCGCGATGAACGTCGAGACGACGATGGCGACGCGAGTCGTCTGCACGTGCGCCGAGATCGCGATCCCGAACGAGACGGTCACGACGAGCACCATCGCGATCCAGAAGAAGCCCGTGAGCACGGCGAGCGGCGACGAGCCGCCGAAGAGGAACGCGACGCCGACGATCGGCAGCGCTGCCGTCACCACCAGGCCGATCGAAGCGACGTACGCCGCGAGCTTGCCGAGCACGATGCGCGTTCCGGTCATCCCGGAGAGCAGCAAGGACTCGTACGTGTGCGCCTCGCGCTCGCTCGTGATCGCCGTGGCCGCGAAGCCCGGCGCGACGAGGCAGATGACGGCGAGGAGCAGCGAGAAGAAGAGCTGGAACACCATCCGACCTGCCTCGGCCGGCGCTTCGTTCCCTGACGCGAGCGTCGCGCCGCCGCCCACCACCGCGAGCCCGAGGAGCGCGGTGGTCAGGTAGAGGAAGCGAACGAACCCGGGCGTGCGGAACGTGGCGCGCAGCTCCTTGAGCAGGATGGGGCTCGGATCGCGGAGCGGTCGGGCGAGCAGCTCTCGCAAGCGTGAGGGCGGCGACGGCTTCTTGCCCGGCGGGGTGGAGCCGAACGCGCCGCTGGTGCGCTCGAGGCTCGGACGATCGGTCCCCGGCTCGGGGCTCGCGGCGGCGCTCACTGCAGCTCTCCCTTCGTCACTTCCAGGAAGATGCGCTCGAGGTCGTTCTGGTCGGGCTCGAGGCGGACGATGCGCAAGCCCTCGTGCACGGCGAACGTCACGATCTCGGCGAGCGCTTCGTCGCCGCCCTTGTACTGCACGCGGTAGCCGCCGTCGGGGTCGCGCTCGACGCCGATCACCGACGGCGCTTTTCCGAGCAGTCGCTCGGTGCCCTCGGGCGGCGCGAGCAGGCGCATGCGCGCGCCGCGGTCGGGCGTCAGGCCGCGGCCGATCGAGTCGACGCTGCCCGACGCCACGATCTTGCCCTTCTCGAGGATCGCGACCGACGTACACATGTCGGAGAGCTCGGTGAGGATGTGGCTCGAGAGCATGATGGTCTTGCCGAGGCGCTGGAGCTCCTCGATGAGGGCGCGCATCTCGATGCGTGCCCGTGGATCGAGCCCGTTCGCGGGCTCGTCGAGGATGAGCACCTTCGGGTCGTGGAGGAGCGTGCGCGCGATGGCGAGGCGCTGCTTCATGCCCTTGCTCATCGCGGCCACGAGCCTGTCGCGCAGCGTGCCGAGCTCGGTGAGCTCCATGACCGCGTCGATCGTCTTCTTTCGCTGCGAGAGCGGGATCGCGTGCGCCGCGGCGAAGAAGTCGAGGTACTCCTCGACCGTGATGCGGTCGTAGACGCCGAACGAGTCCGGCATGAAGCCGAGGATCTTCCGGACCTCGCTGGGCGCTTCGACGACGTCGATGCCGTCGACGAGGACGCGCCCATCATCGGGCTCGAGGAGCGTGGCCATCATGCGGATCGTCGTGGTCTTGCCGGCGCCGTTCGGCCCGATGAACCCGAAGATCTCTCCGCGCGGAACGTCCATCGATACGTCGCGCAGGACCTGCATCGGTCCGAACCAGTGCGACACGTGCTGGACGCGGATCATGGCGCGCTCCGATGCTGCGGAGCCGGGTGCCCGCCGCCACCGAACATGTTGTCGAGCGCGCTGCCCATCGGGTCCTGCGGGCTCAGAGCCGCGGGCACGATGGCCCGGACGCTCCCGGTCGCGAGGTACACGCGAGAGTGCTCGAAGTGAGGCACGACGCGCAGGATCCGCAGATCCGACTCGCGAGCGAACCCGGGCGACGACGCGGGCTCGGGGTCGCTGTCGCCGCGCGCGTAGAGCACGGGCAGATAGCCCGTCACGAGCTGTGAGCCGAGCACGCGTGCGACGCCGAGCACGTACGCGTCGTCGTCGCGCGTGAGGCCGAGCGCGTTTCGCAGGGTCGTGATCTCGGCGGAGCTCGTGTCGTAGAACGTCGAGTTCGCGGCGACGTAGTAGGACGAGGCGCGCGCGATGGGCGCCGTCACTCCCGGCGCGACCTCGCCGACGAGGAAGATCTGGCCCATTCCGTCGATGACGAACGCGCCGTGCAGCGCGAAGGGCGTCGCGTTCACTACGCTCGCGAGCCGCGTGCCGTCCGTGACGAAGGAGATGCCGTTGCCGAGCGGGACCGTCCGATCCTCGCGCGTGAAGACGGTCTCCCAGAGGCCGGCGTGGACGTCTTCGAGCGTGGGGCGCTCGTCGCCGGCGCGGATCACGCCGCCGCTGCCGCCCGTGATGCGCATGATGCCGCCGCCCTCCGCGCCGGGCATCTCGATCGTGGTCGGGCGCGTCGCGTAGAGGCCGGTGTAGCGGCGTCCGAGGCCGATGTCGTCGCCGTCGAGCGCCTCGATGATCTCCACGCGGCGGTAGCGCATGAGCACGCCCTTGCCGAGGTAGCCCACCATGAACATGACGAGCACGCAGACGAACGCGAGGGCCGGCGTCGTGACGAGCGCGTACGTCGGCGTCTTGCGCTTCTGCACCCACCAGAAGTTGAGCGGGCCCACGAGCAGCACGTAGAGGAAGAGCACGACGGCGATGAGCGCGAGCGCGGGCCGGTAGCCTTCGTTCGGATCGAGCGCGGCGCGCAGCCTCCCGAAGCTCGCCTGCTGCGAGGAGCCGTAGTAGGCGTTGCCGTCGCTCATGTCGTCGGTGTACTCG
>JBBSAT010000201.1:0-14195 GCA_038252025.1 Polyangiales bacterium | reverse complement strand
CATCACTCGGGCATCCCGACCGGCTTCAAGCAGGAGTCGTATCGCCTGCTCATGCAACGCAAGCCCGAGTTCGTGATCGAGAAGGCCGTCAAGGGCATGCTCCCGAAGACGCCGCTCGGCCGCTCGATGCACGACAAGCTCAAGGTGTACGCCGGTTCGGCGCACCCCCACGCGGCCCAGAAGCCGGTGGCATTCCCGTTCTGAACCTTGTTTCTCCGTCTCCAGCCGACGGGTCGCTCCGCGACGGCTTTTCGTTCTACGTCTCCAGCCACGACGGCTTTTCGTTCTACGTCTCCAGCCACGACGGCTTTCGATCCCGATTCCTCTCCAGAGAAGACGAGCTCACATGCCCCAGCCGATGATTCACGGGAAGCAGTACGGAACCGGCAAGCGCAAGCGCGCGATCGCCCGCGTGTTCCTCACCAAGGGTGAGGGCACGATCACGGTGAACGGCCGGACGCTGGAGAACTACTTCCCGCGCGAGACCTCGCAGATGATCGTCCGGCAGGCGTTCGAGGTCTCCGAGAAGGTCGGCCAGTTCGACGTCTACGCGACCACCTGCGGCGGCGGCGTCGCGGCCCAGGCCGAGGCCATCCGGCACGGCATCTCGCGCGCGCTCCTCAACGTCGACGTCGGCCTCCGCGCCAACCTGAAGCGCGCCGGCCTCCTCACGCGCGACTCGCGTGAGAAAGAGCGGAAGAAGCCCGGTCAGCCCGGCGCCCGCAAGAAGTTCCAGTTCAGCAAGCGCTGAGCTAGACAGGACTGGCTCTCGAGCCCCCGCATCTGGGGGGTGCAGCGAGCCGATGATCGACTCGAGGCCGCGGCGATCTTCGTCGCGGCTTCTTCGCTTTTGGAGGCTGCCGTGTCCTGGAAGCTGCCGTGAACGGCGTCGGCGATCCCATCCGCATCGCGATCCTCGGCGCGACCGGCTACACGGGCGCCGAGCTCGCGCGCCTGCTCCTCGGGCATCCCCGCGCCCGCATCGTCGAGATGGTGGGCCACGGCAAGGCTGGCCAGCCGATCGCGAGCGTCCTGCCTTCCCTCGCCGGGCTCGTCCCGGGCGACGTGCTCGGCTTCGACGCCGATCGCATCGCGGCCAGCAGCGACGCCGTCTTCTCTTGCCTGCCCCACGGCGCGAGCGCGAAGCTCTCCGGCGAGCTCCGGGCGCGCGGCAAGATCGTCTTCGATCTCTCGGCCGACTTCCGGCTCCACGACGTCCAGGAGCACGAGCGCTGGTACGGGCACCACGGCGCGCCGGAGCTCGCGCCCGAGGCGGTCTACGGCCTTCCCGAGCTGCACCGCGAGGCGCTGCGGACGGCATCCCTCGTCGCCGTGCCGGGCTGCTTTCCCACCGCGTCGATCCTCCCGCTCGCGCCCCTGGCCCAGCGCGGCTGGCTGGCCGACGCCCCGATCGTCATCGACGCCAAGAGCGGCGTCTCCGGCGCCGGCCGCACGCCCGGCGAGCGCACCCACTTCCCCGAGACGGCCGAGAGCTTCCGCGCGTACAAGATCGCGGGCTCCCACCGACACACACCGGAGATCGAGCAAGAGATCTCCCTGCTCGCCGGCCGTGCGATGCGCGTGACGTTCACGCCGCACCTCGTGCCGATGACGCGCGGCATCCTCGCGAGCGCCTACGTGCGGTTCGCGGGACAGCCGAGCGCACAGGAGGTCTCGGTCGCAGCGCGAGCGTTCTACGCCGGATCGCCGAGCGTCTTCGTGCACGAGCCCGGCGTCTGCCCGGACACGCTCTGGGTTCGCGGCAGCAACCGCGCGCATCTCTCCTACACGCTCGACGAGCGAACCGGCTGGCTCCTCGCGCAGTGCGCGATCGACAACCTCGTGAAGGGCGCGAGCGGCCAGGCCGTGCAGTGCTTCAACGTCCGCTTCGGTCTCTCCGAGGACCTCGGCCTCTCTGCGCCGGCGCTCTGGCCGTAGGAGCCGCTTGAGGATCCTCCACTACAGCGACGTGCACGTGGACGTGCCCCTCTCGGGCCTTCCGATCCGCGACTGGCTGGGCAAGCGCCTCATCGGCGGTCTGAACCACACGCTCCGTCGGCGCGCGCACTTCGTCCACTCGCGGAAGAAGCTCGCCGCGCTCGTGCGCTTCGCCACCGAGCAGAGCGTGGACCTCGCGATCGGAACGGGCGACTTCACGATCCTCGGAACCCACGCGGAGCTCGAGGCCGCATCCGAGGCCGTGGCCCCTCTCGGCGATCTTCCGCTGGGGATGGTCGTGATCCCGGGCAACCACGATCTCTACCTCCACGACGGCGTGAACGACGGCCGCTTCGCGAAGTACTTCGGTAAGTGGTGCACGACCGATCGCCCGGAGCTCGCGAGCGCGGACGGCTGGCCGCTCGTGCGCCTCTTCGGCGACGACCTCGCGGTGATCTCGGTGGCGAGCGCGCGTCCGAACCCGGAGCCGTGGCGATCGTCCGGGCGGATCCCCGACATCGAGCTCGAAGCGCTCACGAAGATCCTCGCCCGCCCCGAGCTCGAGGATCGCTTCACGATCGTCATCACGCACTACGCGCCTCGCCTCGCCAACGGACGCCCCGACGCGGCGCTGCACGGCCTCGAGAACGCCGATGACTTCCTTCGCGCGGTGGCGCCGATCAAGCGAGGCGTCGTCCTGCACGGCCACGTGCACCGCCGCTATCGCCTCGAGCTCCCCGGCGTGCGGCCCCCGTTCCTCGGGGCGGGGAGCACCACGCAGGAAGGCCACGAGGGCCTCTGGCTGATCCAGGTCGAGAGCGGCGGCGCGACGGCGGTGCCTGGCCGTTGGAACGGCAGCGCGTACGAGCTCGAAGGCAACCTCGCGCACGCGCTCTGAAGGGCTGACCACATACTCTGGTCAGATCCCTTCGACTGAGAGAAATTCCCAGCGCTTCACGCTGGGAACGGACAAGGCGCGACCATTGTTGGTCACGCCTTGAGCGCGGCTTTCTTGCGACATCGCGCGCCGGCCGGCGACGATCTCTTCTGGAGGCCGCCATGCTCGAGCAGGTTGAGATCGTTCCCACATCCAGGAAGTCCGTTCGCCGTGCCGTCGAGCTCGGCTGCGAGCTCGTCAGCAGCCGGAACGTTCGGACCGAGCGCGTCCTCGACCTGTCGTATCGCGGTGCGCGCGTGCGCTCCCGGACCGATCTCCGACGCGGCGAGGAGGTGCTCATGACCTTCGTCCCGCCCAACGCGCCGTGTCGCGTGTCGGCGCTCGGGTCGGTGCGTCACTTCGAGAACGGCGTCGCCGGGGTCGAGTTCTTCACGCTCGATCGCATCGACGAGACCGAGCTCCGCGCGCGGCTCCGCGGCCTTCCGCCGCCTCTGCCGAAGAAGACCAAGCTGCGCAAGGAGCTCGTCTGGGTCGACTGCCTCCTCACGTGGGAGGAAGACCTCGGCGACCGCCTGAACATCTTCGAGGTCTCGGAGCGTATCGACGCCCTCGACGACAGCGAGCTGATCATCGCGCCGCTCGCCCCGCTCATGACGGCGGGCACCCCGGCCTACGCCTGGAAGTAGACGTCTACGGTCGGGGCTCGGCGACGAGCGCGCGGACCTCGTGCTCGATCGCGGCCGCGTCGCTGCGGCGGAAGCCGCCGTGCACGTAGCGGACGACGCCGTGCCGATCGACGATGTAGGACGTCGGCATGTGGTCCGGGTGGTAGCGGCCGGCGACCGCGTGCCCGGAGTCGTGCACGATCGGAAACGAGACGTGGACCCGGCCGAGGAACGTCTGGATGTTCGCTGCCGTGCTGTCCTGCGAGACGCCGACCACGGTGAAGCCCTGGTCGTGGAGCTCGGCGTAGAGGCTCTCCAGCACCGGCATCTCGTCGGCGCACGGGGCGCACCAGCTCGCCCAGAAGTCGACCACGAAGACCTGCCCGCGGAGGCCGGCGAGGTTCACCTGGTGATGGCCGAGGTCCGCGAGCCCGATCTCCGGAGCGCGGGCGCCGGGGGCGAGCGCGTAGGCGGTGGCGGCCACGCAAGAGAGCGCGGCGAGGATCGAGAGGACGAAGCCGGCACGCTGTCGCATGGGCGGGTTCGACGAGTGGACGACGGGGTGATTCACTGGTCGAGCTCCTCTGCGACGTAGTGTGCGAGCGCGCTGGGCGCTTCGTGGAACCTGCGCCCGTTGATGAAGAACGTCGGCGTCCCTTCGACGCCCAGCTCGTGACCGGCGTCGCGGTCCGCATCGATCCGAGCCTGCGTGGCGGGCGCGGCGATGTCGGTGTGGAAGCGCTCGAGGTCCAGCCCGATCTGCGTCGCGTAGCGATCGAGGTCGGCGTCCTCCAGCGCGTCCTGGTGCGCGAAGAGCAGCGTCGCCATCTCGAAGTACTTGTTCTGCGCGCCGGCCGCGAGCGCCGCGCGGGCCGCAGGCGCTGCCCTCGGATGGCCGGGGAGCGGGTACTGCCGGAACACGACGCGGACCTCGCCCTCGTAGTCGTGCAGGATCTGCTCGAGGATCGGGTGCGCAGCCGCGCAGTGCGGGCACTGGAAGTCGCTGAACTCGACGATCGTGATGCGGCTCATCACGCCGCCGCGAGACGGGAAGCCGTCGACGGCGACCTCGACCTCGGTGTTGCGCCCGTAGCGCATCTCGTAGAGCTCTTCGATCTCGGAGCGCTCGTAGCCCTCGCTGATGAGGCGGACGAGATAGCGCGCCGCGGGCACGCACCGACGGCAGCTCCCGGGCGCGCTCGCGCAGCGCCCGACGCTCACGGGATCGCCGCAGGGCGAGAGCACGTCGTTGACGAGGCTCACCCAGATGCGTCGCTCCGGCGCCGTCAGCTCCGAGACGTCCACCGCCGCGATGTTCTCGACGCGAGGTGCCCCGCCTCCCTCCGCGCCGGAGCCTGTGGCCTCTGGCGTCGCCGGCTCGCTGGAGCCGCCGCTACAGCTGGCGCCCATCAGCACGAACGCCGTCGCGACGAGAGAAGCCGTGAAGAAGATGCCTGTCCGCCGACTCGGTCGCTGCCTCATGACGGGCGGACTCTAGCAAACTCGGACGAAAGCGCGGGCTCGTCGTCGTCAAAACGGTCTGCCTCGATCAAAGGACGGGCTCCGGCGCGGCGGGCCCTGGCAAGACGATCGGGATCGCGGAGGGAATCCCGGTGGAGGTCACCTGCGCCGCGTAGCGCGCGACGAGCGACGGCATGTGCTTCAGCAGGCGCCCATAGGCGTCCTTCCCGCCGCCCGCGAGATCGTGCAGGTGCTCCATCTCGAAGAGCACGCGAAGCCAGCGGAACGGATGTGCGCCGTAGAGCCGGTCGGCGAGGCGCGCCTGGAACCAGAGGTTTCGCCCCTCTGCGGAGATCGCGAAGCCGGCCTCGTAGAGCGGGATGCTGTCCTCGCCGCGATCGAGCGCGCGCTTGAGCCGCCCGGCCGCATAGACCGCCGAGAACATCGAGGGCGCGATCCCCTCGCCGAGGAGCGCGTCGATCCCGAAGGCCTCGCCGATGAGCAGCAGGCCCGGGCGATGCCCCTGGGTGCCGACGTCCCAGTACCTCTCTGGCCAGCCGGCGATCTTCTCGGACGTCTTCCGGAAGCCGCGCTCGGCGGCATAGCGATCGGTGTAGGCGCGAAGGACGTCACCGCCGACGCGCCCGCGGCCGTCCATCACGCCGATCTTGAAGAGTTCCTGGCCGTCCGGGCTGGGAAAGACCCAGGCGTAGCCGGGGATCTTCTCGAGGATGGGATCGAAGTCGAAGTAGAGGAGATCGCGGTTCACGTCGGCGCTGCCGCGCTCGTAGGTCGCTTCCACGAGCCGCCCGACGATGCCCCCGCGGAGCCCGGACGCGCGTCGCGTGATCCCGTTCGCGCCGTCGGCCCCGATCACCCAGTCGAATGTCTCTCGGCCGGACGCGGTCGTCAGCTGCCAGCGGTCGCTCGTGGGCTCGAGCGCGGTGACGGCGCACTCCTCGCGAACCTCCACGCCGAGGGTGCGGACGGCATCGAGCATCGAGGCGTCCAGCGCGCTCCGATCGTAGACTTACTGCGGCCCGCGCTCGCGCACGTCGAAGCGGCCCACGGCGCAGCGGAATTCGAGACCGAGCGTGGCGAGCCCACCGGGCGGGCGGCCGAAGAGCTCCTCGAAGAGCTCCGTCCCTCGAAAGGTGACGCCACCACCGCAGAGCTTCGGCCGCGGGAAGCGCGCCTTGTCGATGACGACGAGATCGGACGGATCGAGCCCCGCCCGCACGAGGCTCAGCACGAAGGTCGAGCCGGCCGGGCCTGCGCCGATGACGGCGATGCGCGCACGGTGGGTCACGGGCCGCCGGTCTCCAAGACGGCGGCATCCTACGTCCTGACGCGGCCAATAGGCCACCCGAAGCCTTGCGGAGAGAGGGCCCGGGGAGCCAGGATGCCCCGGATGCGTCGTCGGCAGGGTACGGAAGACCCAGGGACCGTGCCGAACGCACGTCCGCTGAAGCCCGACGCCATCGCGCCACCGCCGGAGGATGTGTTCGCGAGCTTCATCGAGCGAACGTACCGACACGAGAAGGTCGAGGCTGCGCCCCCCGAGGACGCGCGCTGGGAGCGATCGGTCGAGGAGCTGCTCGAGCGCGAGGAGCGAGACGAGCCGGACGGCCGCGAGGAGCGCGACACCGAGCCGCCGCCAGCGCTCGACGCCGATCCGGCGGACGCGAGCGACGACGACGACGACGACGACGCACCGCCGCGGCCCGACGAACAGGGAACGGTGCGTGTCGTCCTGCTGACGCAGAAGAAGAGCACCATCCCCCCGCCCGCCGCTCTGCCCCGCCGCCGCGGCGACTCGTCGTCCGACGCGATGACGACCGTCGCGCACGCCGGCGAGCTGCGGCGACGCCTCGTCGAGTCGCGCAACGAGAGGCTCGACGAGAGCCATGCCGAGCTGCGGCCCGACATGGTGAAGGCGCGAACGAACACCGAGGTCGATCCGCCCGACTGGGCGAGCCTCGTGCCTCCGCCGTCGGAGGCGACCCAGCGCCGCGAGGCGAAGAAGCTCGTCCCGGATCTCGCGCGGCAGAAGCCGAAGCCGAAGCCGCTGAGCGAGGCGAGCGAGGACGGCCTCATCCCCGGCGGCGAGCTCGACCGTCACCTCACGGAGATGGGCGTGCTGCTGCGCTATGGGCACGAGGCGCAGGCCGCGCGCGAGCTCGAGAAGGTCAGCACGCGCTACCCGCAGGACCTCCTCCTGCTGCGTCGCATCGCCGAGTTCTGGGCGGAGAACAAGCGAACGGAGCGCGCTCTCGAGACTCTCTTCGCGCTCGCGAGCGGTCTCTTCGAGCGGCGCAACGTCGAAGGGATGCGGCAGGCGCTCGAGCAGGCGCTCGCGCTCGATCCCCAGAGCGAGCGTGCGGCTCGCCTGCTCTCGCTCCTCGATCAGCGCCCCGACGCGCGTGAGCCGACGCGCTGACGCGATCTCTCGATCTAGAGCTCGAGCTGCATCCCCATCTCGACGACGCGCTCGGGTGGGATCTCGAAGAAGTCGGTCGCCGGTCGCGCGTTTCGCGACAGGAACCCGAAGAGGACCTTCCGGACCATGCTGAGGCCCGGGTTCCGCGTGATGACGAGCTTCTCGCGGCCGAGATAGAAGCTCGTGTCCTCCTTGCGCGTGTGGAGGCCCATCTTCTCGCAGGCCCTGAGGATGTCGATGACCTTCGGCGTCTGCATGAAGCCGTAGTGCGCGGTGACGCGATAGAAGCCCTCGCGCAGCTGCTCCACGGCGACGCGCTTGTCGCGCGCGACGATCGGCACGTCCTCGCCGATGATCGAGAGCAGCACGACCTGCGCGTGCAGCACCTGGTTGTGCTTGAAGTGGTGGAGCAACACGGGGGGCGTGCCGCTCGACGAGCTCGTCATGAACACCGCCGTGCCGCTCACGCGCACCGGGTGCTTGTCGTGGACGTTGTCGAGGAAGGCCTCGAGCGGCTCCGAGCGATGCTTGAGGAACTTGCCGACGCGATCGCGCCCGAGCTTCCACGTCGTCATCATGAAGAGGATCCCCGTCCCGGTGACGAGCGGGATCCAGCCGCCGCTCGCGACCTTCACGAGGTTCGCGGCGAAGAACGTGAGATCGACGGCCCACATCGCGCCGCACAGCACGAACGCGATGCGCGCGCCCCACCACCTGCGGGCGACGAAGAAGAAGAGCACCGTCGTGATGCTCATCGTGCCCGTCACGGCGATGCCGTACGCGGCCGCCATCGCGCTCGAGCTCTGGAAGCCGAGCACCAGCGTGATGCACGCCACCATGAGCATCCAGTTGATCTCGGGGACGTAGATCTGCCCTTCGTGCTCGCCCGACGTGTGCCGGATCTCGAGGCGCGGCAGATAGCCGAGCTGGATGCCCATGCGAGCGAGCGAGAAGGCGCCGCTGATGAGCGCCTGCGACGCGATGACGGTCGCCGCCGTCGCGAGGATGACGAGCGGGATGCGCGGCCAGCCCTCGCCCGCCATGGCGAAGAACGAGTCGCCCGCGTGCTCCGGGTGCGCGATGAGGAACGCGCCCTGGCCGAAGTAGTTGAGGATGAGCGCCGGCCAGACGAAGTAGCGCCAGGTGTTCTTGATCGGTGTGCGGCCGAAGTGGCCCATGTCCGCGTAGAGCGCCTCGACCCCGGTGATGCACAGGGCGACGCTGCCGAGGACGAGGAAGCCGTGCAGACCGTGGGCGAGGAAGAAGCGCCCCGCCCAGTACGGGTTCACGGCGAAGACCACGCTCCAGTCGGACGAGAGCCAGTAGGCCCCGAGCGACGCGAGCGTGATGAACCAGACGAGCATGATCGGCCCGAACACGAGGCCGACGCCGCCGGTGCCGCGCCGCTGCACGAGGAAGAGCGAGACCAGGATCACGAGCGAGATGCCGATGACGATCTTCGTGTCGAGCCCGGGCGCGATGCCGCGGATGCCCTCGACCGCGGAGAGCACGGAGATCGCGGGCGTGAGCATGCCCTCCGAGAGGAGCAGCGCGGCTCCGAAGAGACCCGCCACCACGATCGCCGGAACCTTTCCGGCGCTGCGCTTGGGCACCACGAGCGCGAGCAGCGCGAGGATGCCGCCCTCCCCTTGGTTGTCCGCGCGCGTGATGAAGAGGACGTACTTGAACGTGACCACCAGGGTCGTCGCCCAGAAGAAGAGCGAGAGCAGGCCGAGAATGTCGGCGCGCTGCGTCGTGACGTCCGCGTTCTCGCTGAAGCACTCGCGGAGCGCGTACAGCGGCGAGGTGCCGATGTCGCCGTAGACCACGCCGAGCGCGGCCACGGCGAGCTTCGCCATCGAGCCGCCGTGGTGGTGGTGGTGGCTCCGGTTCGCGCCGTGGTGGTGCCGAGGACCTTCGTGCGAGCCCGAGGAAGCGCTCGCGTCAGGCTTGCTGGTGGGCTCGGGCTTCGAGACTGGATCTGCGGCGTCCGGGGCTGCCTCGCTCTCGGCCGGCGGGTCGACCGGCGCCTTCTCGACCGGTGCCTTCTCGACCGGCTTTCCGAGCCCGCGGCCGCCGGTCGGCTCCTTCCCGGCTTTCGCCGGGGGAGGCTCCGAGGTCCGCTCGCCCTTCGGGGCGGCGGGCTTCTCGGACGACGGCGTGCCCGTTTCGTTCGACATGGCGGCGCCGTCTACCCCTCGGCTTCGGGGGGCGCAAGGAACACATGGCTACCGGAGTGGCCAGCTGTCCGAGTGCTCGGCGGAGGATTCAGAGGGAGGCGTCGGGCGCGACCGGCGTCGCCGCGGGCTTCTTCCGATTTCGCCACCAGGCGACGAGCCCGGGCAAGATCGAGATGAACACCACGATGATGATGAGCTTCTCGAGGTGCCTCGAGACGAGCTCGAACTGGCCGAGGAAGTAGCCGACGAGCAGCATCGAGACGACCCAGGAGATCCCGCCGATCACGTTGTAGGCAGCGAACCTCCGGTACGGCATGCCGGCGACGCCCGCGACCACCGGGACGAAGGTCCGGACGAGCGGCATGAAGCGCGCGATGATGATCGCCTTGCCGCCATGCTTCTCATAGAAGTCGCGCGCCGCGATCATGTGCGCGGGATCGAAGAACCGTGACTTCGGCCGGCTGAAGACCCGCGGCCCCGTCTTCTGTCCGATCCAGTACGAGGTCGCATCGCCCGCGATCGCGCAGAACGGCAGCACGAGCAGCAGCGAGAACACGTCGAGCGTGCCGCGCGCGGCGTAGAGCCCGGCGACCACCAGCAGCGAGTCTCCCGGGAGCAGCGCGATGAGGGCGCCGGTCTCGAGAAAGACGATGAGCGCGATGATGGGCAGTCCACCCCACTCGATGATCGGGCTCGGGTCGCTGAAGAGCCCGAGAAGAAAGCGGATCGTGTCCATGGGGGGTACGGCCTCTCGGCGCGCGAGTAGCATGGGCGAAGGGTCAGAGCACCCGTTCCGCGCACGACCGCCCCAGCTTTGGGCCAGCTTTTGAGCGCGCCGTCCCGGTCTTCGCTAGAGTGGCGGCCGACCCATGCGCCCGATCGTCCTCGTCCTCGCCGTCCTCGCGCTCGCCCCCGGTCTCGCCTCGGCCCAGGGTCAGACCTGCGTCCTCCTTCCCCCGCCCGACGGGAGCGTCGCGCCCGCCGATGCGCGCGAGCGGGTGTCCACGACCATCACCGAGGAGCTCCGCACGCGCGGGCTAGTCGTGATGGCGCCGAGCGACGCGCAGCTGCGGATGACGGGACAGACGATGGAGGAGTGCAACGCCATCGACTGCGCGCCGGAGGTGAACCGCTTCCTCGGGACGACGTTCGCGGTGCTGACCGAGCTGACGTGGCTCCGCGGGCGTCCGACGATGCTCAACGTCGTGCTCATCGGGCTCGAGACGGGGCACAGCTCCGGCGGGCAGGTGGTGATCGAGCGCGGGCGCGATCTCGGCGAGGCGACTCGCGAGGCGTTCTCGACGGCGTTCGATCGCTGGCAGGCCGATCAGCAGGGGCAGATCGTGATCGAGTCGGTGCCGCCGGGCGCGTTCGTGGAGATCGACGGAACGAGCGTGGGGCGGACGCCGATCCGCTCGCTGGTCCCCGCGGGCGTGCACACGGTGCGCGTGACGCTCGAGGGCTACCAGACGGAGCTGCACGAGGTGACGATCGATCGCCACGAGGAGCGGCCGCTGAGCTACGCGCTCGCCGCGGACGTGCCCGTGATGGACGAGGTCGTCGTGGTGCCTGTCGATCAGTACGAGGATCGGCCGCACTGGGCGAACTGGATCCTGGGCGGTGGGCTCGCGGCGCTGGGCGTGGGCTTGGTGATCTCGCCGATCTGGACGCTCGCGACGGAGGGTCAGGTCACGAACCGCGGAGCGGCGGGGACGGAGACGGTGGTGTTCGGGCCGGTGAGCGGGACGCTGCTCGGCATCGGCGCGGCGTCGCTGATCGCGGGCGTGGTGGTGCTGATCGTTCAGCCGATCACCGAGCACGTGCGCGTGACGCTGGGCGCGACGTCGCTGTCGCTGGAAGGGAGCTTCTGATGCGCGTCGTCCTCGCCCTCGCGCTGGTCATGGTCGCGGGCTGCCAGGAGACCGTGCACTGCGGCCCTGGCTCGTACGGTCGTGACTGCACGCAGTTCCTGTCGAACCCGCTCGACGGCAGCGGACACGACGGCGGGATAATGGACAGCGGCGAGGCCGATGTGGACGCATTCATCGAGCCCGACGCGGGGCCGTGCGGCACTGGCTGCCCAGCGACGTTGCAATGCTACCTGGGCAGCGACGCGGGCGACGCGGGCCAGGCGCCGGGCTGCGTCCAGTGCGTGACTCGCGACGACTGCATGGGCCGCGACGCGGGTCCGCCGACCGATGGCGGCGGTGGCGGGACCTACGTCTGCCGGGACTTCCTGTGTGTGTTCGGCTGTGAGACGAGCGCGGACTGCGGCGGGAACGTCTGCCGAGCCGACCACACGTGCTCTGTACACGGCACAACACAAGGCCTGTGCGCGCCGTGCGACACCGACGGCAACTGCGCGGCCGGCCGCCTGTGCGCGGGCAGCGTCAGCCTCGGCCCGGAGACGGGGTATTGCCTCGACGTGACGATGTGCGCGGCGCGCGTGTACCGAACCATGGTGTCCATGCCGTCCATCGATGAGGTCCCTTCGGCCTTCTGTTTTCCCCCGGCAACCTGCGAAGCTCTCGGTGACGCAGCGAGCACGTCGTGCGGCAGCGATGATGTCTGCGGCGCGGACGGGGTGGCTGACGGGTACTGCCCACCGGGCGGGAGACCGGATCCTTCGGTGTGCAGCTACCGTTGCTCTGGCAACCTCGATTGCTTCGACGGGCAGGTGTGCGAGGCGAGTGCGCCGCGCTACTGCCGCAGCTGCATCCCTGCCGACAGTTGTCCCTAGAGCATCGATCATGTTGATAGCCTCATGATTTCGATCACTTGCGCGAGGGGATCGACAACGTAGCCGCGGAGTGATCTCGTACCGGTCCGAGGTGCACGATGGAACGATGGACCCCGCCGGTAGAACTGTCCCCGCAGGAAAAGATGCTGATGAAGCGACTCGTTAGAGTCAGAGCGCTGTTTGGCTTTCTCCGACTCCACCGACACGAGCTCTTCGACGACGCGTTCCCGGCGGGAGGAGAAAGAGCCGACCCCGGGGGGAGGAGAAAGAGCCGCCCCCGGCGGGAGGAGAAAGAGCCGACCCAGGTTTCCCGGCGGGAGGAGAAAGAGCCGACAGGTTGCCGGCGGGAGGAGAAAGAGCCGACCCACCGGGGAGGAGAAAGAGCCGACCCAGGTTGGGGGAGGAGAAAGAGCCGACCCAGGTTGACGGCGACCGGGAGGAGAAAGAGCCGACCCAGGTTGACGGCGTTCGCCGCCGCCCGCCGCCGCCACGCCACGCGCCGCCACGGATCCCCCGCAGATCCGGCGCCCTCCCGCAGAGAAAGAGCCGACCCACGGCGCAGAGAAAGAGCCGACCCAGGTTGACGGGTTCCGCCGCCGCCCGCCGCCACCACGCGACGCGCGGCTACGGATCCCCCGCAGATCCGGCGCCCTGCGTGCGGAGCGCCGCGTGCCCCCACGGTCGGCATGACCCTCCCCCGGCGCGTCGTCGCGAACACCACCTACCTGACCACGAGGCGCTGCGTCGATCGGCGCTTCCACCTCCAGCCGAGCCGTGAGCTGAACCAGATCTACCTCAACGCGCTCGCCCACGCCCAGCGGAAGCATGGCGTCGAGGTCCACGCCTTCGCCTGCATGGGCAACCATCCTCACGAGGTCGTGACCGACGTCCACGGCGTTCTTCCCGATTTCATGCGCGATCTCCGGCGCGAGATCGCGCTGGGAGCGAAGCAACTCTACCGCATCCCCGAGAACCTCTGGGCCGCGACGAAGCCGTCCGCCGTCGAGCTGCACAGTGCGGAGGCGGAGCTCGACAAGGTGCTCTACACGCTCCTCAACCCGGTCGAGGCGGGGCTCGTCTCGCACGCGTCGGAGTGGCCCGGCGCGATCTCGCTTCCGGGTGTGCGCGAGATCGAGGTGCGCCGGCCGGGCATCTGGTTCGGCGACGGTCGTCCGGAGGTGCTCACGCTGAGGATCACGCCGCCGCCGTCCTGGGGCGGCACCGAGGACACATGGCACGAGTGGCTCGCGAGGCAGATCGGCGACGACGAGGAGGCCATTCGCCGTGCCCGAACGAAGAAGGGGCTCGGTGTGCTCGGGAAACAACGCATCCTGCAGCAGGGCCCGTTCGACCGGCCGCGCAATCTCGACACGCTCCCGCCGAAGCGGAACCCGGCGATCGCGACCGGCGGCGACGCGAAGCTGATGGCCTTCGTCATCCGCGTCCTGCGTGAGTGGCGCGCTGCGTACCGCGAAGCACGCGAGCGGTGGCGCAAGGACAAGAGCGCGGCCTTTCCGCTCGGCACCTGGTGGGTGGTCCAGCGAGCCGGAGCCGAGCTCGCATAGGGTGCGAGGGCATCGGACGCGACGAAGGGCGAGCGCCGGTCGGCGATCGGCGTGGGACAAGCACGTCCGCGCCGGCTCGACTCGAGAGCCGGTGCGGCGCTGGCACGACGACCCGCTCGATGGCGAGGTGAGCGGCCGACCGGTGACCGTCCACACCCGCCGTCCACGCCGAGCGGCGTGCAGTGTTGTTGGAACTGGCCATGACGACCGACTCCGTCAACGAGGTCACCCTCGGTCGGATCGTTTTCGCGGCGCGGGCTGTCGGACCGTTGCCCAGCCCGGTGCGCACCATGCTGGCAGGGTCGGTT
>JBBSAT010000200.1:0-14229 GCA_038252025.1 Polyangiales bacterium | reverse complement strand
TCGGCGGCGCCGCCCCCGGCTCGCAGCATGGCCTCCAGCGTCCCCGGGCCCGCGAAGGTATCGGCGTCGAGGTCGACGAAGCGATCGCGCGGGATGGCCGCCTCGAGGGCCGCGAGGTGACCGGCGCGGTGCACGGCCGCCACCTCGTCGCCGAGGATCTCCCTCGCGGCCACGCGGACGATCTCGCCCCTGGAAGCGCCACTGGCGAACCCGCTCCGAGCGGCTCCCAGGCGCTCTGGGCACTCGGGATGCCGGCGCGCCGAACGATGAAGGTCGAAGCTCGCATCATCGACGAGACCGATCGTTCGGCGGCTCTTGCTGACGGGCTCGCGGCTCTGGCTCATCCCGCCAGGGACCGTGCACCGCCCCCTGCGTTCACTGCAAGCCCGGAGGCCACTGTTGACCCCGTTCGCGGGCCGGTGATATCCACCTTTCTCGGCGTACGCCGCGGGGAGAGTAGATGCGAACGAAGATCATCCTCGGCGGGGCTCTCTCGGTCCTGCTGGTCGGGCTGGGCTCGTACTTCCTTGTGAAATCGAGCGTCGAGCGCGCTTTCACCGACGAAGTCGACACCCGGATCGGCAACGACTTCCGGATCCTCGAGCGGTCGATTCGCCTCTCTGCGCGGGATCTCCTCGGCCAGGTCACCGAGCAGGCCGACGGCGCTGGTATGGCGGACGTGTTCGGCGCGCTCGACGAGAACGGCCGGCGGACGCGGGCGTTCGAGTCGAGCCAGCGCATCGCGAGCTGGTTCACGGATCCGGCGCGCGGCCACGGCGGGCCGCCCGAGCTCGTCGCGATCCTCGACGACCAGGGCCACGTCGTCGCGCGGAACATCGACCGCAACCAGATGTACAACGCCGACCTCGGACGCTCGCTCGCGGCGGTTCGCACGGCGCTGAGGGGCGATCCCACCGCCGACGTCTGGCAGAAGGAAGACGAGAACAAGGTCCTGCTGATCGCAGCCGCCCCGATCCGCGGTGAAGGCGGTCGCGTCGTCGGCGTCCTCCTCGTCGGCTACGACCTCTCGAACGGGTTCGCCAACGCCGAGGCCGACGTGCTCGGCCGCGACGTGGCCTTCGTGTCGAACGACACCATCTACTCGGCGTCTTTCGACGGCGCGACGCAGGCCGAAGAGCTCCACACGTATCTGTTCGGCGACGCCCAGGCGGCGACGACGAGCGCGCGCGACTCCGGCGCGACCAGCGCGCCGTGGATCGTCACGCTCGGGGGCACCGAGATGGTCGGCGTGATCGGTCCGATGCCGCTCACGACCGCGCACGTCGCGATGGTCGTCACCGCCGATCGCTCGGCTCAGTCCGCGAAGGCCAGCGTCACGAACCTCATCCTCATCTTCACGCTCGTGGGCCTGGTCATCGTGCTCGTCTACGGCTTCGTCCTCGGGGCGAGCCTGCTGAAGCCGATCGAGGCCATGGAGGAGAGCATCCTCGCGATCATCAACGGTCGTACCGATCTCCGAATCCAGATCGAGAGCGCGGAGTTCGGAGGGCTCGCGTACCGAATCAACCAGCTCTTGAACGTGCTGACAGGCACCGCCGAGGCCGACGAGAGCGGACGCATCTCGCATCCGCCGCCACGCTGGAACAACCAGACGGAGCTCGAGAGCACGGTCGGCGAGTCGCCCGCGAGCGGCGGCGCAGAGGGCGGCGAAGGCGAGGACGAGGCGCTCGCGGCAAGGCTCGCGGCAGAGCCCGAGGACGAGTACTACACGCGCGTCTACAACGAGTACGTCGCGGCCAAGCAGGCGGCGGGCGAGAACGTCTCGAACATCCCGCAGGACAAGTTCGTGCAGCGCCTCAAGGCCAACGAGGCCGCGCTCGTCAAGAAGCACGGCTCGCGCATGGTCCGCTTCGAGGTGCAGGTCCAAGGCAGCCAGGTGAACCTGAAGCCCGTGGTCATTCGTTGAGCGCTGGCGCCTCGCGGCGCCTGGGCTACGAAGCAGCCGCCACATGGGCCTCTTCGACTTCTTCAAGCCGTCCCCTGAAGCTGCCGTCGCGAAGCACGGCGCGCGCGTCGCGAACAAGCGGGCTCAGGCTTCCGACCGCTGGGAGTCGATCCAGGCGCTCGGTGCGATGAGGAGCCCGGAGGCCGTCAAGGCGCTCCTGCCTCGCTTCACCTACTACGCCGACCCGAGCATCACGGACGGCGAGGAGAAGGACGAAGCGTTCAGGCTCATCTGCGCGGTCGGTGACGCCGCCGTGCCGCCGGTGCGGGCGTTCGCTTCGAAGGCAGAGTCTTTGAGCTGGGCGCTCAAGATCCTCGAGCGCCTCGCGACCGAAGACGAGGTGGTCGAGGTCCTGGTCGGCCTCCTGGGCAAGATGGACGTCGAGTACCAGCGCGATCCGCAGCGCAAGCTGCAGGTCCTCACCGCGCTCGAGGAGCGCACGGATCCTCGCATCGCCGCGGTGGCGGCTCGGTTCATCGACGACGTCCACGAGACCGCGCGGTTTCACGCCGTCGGGACCGTGCTGAACCAGGACGACGCCGACGCGCATCGCGAAGCGCTCGCGAAGGCGCTCGTCAGCGAAGAGAGCGTGCGGATCAAGCAGCGGATCCTGGAGGCGTTCGCGGCCCGCGGCTGGGACGTCGGCGCGGCGCGCGACAAGGTCCAGAAGGCTCTCCCGCCTGGCTTCGCGCTCGATGCGAAGGGCGTCCCGAGCAAGCGCGCGTAGCTCGCAGGCAGACGTGCGGTCAGACGCGCGCGACGCGGACGCGCGGGCCGGGGGCGATCCGGAGCGAACGGATCCCTTCGTACATCTCGCCATCGAGCACGGGACGGAGCGACTCCTCGCCCGTCGCGGTGATCTCCATGAGGCTGCCGGGCGTGTCGCGCAGGTCCGGCGAGCTCGTGATGGGCGCCCCCCGGACGAGCGCCGGGAGCGCCCGCACCATCTGTGGCGCGGTGATGGCACCGGCCTGGAACTGAACGACGCCGGGCTCTCGCGCGAGCGGGAACACACGGACCACACCCCCGAGGTTGACGTCGAACGCACCCGCGTGGATCCCGCCATGGATGTGCCCGGGAACCAGGACTCCGTCGATCGTCACGCTGCCCTCGAAGGGCCTGAAGATCTCGCGCGCGTAGGCGCCCGCCCGATGGCTCACCGCGCCCGCCGCGAGCGACGCGACCGCGCGTGCCACGATGCTCACGATGCTCATCGGCCCCGGGTCTTCGTTCTTGTAGTACTGATCGAAGAACCGCTGACCGATCCCCGCTGCCGCGAGCGCGAAGCCGATCATCGAGCGCGTGCCGCCCGGTGAGACCGCTTCGAGCGCGAGCGAATCGAGCTCCACCGTGTCGAGCGGCTCGCCATTCTCGAGCCTCGTTCGAAGCCGCGGCAAGAGGCGCATCGCGTTGCCCCGCACTCCCGCCTTGCGCGCCACGAAGTCGATCGTGCCGCCATTGGTCGGGAGCACCGGCGGAACGACGATGCCTCGCGCCGCACAGCGAGGTAGCGCCGCGTTGAGCGCCCAGTGAAGCGCGCCATCGCCGCCCACCGACACGAGGCACGCCGGGTCGAGGTCGAGCACGCGATCGATCGTCTTCTCGAGATCGTCGAGCGACTGCGTGACGAAGACCTCGCCCGAGGAGCCGACGACCTCCCGCAGCTCGTCGACGCGAACGCGTCCGCGGCGGTTCTTCCGCGAGTTCGGGTTCACGATGACGGCGATGGGTCGCAAGGCGGCGCGATTGTACGCTGCAACGGGAGCCGACCGCACGCGAGCGGCTTGCTTGCGCGGTTCGAGAGCCGCCTGCTAGAAGCGCCCCGGTCGGGCCCTGAACAGAAGTACCCGTCTCGTCCCGGCCCTCTCGACGGCGGTATCAAGTGACCAGCACCGATCCGAACGACCAGCTCGCCCTCTTCCAGTCCTCTCCGGGGACCCTACCCGCCGGCGCAAAGCCTCCGCCGCCCCGAAAACCGGCTGCACCATCGGGCGGCGGCTCGGGCGGTGGAGGAGGCATCGTCGATGCTTCGCTCGCCGACGAGGCCCAGAAGCGATACCTCAGCTACGCGCTGAGCGTCGTCACCGCGCGCGCGCTCCCGGACGTTCGCGACGGATTCAAGCCCGTCCATCGCCGCATCCTCTACACGATGCAGCACGAGCTCGGCCTCAAGTTCGACGGCCGCCACGTGAAGTGCGCGCGCATCGTCGGCGACGTGATGGGCAAGTATCACCCGCACGGCGACAGCTCGATCTACGACGCGCTCGCGCGCATGGCGCAGTCGTTCTCGCTGCGCGTTCCGCTCGTCGATGGACAGGGGAACTTCGGCTCCGCCGACGGCGATGCGCCGGCCGCGATGCGATACACGGAGGCCAAGCTCTCCAAGGCCGCGAACGAGCTGCTCTCCGAGCTCGCCAAGAACACGGTCGACATGCGACCGAACTACGACGGCGAGTACATGGAGCCCGCCGTCCTCCCGGCGCGCTTCCCGAACCTGCTCGTCAACGGCTCCTCCGGCATCGCGGTCGGCATGGCGACCTCGATCCCTCCGCACGCGCTCGCCGAGGTGGTCGACGCGTGCATCGCGGTCGTCGACGAGCCGGACGTGACGACCAAGGCCTTGATGAAGCACATCAAGGGCCCCGACTTCCCGACCGGCGGGCAGCTCCTCAGCTCGAAGAAGGAGCTCGAGGAGATCTACGAGACCGGCTCCGGCTCCTTGAAGCTCCGCGGGACGTGGAAGGACGAAGACCCCGCGAAGGGGAGCACCAACCCGCTGATCGTCATCACGTCGATCCCCTACGGGCTCGAGCGAAAGACGCTCGTCGAGAAGATCGCCGAAGTGATCATCGAGAAGAAGCTGCCGCTGCTCCTCGACGTGCGCGACGAGAGCACCGAGGAGACGCGCGTCGTCCTCGAGGTGAAGAAGGGGACCGACACGGCGCTCGTGATGGCCTACCTGTGCAAGCACACGCCGCTGCAGACGAGCGTCCAGGTGAACATGACCTGCCTCGTGCCGCTGCAGACGGCCCAGGGGACGCTCACGACGCCGGAGCGCCTCTCGCTGAAGCAGATGCTCCGGTACTTCCTCGACTTCCGGATGGACGTCGTCGTGCGGCGGCTCGGCTTCGATCTCGCGCAGGTCGAGAAGCGCATCCACGTGCTGGAAGGCTTCGTGAAGGTCTTCGACGCGCTCGATGAGACCATCCGCATCATCCGGAAGAGCGACGGGAAGGCCGACGCCGCACAGAAGCTGACGAAGCGCTTCGAGCTCTCGGAAGTGCAGGTCGACTCGATCCTCGAGCTGCGCCTCTATCGCCTCGCGCAGCTCGAGATCCTCGTCATCCGCGAGGAGCTGGACGAGAGGCGGAAGGAGCAGAAGCGGCTGAAGCAGCTTCTCTCGAGCGAGAACGCCCGCTGGAAGCTCATCCGCGCGGAGCTGCTGGAGATCAAGACGACGTACGGCGACAGGCGGCTCACGCGCGTCACGAGCGTCGACGACGTCGAGTACGACGCCGAGGCGTTCATCATCGACGAGGACGCGGTCGTGCTCCTGAGCGCGCAGGGCTGGCTGAAGCGGCAGCAGAGCGTGAAGGACCTGTCGGCAACCCGCGTGCGTGAAGGCGATGCGATCCTCGACGTCGCCGTCGGGTCCACGAAGGCATCGCTCGCGCTCTTCTCGAGCACGGGCGCTTGCTACGTGATGCGGATCGTCGACGTGCCGGCGACGACCGGCTACGGCAACCCCGTCCAGACGATCTTCAAGATGCACGACGGAGAGCGCATCGTGAAGATGATGTCGTTCGACCCGCGCGTGCTCGACGTGCCGCCCGCGCCGGACGCCGGAGATGGCCCGCTCCTCGGCGGCGGTGAGCCGGAAGGCCCGTACGCGCTCTTCGCGACGAAGCTCGGCATGACCTCGCGCTTCTCGCTGCGTGCGCATCGCGACCCGTCGACGCGCGCCGGCCGCAAGTACGCGCGGCTCGCGGAGGGCGACGAGGTCGTCTACGTGGATCACTGCGGCGGGCACGAGAAGCTCGCGTGCGTGACGGCCCAGGGCCACGCGCTCGTGTGCATGGCCGACGAGGTGCCGATCCTCGCGGGCGCAGGGAAGGGCGTGAAGCTCGTCAAGCTCGAGGAGACCGACGACGCCGTCGTCGGCGCGCGCCTGATGATCGACTCGCACGAGCCGCTCGTGGTCGAGAACGAGGCCGGCAAGACGTTCGAGGTCACGGTCTGGAAGACGGTGGTCGCGCGCGGAGGGAAGGGCACTGCGCTCTTCAAGCGCGGCAAGGTCGTGAAGGTCGTCGATCGCGTGGTGACAGTCCCGGTGCTCCCCGCCGAGCTTCCGAATTGAGTGAGAAGGAAGGCCTGAGATGAGCAAAGGCAACTACGGCGCCAACGAGATCGATGTCCTCGAAGGGCTCGAGCCCGTCCGCAAGCGGCCGGCGATGTACATCGGCGGCACCGACGCGTCGGGCTACCACCACCTCCTCTGGGAGATCGTCGACAACTGCGTCGACGAGGCCATCAACGGGCACGCCACGCGGATCGACGTCGTGATCGACGCCGATCACAAGGGCGCGAGCGTGACGGACGACGGGCGCGGCATCCCCGTTGGGATGCACGCGAAGCACAAGAAGACGGCGCTCGAGCTCGTCCTCACCGTGCTCCACGCGGGCGGCAAGTTCGCGGGGAAGAACTACCAGGTCTCGGGGGGCCTCCACGGCGTCGGCGCGAGCGTGGTCAACGCGCTCAGCGAGTCGCTCACCGCGAACGTGCGCCAAGACGGGCACGAGTACACACAGACCTTCGCCCGCGGCGCGCCGCAGGGAAAGCTCAAGAACATCGGTACTTCGCGCAAGCACGGCACGACGATCGCGTTCCGCCCCGACCCACAGATCTTCGGCAAGACCCTCAGCTTCGACGTCGATCGAATCCGCGAACGGCTCGAGGCGAAGAGCTATCTGCATCGCGGGCTCGAGGTCACGCTCAAGGACGCGAAGAGCGGCGAGAAGTGGTCGTTCCAGCACCCGGGCGGGATCGTCGACTACCTCGGGAAGCTCATCGTCGAGCGCACGCACCCGATGATCCACCAGGGTCACTTCGCGTTCGAGCGCGAAGCGGATCCCAGGCTCGAGGTCGCGCTCGCGTGGACGGAGTCGCCGGACGAGAAGATCCTGAGCTACGCGAACGGCATCCCGACGCCCTCCGGCGGCACGCACGAGAACGGCTTCAAGGCCGCGCTCAACAAGGCGCTCCGCAACTTCATGGCGGCGAAGAAGATCGAGCCGAAGGGCGTCACGATCACCGCGGAGGACATCCGCGAGGGCGTCGTCGCGCTCATCAGCGTCTACGTGGCCGAGCCGCAGTTCCAGGGGCAGACGAAGGATCGTCTGAACAACCCCGAGGTCTCGAGCCAGGTCGAAGGCGCGGTCCGCACGGCGCTCGAGAACTGGCTGCTCGAGAACTCGAAGGTCGGCGAAGCGATCGTCGCGCGCGTCGTCATCTCGGCGCGCGCGCGCGAGGCGAGCCGTGCCGCGAGCGCGCAGGTCTCGCGCAAGACCGCGGTGAGCCACCGCCTCAACCTGCCGGGCAAGCTCTCGGACTGCTCGAGCACCGATCCGAACACGAGCGAGCTCTTCCTCGTCGAGGGCGACAGCGCCGGCGGCTCGGCGAAGGGCGGCCGCGATCGCAAGACGCAGGCGATCCTCCCGCTGCGCGGCAAGGTCCTCAACGCAGAGCGCGCGAACAACGCGGCGCTGAGCGGCAACAAGGAGCTCAACGACATCGTCTCGGCGCTCGGCTGCGGCATGGGCAAGGACTTCGACGCGTCGAAGCTGCGCTACGGGAAGATCTTCCTGCTCATGGATGCGGACAGCGACGGACACCACATCGCGACGCTCCTGCTCACGTTCTTCTACCGGATGCTTCCGGGCCTCATCCGCAACGGGAACATCTTCCTCGCGCAGCCGCCTCTCTACCGCATCGACGCGGGCAAGGAGACCTACTGGGCGCTCGACGAGCGCGAGCGCGACAAGGTGCTGGCGGACCTGCCGAAGAACGTGAAGCCGAAGATCAGCCGCTTCAAAGGCCTCGGCGAGATGAACTCCGAGCAGCTCAAGGTCACGACGCTCGACCCGAAGAAGCGTCGCGCGCTACGAGTCACGATCGACGAGGAGCTCGCGACGGATCGCATCCTGAACGAGCTCATGGGCAAGGACGCGAGCGCGCGCTTCAAGTTCATCATGGAGCACGCGCCAAAGGCAGACGCGGCGACGCTGGACGTCTGAGTGCGCCCGCTCGATCCGGAAGTGCCCTCGCTCTTTCGGACCGCCGCGGGTGCGACGTACGTCCGCGAGGAGGCCGCACGCGCGCTGGCTCCGTGGGCGCGCGCCTCGGCCGTCGCGACGCCCGCGGGGCCCGCGATCCTCGTGGAGCTGCCCCGCGAGGTGCTCGTGCCCGACGTGGTCGGGGCCGATCGTCGAGCCCGCGCAGCGCGACATGTCGTGACGGCGGCCGAGATCGGAACGCTGACGAGCGCGTCGACGGGACCGTCGGGTCCCTACCGCGGCGCCGCTTCGGCCAGCGAGACGCAGCACTACGCGCTCTTCCCGGCCCTGGCAGGCGACAATCTGACGCGCGCCCTCGCCGCCGCGCGCGCGGGGCAGTCGCTGGCGCCCAGGGTCGTCGCGACGCTGGCCGTCGAGATCGCAGCAGCGCTCCCGGGCACGGAGCAGCTCGGGATGCTCCGGCCGGAGTCGATCATCGTCTCCGAGTCGGGTGCGGCGCAGCTGCGGGGGCCGCTGCTCGAGCACATCGCCGCGGCTCTGGCTGCGCGAACGACCGTCGCGCGGCCCCGCCTCGCGTACCTCGCGCCCGAGATGGTGCGCACAGGCAAGGCGCACGAGATGGACGCGCGGGGCAGGCTCTTCGCCCTCGGCCTCATGCTCACGGAGCTCGCGACGGGACGCGAGCTGCTGCCCGAGCACCCTTCGGCGGCGCGCCTGCTCGCCGACTGGTCGCTGAAGATCCCTGAGCTTCCCGCCGACGCGCCTGGCGAGCTGCGGGCCGTGCTCTGGGCGCTCCTCTCGCGTGATCCCGACCGGCGGGTCCAGCCTGCGATGTTGATCGAGCGCCTGGCTCCGCTCTACGAGCCGGGCGTCGGCGTGGCGACCGCGCTCCGCATCACTGGCGAGGGCGGCTGTCCCTATTTTTGAAGCTGGAGCGCCTCGGCACTAGACTCCGTGATCGAGCCTGTCGCGCGACGACGCAGCAGCGGAGGATTCTTGAGACCCGCCGCGTCCAGACTGCTTCTCGCGCTTGCCCTCGGTTGGCTGCCGACCACGTCGGCTCGCGCCGACGAGCCCGTCATGCTCGAGGCCGAGGGCGCCTTCATCACGCCGCTCACGACGCCGCAGATCGATCGCTTCCAGCCGGGCGGCGCAGCATCGGTCGGTGTCATCTTCGCACCGTACCCGTTCCTCCTGCCGGCGTTGCGCCTTCGAGGTGCGTTCCTCGGCGACGGAGCCCGGCCCCAGGATCCCCGCCTCCGCGACCCCGGCGTCGGCGATCTCTTCACGCTCACGGGCGGCGTCCGCATCCGACCGCAGGGGCTCGTCAGGCCTGGCGACGCGACGCGCGGCACCGACTTCTGGGTCGAGCTCGACATCGGTGCGGCGCTCACAGGCCCTCTCGTGCGTCCGGTGTTCGAGCTCGGCGCGGGTTACCTGTTCGAGGTCGGCGAGCTCGGACTCGGTCCTGCGCTTCGCTTCGTCAACGTCCTCCAGACCGAGGAAGGGCTCGACGCGAGCTCGGCCTACCTGCTCACCGTCGGGGTCGACGTGGTGCTCTTCGATCGACGCCCGACACCGGACGAGGAGGCCGCGATCGAGGCGGCCGTCGAGCCGCCGCCGGGAGATCCAGACCCCGACCGCGACGGAATCCTCGAGGACAGCGACGTCTGCCCGGACGCGCCGGAGGACCGCGACGGATTCGAGGACGAGGACGGCTGTCCCGACCTCGACGACGATCAAGACGGAATCCCGGACGCATCGGACGCGTGCCCGCGGCAGGCCGAGGATCGCGATGGCTTTCGAGACGAGGACGGCTGTCCCGATCCCGACAACGACGGCGATGGCGTGCTCGACGTGAGCGACGCGTGCCCCGACGAGCCCGAGACCGTCAACGGCAACGCGGACGAGGACGGCTGTCCGGACGAGGGCCTCATCGAGCTGATCGGCGATCGCATCGTCCTCGAGGAGACGGTGCTCTTCGCGCTCAATCGCGCGCGCGTTCGCTCGCGGGCCCATCCCGTCCTGCAAGCCATCGTCACGCTCTGGCGCCAGCACCCCGACTGGGTCCTCGTGCGCATCGAAGGTCATGCGGACGCACAAGGCGAAGAGCCGTTCAACCTGGAGCTGAGCGCACGGCGAGCGGAGCGCGTCGTCGAGGCGCTCGTGGCTCTCGGCATGCCGGCGACCATGTTCACCTCGGAGGGTCTCGGATCGAGCCGACCCCGCGTCGATGACACGACGCAAGCAGCCTATCAGGCGAACAGGCGCGTAGAGTTCGTGGTGGTGGAACGAACCGCGGACGGTCGACCCGCAGCTCACGCGGGAACGGCGCCATGAACCTCCCGGCTCGCGCAGCGCTGTTCGCGCTCTCTACGTTGCTCGTTCCGGCGTGCAGCGCCGTCGTCGGCGCGGAGTGCGCGGACGGCTACACGCGCTGCAATCGGATGTGCATCGACCTCACGTCGGACGTGTACAACTGCGGCGCCTGCGCGAGCCCGTGCTCGCGGGGCCTCGTGTGCCTGGCGGGCGTGTGCACCACCACACGCGACGCATCGATCGACGCAGGTGACGCGAGCATCGTGGACGCGCGGATCGACGCAGAGCTGCCTGATGGCAGCGTGCCCGACGCCGCGATCGTCGACGCCGGTGTTGTCGACGCCGACCTCGACTCCGCCGTGGACGATGGCGGACTGGACGACGCGGACGTCGACGGCGGAATCACGGGCTGTGCGCTCGGCGAGCTGCTCTGCGGAGCCACGTGCGCCAACCCGAGCCGCGACCCGAACCACTGCGGCGACTGCACCACCACGTGCTTGGCCACCGAGGTCTGCGCGGGCGGCGTCTGCGAGCCGACGTGTGCTCCGCTGACCGACTGCGCAGGTGTGTGCGTGGATCTCACGATGAACCCCGACAACTGCGGATCGTGCGGCACGGACTGCGGCTCGGGCATCTGCGTGGCCTCCGCGTGCGAGAGCGCTCTGGCCGGTCACCTCGTGGTGATCGGGCACGACTTCGAGGTACGTCGCTCGGCGATGAGCCAGCTCCTCGCGAACGCGGTCCTCCTGACCGGGGCGAGCCCGGTCCGGATCGTCGCGTGGGACGCGGCGACGACGCCCGCGTCCGTCACCGGCACGAGCGATGGCATCGACGACGGGCGCGGCGCGCGCACGTACACGCTGCGCGTCGCCGCAACCGCCGCGCAGGTCCCCGTGTTGCTCGCCACGGCCGACTCGTTCCTCGTGTTCGCGCAGCGAGGCGCGACGGACGCGGAGCTGATGGCCCTCGGGACCATGTGGCGCACGGCCCTCGGACAGTTCCTCGCTCGGGGCGGCGTCGTCGTCGTGCTGGATGCGCCGAGCCTGACGAACGGCGGCACGCACCAGATCCTGCGCGCCGCCGGCCTGTTCACGGCGACGGCGACCAGCGAGCTCGTGACTCCGCGCCTCGACACCGTTCCCGGGCGTGCGGGCGATCCCGTGCTCGTCGGCGTGCCGCTCAGCTATCGCGGCGAGCAGCACACCGTCTTCTACTCGACCCTCGATCCCGATGCGATCGTGCGCTCCGCGAGCGGGCCCGTTGTCTTCGATCGCACCATCACGCCCTGACGCTGCGCTGGGTCAGCTGATCTCGGTCAGCTGATCTCGGTCAGCTGATCTCGGTCAGCTGATCTCGGTCAGCTCATCGGCTCGCGCCGAGCGCTCCCGCCGATCACGTCCGCCCGTAGACCGGGACGAGCGCGCCTCGCGTCGACTTGTTCCGCGGCGAGGCGAGGAACGCGATCGTCTCCGCGACCTCCTCCACCTTGGGCCAGCTCGCGTGGTCCGCGGTCGGCATCGAAGCGCGGTTGGCCGGGGTGTCCATCGTCGACGGGACGACGGCGTTGACCCAGATGCCCTCGCCGCGGAGCTCCTCGGCGAGGCTGACGGTCAGCGAGGCAACGGCGGCCTTGCTCATCGCGTAGGCCGCGAGCCCGCCCGCCGCCACGATCGCGGGCTTCGCGCTCACGTTGACGATCCTGCCGCCGGGCGCGGCCGAGTCCGGCTCACCGCCGGCTCGCATCCTTCGTACCGCCTCGCGCGAGCAGAGGAACGCGCTCATCGCGTTCATCGAGAGCATGCGCCGCGCAGTGACCGGGGTGGTCTCGAGGATCGTCCCGCCGGCGTACCCGCCCGCCACGTGGATGGACGCCCAGAGGCCAGGGAGCTGCGCGTAGAAGCGCTCGACGTTCACCTCGTCGGTCACGTCGACGCCTGGGCGCACGGTCACGCTCGGCTCGCTCGCCAGGGCGAAGCGCTTGGCGTCTGCCTCGTCGAGCGCCGTCACGTGACAGTGGGCTCCGCGGTCGATCAGGAGACGCACGAGAGCCGCTCCGAGAGCTCCCGTGCCGCCCGTCACCACCACGTGTCGGTCCTCGAAGTCGCTCATGGTCATCATCCTCCTCCGCCGTTCGGCTGGGCGGATGATTGAACGCATCGAATCGACGCGCTAGAGGGGGATCTCATCCCGTAGCGGAGAGAAGACCATGGCGTCCGTCGAGATCATGAGCCCGTCGATGATCGATCGCATGCGCCAGAGCTGTTCGCTCGCGGCGGAGTGCCTCGTCATGGTGGGCAAGAACCTCCGCGTGGGGATCACGACCGAGGAGATCAACAAGCTCGTCCACGAGTGGATCGTCGCGCACGACGCGTATCCCTCGCCGCTGAACTATCGACCCTCCGGCGCGCCCCGGCCTTTCCCGAAGAGCGTCTGCACGAGCGTCAACGAGGTCGTCTGCCACGGCATCCCCGGCAAGCGAACGCTGGCCTCGGGGGACATCGTGAACGTGGACGTGACCACCTATTTCAAGGGGTATCACGGAGACACGAGCGCCACGTACTACATCGGCGAGCCGTCCGACCGGACCAAGCTCGTCGTGGAGACGGCGCGCAGCGCGCTCGAGCGGGGCATCGCAGCCGTGAAGCACGGCGGCCGTATCTGGGACATCGGCGCGGCGATCCAGGAGTACGCGGAGTCTCGCGGCTGCTCGGTCGTGCGCGACTACGTCGGCCACGGCGTCGGCCGAGAGTTCCACATGAAGCCGCAGGTCCCGCACTACGTCCCGCGGCCGGGCGATGGCCACAAGAACGAGCGGATGCGGGCCGGGATGGTGTTCACCATCGAGCCGATGATCAACCTCGGCCGCTACGAGACCGAGGTCCTCGAGGACGACTGGACCGTCGTGACCACGGACGGCTCGCTCTCGGCTCAGTTCGAGCACACCCTCCTGGTGACGCACACCGGCTGCGAGGTCCTCACGAGCCGCCCGGCGCCGCTTCAGCACAGCGAGGACAAGAGCTGGGCGATCCTCGGCCCGCTCGGCACGACCGCCGCCTACGCGGCGCGTGGTGGGGTCGTGACGGCGGCGCCAGACGGTCCGTAGTCGGGCGGTCCGTAGTCGGGCGAGCGCCGCTACTCGTCGAGCAGCAGGATGATCTCTCCCTCGACGATGCGTGCGTCGATCGGTGTCAGGACCTTCCCGCGGCACGGGCCGGAGATGCAGAAGCCCGAGCCGCGCTCGTAGAGGGCGCCGTGCGTGCCGCAGATCAGGTACCGCCGCGTGACGTCGAAGAAGTCCCGGGTCGCCCCGTCCAGCGGCACCGGCAGGTGCTTGCACCGATTGAGATACGCTCGCAGCCGGTTGGAGTCGTCGAGGATCACGATGGCCTCGCGATGCAGGTCCCAGGGCAGCGGGGGTAGGGCGACGACGAGCGCGTCGTCTCGTTCGAGCTCCTCGACTCGTCCCGCGCGCACCTCGAGAGCCCTCGGCGCAGTCGGATCGATCATGCCCGCCGCGCCGCGCGCTGAACCGCGCGGCCCGGCTCGGCATAGGCCCGGCGCGAGGCGACGCTGACCAGCACGCCCCCGGGCAGATCCACCGCCGTCAGCCGACCCCCCGAGACGCCGCCGGTCTCGAGGCCCGGCGCGAAC
>JBBSAT010000199.1:0-14236 GCA_038252025.1 Polyangiales bacterium | reverse complement strand
TTTCTCGCGTGAGCCCGAGGGCGCGCGGCTGTCGTCGCTGATCGTCACCAACCTGCGCGTGCGCGGCAAGACCATCGGCTTTCTCGCGAGCCTGAGCTTCACGCGTGGCAAGAAGTTCGACGAAGGCCAGCGCAAGCTGCTCAGCATCGTGAGCGGTCGTGCGGCGGCGGCGATCGAGAACGCGAAGCTGTACGAAGACCTGCAGCTCACCTTCCGCCAGACGATCCGCGGCCTCGCGAGCGCCATCGACAAGATGGATCGCTACACCTCCGGCCACAGCGAGCGCGTCGCCGCGTACGCGCAGATCCTCGCGATCAAGCTCGGTCTCGACGAGGGCCAAGTGGAGATCGTGCGGCAGTCCGCGCTGATGCACGACGTCGGCAAGATCGGCTGCGTGCTGAACCTGAACAAGCCCGGCAAGCTCTCGCAGGAAGACTACGAGATCTTCAAGAAGCACCCGGGCTTCGGCAAGGACATCCTCGAGCCGATCACGTTCCTTCACCCGCTGATCCCCGGCGTGCACCTGCACCACGAGCGCTGGGACGGGCGCGGCTACCCGCTCGGCCTGAAGGGGCAGGAGATCCCGCTGCTGGCCCGGATCATCGCAGTGGCCGACACGTACGACGCGATGACGAGCGACCGCGCGTATCGAAGGGCGATGCCTCACGAGGTCGCGCTGACCGAGATCATCCGGTGCTCCGAGCACCAGTTCGATCCCATGTGTGCCGACGAGTTCCAGGATGCGATCGAGACGACGCGAGAAGAGCGCCTCGCCCGCGGCGAGGTCATCCCCGAGTAGCCCGCCCGTCATCCCCGGGCAGGGGAGCTACCGCACCATGATCGTCAGCTGATAGGGCGCGCAGCTCCCTCCGAACGTCGGAGCGGTGACGCGGATGAAGAGCTCGCCGGGATCGTCGGTCGAGAACGTGCGATCGCAGTCGGTCGCGAGCTCGACGGTCTCCTCGACCGCGCCTGCGTGCGAGCTGGAGCATCCGTGCCCGAGCGAATTGTCGGGCGCGCCCGTGTTGCAGGACGTGAGGTCGCCGCCCGTGTCGCAGACGTAGAACGCGGCGAGGTCGTAGTCGCTCCCCACCGGCACCGCGCTCAGACGCACGTTGATGCGCGGGTTCCCACCGTCCGTCCCGTCGAGGACGTGGAAGACGAGCCAGTCCACGTCGGTCCTCTCGTCCAGGGTGTAGTCGCTCAGGGTCACGTTGGGGTCGTCCGCATCGTTCAGCTCGATGCCGCGGGTCGCCCGCGTGTTGCTGTCGTTCGCCTCGTGCGCATCCGGCGTGCAGCCGCAGATGCCCATCAGGCACGCGCCGCCTGCGCACGTCCCGCAGTCGAGCGCGCGGCCACACCCGTCGTCGGGCGCGCCGCACTCGTAGCCGAGGTCCGAGCACGTGGCGGCGGAGCAGACGCACGCGTCAGCGACGCGATGGAACGGAGGCGCGCACGCGAAGTCGCACGCGCCCGCCGCGCTACAGGACGGCGTCCCGGACGCGGGCGTCGGACACGCCTCACCGCAGCCGAAGCGACAGCCGTTCGCGGGATCGTCGGGCTGATTCTCGACGCAGCCGCCGCCACAGACGTGCTCGCCCGTCGGGCACGTGATCATCGCGGCGTCCCGCCCTCCCGCGTCGCGCGCCCCTGCGTCGGGCCCGCCGTCGAGGGCGCCGCCGTCACGACCGCCGCCGCCCTCACCGGCGGGGCCGCCGCCACCGCCGCCTGCGCAGCCAGAGGCGATCAGGGATGCGAGGGCCAGACAGGTGAGGACGAGCGTCGTGCGAAGCATCGCGCGAGGATCCCACGCGCGTGCCTGGCTCGGCAAGCGAGCTTCAATGGAGAAAGGCCGTGATCACGCAGAGGAGGCTTCCGAGCAGGCAGACCGACGTGATGAGCACGAGACCACCGAGCCCGATGTAGAGCCCCGTGCGCTGCTCGGACGAGCTCACGCCCGAGGGCGAGGGAGTGGTCCCGAGCGACGGGCTCGAGGGCGTCACGGAGCCCGGCGCGCGTGGCGCCAGCGCGCTCGCGCCCTGAGCGCGCGCGACATCGGCAGCAGCACGGATCTCGTGGCTCCCGAGGGTCTGGGGGATTCCTCCCGGCGAGCTGGGCGTCGCTCCGAAGGCGCGCGACGGATCGACGCGCTGCTCCAGCTCCTCGAGCAGCCCTCGGAGCACCTCGCCGTTGGCCGGACGCTCGTCCGGGTCCTTCGCGATGCAGCGCATGACGAGCTGCTCGACCCCCTGTGGGATGTTCGGGACGAGCTGGCTCGGCGGGACCGCCGCCTCTCCGATGTGCGCTGCGAGCACGCGCGCGACGTTGTCGTACGGGAAGATCACGCGCCCCGTCAGCGCCTCGTAGAGGCTCGCGCCGAGCGAGTAGACGTCGGCGCGCGCATCGACCCCCGAGTTCTGAGCTTGTTCCGGAGCGATGTACCAGAGCGTGCCGAGCGTCAGCTGCGCGTGCGTGCGCCGCTCGCCGTGCATCACGCGCGCGATGCCGAAGTCGGTGAGCTTGGCCGTCTCACGCTGTGCCTCGCGAACGACGAGGATGTTCGCGGGCTTCACGTCGCGGTGGACGATCCCTTTCGCATGCGCATGGCCGAGCGCGCCTGCGATCTCCTTGATGATCTTCAGCGCGCGCTGAGGATTGAGCCTGCCTTCGCGGCGGATCATCCCGGCGAGCGTCTCGCCGCCCTCGACGAGCTCCATCACGATCGCCCAGCGCGCCCCATCGGAGATGAAGTCGTGCATGACCACCACGTTGGGGTGGGTGAGCTGGGCCATCGCCTGGGCCTCCTGGCGGAAGCGACCCGCGACCGACGCGTCGGTCAGCATCTGCGGGTGAAGCAGCTTCACGGCGACACGTCGGCCGAGAACGGAGTCGCGCGCCGCGAACACCGCCCCGTTTCCGCCCTCGCCGAGCTTCTCCTCGAGGTCGTACTTCCCGATCCGCGTTCCCGCCGTCATGCTCCCCGCGCTCGTGAGACGCTCGCCACAGCGGCGGGGAGCATAGACCGCAAGTCCTCGCATGCGCTTCGAATCGACGTCTCGCCTCGCGCCTCTACTGACGGTCCTCGCGGTCCTCGCGGTCGGCGCGGCGGCATGGCCCTACACGGTGGACGACGCCTACATCGTCGACCGCTACGCGAGCCGGATCGCGAGCGCACACGGCTACACGATGAACGACGGGCCCGCGACGGACGGCGTGACGGGTCCGCTCGGGCTCGTGCCCGGCATCGCGGCGAGCTTGCTCGGGCTGGACCCGGTCGCCGCCGCGAAGCTCGCGGGCCTCTTCGCGGGAGCGGTGGCCGCCGGGCTCATCGTCGAGCGCGTGCGGCGCCGGGCGGTGGGCTCGCGCGCCGTCTGGACTGCGTCCGCGTTCCTCGCGGTCTGTCCCACGCTGGGGATCTGGTCTGCGGCGGGTCTCGAGACCGGCCTCGCGACGCTCGCAGCGACGCTCGCCGTCATGGCCTCCATGCGGCGACCGGCTCCACGCGGTCTGGTGCTCGGTCTCTCGACGCTCGCCCTCGCCTGGCTTCGGCCGGAGGCCATCCCCGCTGCGTTCGTGCTCATCGCGGGCGCGGGCATGCGCGATCGACGCCAGGGCCTGATCGCCGCGAGCTTGGGCGTCACCGGCCTCGCGAGCATCGCCGTCTTCCGGCTCACGATGTTCGGCGCTCTCCTTCCGCTCTCGCTGAGCGCCAAGCCCGCAGACCTACGAGCGGGGCTCGGCTACGTGACGAGAGGGATGGTGCTCGCGCTCGGCGGCGTCGGGATCGTGCCGGCTGCGTACGCGGCGAGGCTCTCCCGCTCGCTGCGCACCCCCGCGGCGTTCGTCGTCGCGTACCTGTTCTCGGTCCTCGTCGCCGGCGGCGACTGGATGCCGGGCAGCCGTCTGCTGACGCCGATCGTTCCGACGGTGGCCTGGCTCGTCGGCGTCGGCGTCTCGGACCTGGCGCGTCTCCCGCGGATCGGCGCGCGCGGCGCCATCGCGATCGCCGTGCTCGTCTGCGCGCTGCCGGCCGTCGATCTGCTCATCGAGATCCCGCTCGTTCGCGAAGCCGGGGTCACGCGAGAGACCATCGGACGCGAGCTCGCGGGCTACCTGCGCGAGCACGCGAGCCGAGTCGCCCTCGTCGACGTCGGCTTCCTTCCCTACGCCGGCGGGTTCGACGTCGTCGACCTCGCCGGCGTCACCGATCCTTCGATCGGCCTGCTGCCCGGACCGCACGTCGGAAAGGACGTTCCCTTCGCCTGGCTCTCGTCGCGCGGGGTCGACGCGATCGTCCTCCACTCGGTCACCGAGCCGCGAGTCGAGGACGGCTCGCTACAGACGCTCGCCGGGTTCTCCGTCGAGCGCGGTCTCGCGCGAGACGAGGGCCTCAGGCGGTCCTTCGAGGTCGCGCGCGTCGTGCGCTACTCGGACGCCTACTTCTACGTCGTGCTCCTGCCGCGCCGTTCGCCCGGTGTAGACTCGGCGCCATGAGCACCCTTCCCGTCCGCGAGCGCGTCTCCCCCGCCGAATGGAAGATCCGGACCGATCTCGCCGCCGCGTATCGGCTCGTCGCGCTCTTCGGCTGGGACGACCTCGTCTTCACGCACATCTCCGCGCGCGTCCCCGGCCCCGAGCATCACTTCCTCATCAACCCCTACGGGATGCTCTTCGACGAGATCACCGCGTCGAGCCTCGTGAAGATCGATCTCGAGGCGAACGTCGTGCTCGACGTCGGCTATCCGGTGAACCCCGCCGGCTTCACCATCCACTCGGCCGTGCACGAGGCACGAGAGGACGCGCAGTGCGTGCTCCACCTGCACACGGTCGACGGCATCGCGGTCGCGACGACCGCGGAGGGGCTTCTGCCGCTCAACCAGACCGCACAGCTCGTGACGAGCGACCTCTGCTACCACGAGTACGAGGGCATCGCGTTCGACCACGGCGAGCGGCCGCGGCTCGTGCGCGACCTGGGCGCCAAGCACGCGATGATCCTTCGCAACCACGGAACGCTCACGCTCGGCTCGAGCGTCGCAGCGGCGTTCACGCGGATGTACTTCCTCGAGAGGGCCTGCACGATCCAGGTGCGAACGCTCTCGCTCGGCCGACCGCTCCACGAGACAGTGGCGAGCGTGCTCCAGAAGAACGCCGTGATCGCCGAGCACGCGGTCGCCGCCGCGAGCGAGTTCCTCGTCTGGCCGGCCCTGATCCGGAAGCTCGACAAGCTCGACCCGAGCTACAAGCTCTGACCGTGCGCTCGCGCTCGCTTTCGGCCCAGGGTTTTGGCACTCTGATCGCGTGGGCAGCGACCTCGCTCCTGGGTTCCTCGTCGCGGCTCCGTCGCTGAGGGACCCGAGCTTCGTTCGCACCGTCGTGCTCGTCGTGGAGCATGGCGAGAGCGGCTCGCTCGGCTTCGTCGTGAATCGTCCGTCGCCCGTGGGCTTCACCGAGGTCGCCGACGCCCTGGGCCTGACCGTCGCCGATCGCACGCGTGTCCCCGTCTTCGTGGGCGGCCCCGTCGCTCCGCAGTCCGGCTGGCTCCTCTTCGATCCGCGCGACGTCGCAGCCGATCACCTCGAGGACGCCGTCATCCTCGGCGAGACGCTCGCCGTCAGCGCATCGCGCCGGCTGCTCCAGGCGATCGCTGCCAACGGCAAGTCGCAGGGACAGATCCTCGCGCTCGGATATGCGGGCTGGGGCAGCGGACAGCTCGACGAGGAGTTCCGACGAGGCGTGTGGCTCCCCGCGGAGATCGATCCGAGGATCCTGTTCGAGACCGCACCCGAGGACCGCTGGACGCGCGTGCTGCGCTCCTCCGGGATCGAGCCAGGGCGCATCGTGAACCCCACGGGCGACGCACCGAATTGAAGCGGACGCCGGGCAGCTGAACCGACGCCGGGCTACGACGCCAGACGACCCCGCCGAGCCTCGCGCCGCGCCCTTCTCTCCGCGAGGGGATCACGCCGGTCCGGCGGCGGCGCGAACTCGTCGCCCTCCAGCACGCCCCAGAGCACGCCCGCGAAGAAGTAGGGGAGCGTGTGGAAGAGCCCGTTCGGGATCAGGTCGAGCGCGTTGACCGCCACGATCAGCGCGAGCGTGGCGACGAGCCGGCGGTCCTTCGGATCGGGGATGCGGCCCAGGCGTCGCGATGCGAGAAAGATCCCGGCCACGAGCAGCGTGTACGTGCTGAAGAAGCCGACCGCGCCACGGCTTCCGAGCACGATGATCCAGTCGCCGTCCGTCACCGAGAGATCCTCGCCGGTGAACGCGTCGTAGATGCGGAAGCGACCGTAGCCTCCCCATCCGAAGACGATGCGCTCGCGCGCGTGCGCGAGGAGCTGATCCTCGTTCCAGAAGCGGAACCAGAGCGAGAGCGACCGCTCCTCGCCCGCGACGCTCTCGAAGGCAGCCACGACCTCCTCCGTCGGGAAGATCTGCCAGGCGCGAAGCATCGGAAACGTCATCAGGAACACCGCGACGACGACCGCGAGACGAACGCGCGCGGTGCGCCCGAGCGCGAGCAGCGGGAGGACGACGGCTCCATACGTGATCGCGCCCGTGCTCTTGCAGAGGACGAGCACTCCGGCGAGAAACGCAGGCTTCCACCGCCCCGTCGACATGCCGCGCGACGGCGAGTTCCGCGCGAGCGCCACGGCCGCCATGGCGGTCGTGAGCATGAACATCGCGACCGCGATCCCGGTGCGCATGCACACCATCGGTCGGTAGCCGCCACCCCGAAAGGCCATCGCGAAGTCCATTGGATGGATTCCGTAGATCCAGCGATGAGTCTGCGGGGAGAACCGAACCTCGAACAGACAGAACAGCGCGTAGATCATCCCGGCGCTGACGAGCACCCGGAAGAACGTGTGGAGATCCTTGCCACCGCGGAACATCGCGCGGCCGATGAAGAAGGGCAGAAAGAGCGCGAACGTGTCGGCGAGCGCGTACGAGACCGCGTCCCACGGGACCATGCCCTCGATGACCGCCGGGCCGTACACGAGGGGATCGCGGTTCGTCGCCATGGTGCCGACGAGCCCCGCCACCGAGACGAAGAACAGCCGGTCGATGCCGCGGAAGGGACGCGCCGCCGCGAGTCGACCGCGCGACACCATCAGGAGCGCGGCGAGGAGGTACAGCGACGTCAGCGAGCTCTTGTCGAGCGGCGGGAGGATCGGCGGGTCGAACGCGGCCCACTCGGGGAGGAACATCGCCGCGAGCAGCATCGACCACGTCGTCGCTGCGACCGGCGTCAAACGACGAAAGAGCGCCACTATTACCAGCGGGTAGGCGAGCAGCGCGGCGTACGCGATGACGTTCGGGGTCACGTCTCGGCGCGGGGAGGATCGAGGCGGGAGAAGAGCGGCGCGACCTCACGAGCGATCTGAAGGACGCCGGGCTCCTCGAGGATCCCGAGATGATCGCCCGGCACCTCGGCGATCAGGCTCGCCGCTGGCAGGAGCTCGCGCCACTGCCGGGCGACGTCCTGCACTGCACGCGGATCACGATCCTGAGACACGAACAAAGCCACGTCGCCGAGCAACGGCCGGATGACCGGCTCGTAGGCCTCGAGCGCTGCCCGGAAGGTCTCGTCGCGCATCGCGACGATGTCCTCGAGCTCCCGACCGCTGGCGTCGTCCGTTCGCGGGCGCCTGTTGCCGGGGAGCCGCTCGACGATGCGCCGAAGGACTGCCCTCGGCTCGCGCCTGACCGAAGCGATCGCGTCCTGTGCTCGCTCGATCGCGCTCCCGCTCCGCGTCAGCATCCGCGGCAAGAGAGAGTCGAGCATCACGAGCGAGGTCGTCTGCCCTCTCGCGCGAACCTGTTGCGCCATCTCGTACGCGACGATGCCCCCGAAGGAGACTCCGAGGATCGCGAACGGAACGTCACCCAGTGACCGCCGGATCGTCGTCAGGTACGCGTCGGCGAGCTCCTCGGTGCGAAGCGTCTCCCCATCCCGGAACGAGCGCTCCTCGACCGGAACGAACAAGCCGTAGACGGATCGCTCCTCGCCGATCGCGCGCGCCAGAGTCTCGTACAGGTGCACGCCGCAGACGCAGACCACGGGCGCGCGATCGGGCCGTCCTCGAACGAGCGGAACCAGGGTCCCGTCGTCGCCGCTCGCACGCCCGCTCTCGATGGCCGCCGCGAGCGCGCGCGCGGTCCTCGCCTCGTAGAGCGCCGCCAGACCGACGGGCTTGCCGAGCACGTCGCCGTGGCGCGACACGCGGCGAACGCCCCGGAGCGAGTGCCCGCCGACCTCGAAGAAGTCGTCCTCGACGCCCACGGTCGGTGAGGCGAGCACCTCGCGATAGATGGCGAGGACCTTCGTCTCGAGCCCTCCGCGCGGCCGGGCCAAGCGTCGACGCTCGCTGGGCTCGGGCGTCGGGAGCGCGTCCTTGTCGATCTTCCCGCCGGGCCCGATGGGGAGGGCGTCCAAGATCGCGATGCGCGCGGGAACCAGGTGAGCCGGCACGATCCCGCGAAGCCGCTCGCGAAGGGCGTGTCGATCGATCGGTGTTCGAACCGTGGCCCAGGCGAAGAGCGAGAGCTCGCCGGCCGCGTCGGCGCGCGCCATCACGACGGCGGTCTCCACCTCGGGGAGCGACGCCAGCGCGGCCTCGACCTCACCTGGCTCGACGCGAAAGCCGCGGATCTTCACCTGATCGTCGACACGACCGACCAGCTCCAGCTCGCCATCCGGGCGCCAGAACCCGACGTCTCCGCTCGCATAGGCGCTACCGCCGTGGGCATCGAAGGGATCCGCGAAGAACCTGGCGCGCGTCTTCTCCGGATCGCCGAAGTAGCCGAGCGCGACCTGTGGGCCGCCGATCGCGATCTCTCCACGCGCCCCTCGAGGGACGCGTCGTCGTGCGCGGTCGACGAGATAGATCCGGCTGCGTCCGAAAGGTCGCCCGATCGGGACCTCGCCCCCCGGCACGCGAGCGAGACGTGCGGGCTCCGCGGTCGTGGCGGTCACCGTCGCCTCGGTCGGCCCGTACGCATTGATCCACCGCACGCCCGGCGCGATCGCCGCGAAGCGCTCGTAGGCGGCCGCGCTCGCGCGCTCACCGCCGACGACAACGAGCCGTACGCTCCGAGGCATCTGACGCGTGCGCTCGAGGTGCGGGACGAGCTCGTGGAAGAACGAGGTCGGTAGCTGGAGCACGGTGATGGCGTTCCGATCGATCTCGGCGACGAGCGTCGCCATCGACGTCGCCATCCCCGGGGACCGGAGAAAGAGGCTCGCGCCAGCGGCGAGCGTCGGGAAGATCTCCTCGACGGAGATGTCGAACGAGAGCGACGCGAACTGAAGGACGCGGTCCGCCCGGGTGAGCCCGTAGGTCTCGATCGCCGCCATCGCATGCGCGCCCACCGCGCGATGCGGGACGACGACCCCTTTCGGACGGCCCGTCGAGCCCGAGGTGTAGATCAGATACGCGGGAGCTTCGGGGTCAGGCGCTCGCATCCGAGGTCGCGCGCCCGCCTCGATCCCACGAACGTCGACGCAGGCCGCGCGCCCGGCGACGCGCTGGAGCACCTCCTGATCCGCCACGACCAGCTTCGGCAGCGCATCGTCGACGACGAGCGCGAGGCGAGCGTCGGGATAGGTCGGGTCGAGCGGAACGTACGCCGCGTGCACGCGCTGGATCGCCAGCATGGCCGTCACGGCCTCGATCGACCGAGCGCAGGCGACGACCACGCGGTCGCCCTCCCCGACTCCGAGCTTCGCGAGCCCGCCCGCCATGTCCGCCACGCGCGTCTCGAGCTCCGCGTAGCTCAGCGCACGCCCGCTCGCGACCTCGGCGATCGCCACCTGGTCCGAGCACGCCTGCGTCACGCGCTCGAAGAGGTCCGCGAACGAGGCGCCCGCGCGCGCTGGCGCCACGCTGTCGACGGCGCGCGACTCGAGACCCGACAGCTCCTCCTCCTCGCCGGGAACGAGCCGATCGAGCCCGCCCAGCGTCGTGTCCGGCGCCTCGGCGAAGCGCCCGAGGAGGCAGGCCACCCGATCACACAGCGCGCGCGCCTCGCGCTCCGTCGCGCGGTTCGCCTCGTACTCGATGGCCACGAGAAGGTCGCTTCGCGTGCGATAGCAGGCCAGCGCGAGCGGCGCGGCGCTCTCGGCGAGCAAGGTCGCCGTGCGCGCAGCGAACGCGCCGCCCCGAGCCTTCAAGCTCGCGTCGAGGACGCTCTTCTCGAAGACGACGAAGGTCTCGAAGAGCGGCTGGTGAGTGGGCACGCTCGACGCCTCTCGGATCAGCGAGAGCGCGGTGGTCTCGAAGGGGCGAACGGCGAGCGAGTCCTGTCGGAGCGCCACGCACAGGTCGGCGACGCTCGCATCGTCCGCGAGACGAACGCGGAGCGGGACCGTGTTGATGAGACAGCCGACGACAGAATCGCCGTCCTCTATCGCATGCCGACAGGCCCGCGTGACTCCGAAGAGCACGTCGTCCTTCCGCGCGTACACGCCGAGCACGATGGCCCACGCTGCGCAGATGGCGTTCGCCAGCGAGAAGCCGCGCTCTGCCCCGAGCGCGTCGAGCCGAGCGATCGTGTTCTCGCCGACGAGCGCCTCGACCTCTCGGTGCCTTGCGCGGCCGGTCCGCGCGCGCCCGACGACGGGCAGCGGCGTAGGCTCGGAGAAGCCCGCGAGGTACTGGCGGAAGTGCTCGGATTGCGCACCGGCATCCCGAGCCTCGATGGCCGCGACGTGGTCTCGAAACGACCGCCTTCGCGGCGGCTCGTAGTGACCGTCACGGACGCTCGCCTCGTAGCGAAGGAACACTTCCTCGAGGACGGTCTCCATCGAACGGCCATCGAGCATCGCGTGGTGGAAGGTCCACACCAGGACGTGCTGCGCGGGCGCGAGACGAAAGAGCGTCACGCGCATCATCGGCGCTCGAGAGAGCTCGATCCCGCGCGCGCGGTCCTCCTCGATCCAGCGTGCGAGCCCGACTTCCTGCGTCGCGCTCGAGCGCTGCGACCAGTCCTCGACGCGGAGAGGCACGTGGACCGCGCGGAGCACCTGCTGAACCGGATCGGTTCGTCCCCGAAACGACAGCCGCACCCGAAGCGCGGGATGCTGGGCGACGGTCGCGTTCCACGCCGCGCTCAGGCTCGACGCGACGATCTCCTCGGGGAGACGATAGACGATCTGTTCGATCTCCACCCCGGCGGTGTCCGACACGAGCGTGTGGAAGAGCATCCCCGCCTGGATGGGCACCAAACCAAACGTGTCCTCGACCTCCGTTTCCCCCATCGCAGAGCCCTCAGCGTAGCCGATCCATCGGTTCATGCCCTCGAGCCCGCGGGGTGGCAGCGCCGAATCTTCCATGGCAGGTTCGCTCGCCTTTCATTCGGGAGATGTCGATGATCGTGTGGGTCACGGGCGGCGCTGGCTTCATCGGATCGAATTTCCTCGGCCGGTCGGTGGCGCGTCTCCCAGAGCATCGCTTCGTCAACGTCGACTCGCTCACGTATGCGGCGAACCTCACCGCGCTCGAGCACGTCACCGAGGCGGAAAACCACAGGCTCGCGCGTGTCGACATCACGGATCTCGCTGCTCTCGACGCGCTCGCCGCGGAAGAGCCACCCGACCTCATCGTCCATTTCGCTGCCGAGAGCCACGTCGATCGCAGCATCGTCGGCCCACGCGAGTTCGTTCGCACCAACGTCGAGGGCACATTCAACCTCCTCGAGGTCGCACGCAAACATTGGTCCGCTCGCGCGGACGGCAGCGCGAACCGTGGCCTCTTCCATCACGTGAGCACCGACGAGGTCTACGGCTCGCTCGGCGCGACGGGTCTCTTCACCGAAGAGACCCGATACGACCCCTCGAGCCCGTACTCCGCGAGCAAGGCAGCGAGCGACCACCTCGTACGCGCGTGGTCGCGCACCTACAAGCTGCCGGTCAAGATCACGAACTGCTCGAACAACTACGGGCCGAGGCAGTTTCCGGAGAAGCTGATCCCCCTGATGATCGGCAACCTGCTCGCGCGAAAGCCGCTGCCCATCTATGGCAAGGGCGAGAACGTGCGCGACTGGCTCTACGTCGACGACCACGTCGACGCGATCTGGGCCGTCATCGAGCGTGGTGAGGTCGGCGAGACGTACAACGTCGGCGGCAACCAAGAGATGAAGAACATCGACGTGGTCGATTCGCTGTGTCGCATCGTCGCAGAGCAGACGAACGTGCCCGTGGAGGAGCTCACGGCGCTCAAGACGTTCGTCAAGGATCGTCCCGGGCACGACCTTCGCTACGCGATCGACGCGACGCGCATCCGTGAGCGCTGTGGGTGGTCGCCGAAAGAAACGTTCCACACCGGCCTCGAGAAGACCGTGCGCTGGTACCTCGACAACCAGCCCTGGGTGAATGCCGTGCAGACCGGCGACTACAGAAAGTGGATCGGGCGGAACTACGCCGATCGAGGAGCGACCGCGTGACCATGGGCACACAGAGCATCCAGAAGGGCATCATCCTCGCGGGCGGGAGCGGGACGCGCCTTCATCCGCTGACGAAGTCGGTGAGCAAGCAGCTCATGGCGATCTACGACAAGCCGATGATCTATTACCCGCTGAGCACGCTGATGCTGGCGGGGATCCGCGACGTGCTCGTCATCACGACCCCGCACGAACAGGCGCTCTTTCAGGGCCTTCTCGGCGACGGGTCTCAGTGGGGGATGGCGATCTCCTACGCCGTGCAGCCGAGCCCCGACGGGCTCGCGCAGGCCTTCCTGATCGGGAAGGACTTCATCGCCGGGCAGCCCTGTGCTCTGGTCCTCGGCGACAACATCTTCTACGGCCACGGCTTCCAGGGGCTGCTCGAGGACAGCGCTCAGCAAGGCAAGGGCGCGACCGTCTTCGGCTACTGGGTGAAGAACCCGACGGCCTACGGCGTCGCCGAGTTCAACAGCGACGGACGCGTCATCGGCCTGGAAGAGAAGCCCGAGAAGCCGCGCTCCAACTACGCGGTCGCTGGCCTCTACTTCTACGACTCGCGCGTCGTCGAGCTCGCTGCGTCGCTCGAGCCGAGCAAGCGGGGAGAGCTGGAGATCACCGACCTCAATCGGCTCTACCTCGAGACCGGCGACCTCAAGCTGGTGAAATTCGGTCGCGGCATCGCGTGGCTCGACACGGGCACGCCCGAGGCGCTGCTCCAGGCCGCGAACTTCATCCAGACGATCCAGGCCCGTCAGGGTCTTCAGGTCGCGTGCCCCGAGGAGGTCGCCTACCGCAAGGGCTGGGTCTCGGCCGAGGCTCTGCTGAAGCTCGCCGGCCCGCTCGCGAAGACCGCGTACGGCGAGTACCTCTTCGACCTCGCACGCGAACATCTCGGATAGCCCCTTGGAGGTTCATCCGACCGCGCTCCCCGACGTCCTCCTCGTCGTCCCGAAGGTGATCGGCGACGCGCGTGGGTTCTTCGTCGAGACGTACAGCGAGTCGCGCTATCGCGAGGCCGGGATCGGCGGCTCGTTCGTTCAGGACAACCTCTCGCGTAGCGCCCGCGGCACGCTCCGCGGCCTGCACCTCCAGCATCCGTTCGCGCAGGGCAAGCTCGTCAGCGTCGTGGAAGGGAGCGTGATCGACGTGGCCGTCGACGTGCGCGTCGGGTCGCCGACCTTCGGCCGACACGTCACCGCCGAGCTGAGCGCGGCGAACAAGCACCAGCTCTGGGTGCCGCCGGGGTTCGCGCACGGGTTCGCGGTCACGAGCGAGCACGCGATCTTCGCCTACAAGTGCACCGAGCTCTATCACCCCGAGACCGAGCAGGGCATCGCGTGGAACGATCCCGATCTGGGCATCGCGTGGCCGACCCTCGAGCCGTTGCTGTCCGCGCGCGACAAGGCGCACCCGCGCCTGAAGGACATCGCAGCCGATCGCCTACCGCGCCACGCGGTCTGAGCGTCGCGGCGCGTTCGCCTCAGGGCTCGAGGCGAGCGAGGACGTCGGCCACCGCGAGCTTCCAGTCCGGGCGCGGCGGTGCCAGCGCGTGTGTCTTCTCGAGCGCGAGCACACTGTAGGCCGGGCGCTTCGCTGCCCGCGCGAACTCGTCGCTCGAGCACGGAACGACGCGCGCGCGAGCCTCCTGATGCTCGACGATGAAGCGCGCCAGCTCGAACCACGTGCACTCGCCGCTGTCGGTCGCGTGGAACGTCCCTTCGTGCCCCGCCTCGAGCAGCGCCATCGTGGTCTCGGCGAGGCCCTCCGCGCTCGTCGGTCGGCCTCGCTGATCGTC
>JBBSAT010000198.1:0-14263 GCA_038252025.1 Polyangiales bacterium | reverse complement strand
TCGTGGGGTGACGGCGTGCCATGGGCCGGACGATAGCCGGCGCGAGCAGCGAGTGAAATGCGAGCGTCGGGTGAGGCGTACGAACCGATGACGCGAGAGACCGCTCGGCGGCGCGTCACGACGCTGCGCGCCCCGCAGCGGAAGGAGACGTGCCTCATGCGCTCGATCCAGATCGCTCTCTTCTCGTGCTTCCTCGCGCTGTCCCCGACGCTCGCTCACGCCGAGGATCGCGATCTCGTCGCGTTCGGCGGCGACGTGTACGTGCCCGCCGGGCAGGTCGTCGACTCCGTGTCGGCGTTCGGCGGCGCCGTCCGCATCGACGGAGAGGTCCTCGGAGACGTGGCGGCGTTCGGCGGCGACGTGCTGCTCGGGCCGACGGCGCTCGTGCACGGAAGCGTCGACGCCGCGGGAGGTCACATCGACATCGCGCCCGGCGCGCGGATCGCCGGCGCCGCGAGCGCCGTCCCCGTGACACCGACCGCTCCACCGGAGGAGCACGACGCGGGCGGGCCGGCGCGCAGCCTCCTCCTCCACGCGCTCCTCTTCCTCTTCACGCTGCTCCTGAGCGGCGCCGTTCCGGAGCGGATGGGAGCGATGCACGTCGCGATCGTCAAGGAGCCGCTGCGCACCGCCAGCGTCGGTCTCCTCGGGTATGCCGGCGCGCTCGTGGCGCTCGTGGCGCTCGTCATCACGATCGTCGGCATTCCGCTCGCGCTCGTCCTCGGGATCCTCGTGCCCATCGCGACGTACGTGGGGCTCGCGGCGGCGGCCACGGTGATCGGCGCGGCGCTGCCCGTCGAGCGCCTGCGCGGCCGTCCGGTGATGCAGATCCTCGCGGGCGTCTCGTGCCTCTTCGTCGCCTCGCTCGTCCCCGGCCTCGGCGCGATCGCGATCGCGGTGGCGGCCTGCCTCGGCCTCGGTGCGCTCGTGCGAACGCGCTTCCGCGCCGCGCCTCCGGCGGAGCTCTTCAGCGGCGACGGCCCGTATCGCACGCAGACCGCCTAGATCGCACCGAGCGCTCTTCCGGGCGGGCGTCCGAGGATCGCGCGCCGTATCCTCGCCCGGCAACGGCTCGCCCTCCGAGCCGATGCGCCCGTCATGGCGACCCACGCAGACCTCGACGAGAAGCTACGCGAGCGCTTCGGCCTGCCCGGGTTCCGGCCCTGGCAGGCCGAGGTCGTCGAGGCGCTGCTCTACGGCAAGGGGAGGGCGCTCGTCATCGCGCCGACCGGCGGAGGAAAGTCGCTCTGCTACCAGTTCCCGGCGACGGAGCTCCCGGGCACGACGATCGTCGTCTCGCCGCTCATCGCGCTCATGGACGACCAGGTGCGCGGCCTCGAGGCGCGCGGGATCCCGGCGACGTACCTCGCCTCGAACCTCGACGCCGACGAGCGGCGTCTCCGCGCGCGCGGGCTCGCCGAGGGGAAGTACAAGCTCGTGTACGTCGCGCCCGAGCGGCTCGCGCACGAGGGGATCCTCGATGGCCTCCGCGCGCTGCGGCCGCCGCTCGTGGCCATCGACGAGGCGCACTGCATCTCGCAGTGGGGCCACGACTTCCGGCCGGACTACCTCCGGCTCGCGGAGGTCCTGAAGTCGCTCGATGCGCCTCGCGTGCTCGCGTGCACGGCGACGGCGACGCCGGTCGTGCGCGACGAGATCCTCGCGCGGCTGGGGCTCGGCGCGGACGACACCGAGATCGTGCTGCGCGGCTTCGCGCGGCCGAACCTCCACCTCGCGGCCGAGGAGGTAGACGGAGCGAAGTCGCGCGCGTCGTTCCTGGTCGCCGCGATCAAGGACGCGCTCGGCCCGCCGAGCAAGCCGAACGGCGGGGCGATCGTCTACACGGCCACGCGAAAGGCGGCCGAGGACACCGCGGCGAAGATCGCGGGGCTCGGCTATCGGACGGCCGCCTACCACGCGGGGCTCGCGCCGACGGAGCGCGCGCGCGTGAGCGAAGCGTTCACGTCGCGCACGCTGGATGTCGTCGCGGCGACGAACGCGTTCGGGATGGGCATCGATCGCCCCGACATCCGCTGCGTCGTGCACCTGCAGCCGCCCGCGTCGATCGAGGGCTACTACCAGGAGGTCGGCCGCGGCGGCCGCGACGGTCAGCCGGCGTATGGGCTCTTGCTCTCGTCGTCGTCGGACATCGCGCTGCGTCGGCGGCTGCTCGAGCGCGGTCGCGACGGCGCGGCGATCGATCCTGCCGAGGTGAAGCGGCAGTGGGGGCTCTTCCGCGAGCTGCTGCGCTACGTGGAAGCCGGGAGCTGTCGGCACGACTTCATCCTTCGCTACTTCGGCGACGAGGAAGAGCTCCTCGGCGGCTGCGGGCACTGCGACGTGTGCGAGCGGCTCGAGCGCGAGGGCGAGCGCGCGGGGAGCGAGGACGATGCGCTCGTCGTCCGGAAGGCGCTCTCGGGCGTCGCGCGCGCCGATCGTCGCGCGGGGCTCGTCGCGATCGCGGACATGCTGCACGGCGTCGAGGACGAGAAGCAGGCGCGCTTCGGCTTCCAGCGTCTGTCGACGTACGGGCTCTTGAAGGATCGATCGCCCGAGTGGTGCCTCGCGCTGCTGCGGCGGCTGGTGACGGCGGGGCTCGTCGATCTGACGACGACCGATCGCCCGGTGCCGTACATCACGCCGACGGGTCTGAAGGTCATGCGCGGCGAGGAGCCCGCGCGCGTGGTGCTGCCGCCGGCCTTCAAGAAGAAGCGCGGCGCGCGCGGCGATGCGTCCGAGAAGGTCGTGGCGAAGAAGGTCGCGATGGGCTCGCTCGCGGGCGCGGAGGTGCAGCTCTTCGAGCGCCTCCGGACGATGCGCCGCGAGATCGCGTCCGATCAGGGCGTGCCTCCCTACGTGATCTGTCACGACCGCACGCTGGTGGAGATCGCGCGCGCACGGCCGAAGACGAAGATCGAGCTCGGCGCCGTGCACGGGATGGGGCCAGCGCGTCTGTCGGCGTATGGCGAACGGTTCCTGCGCGCAGTCGGCGACGGCGCCTGAGCGCGGCTGCGCTCCGTGCGATCGGCTGTGGCTCAGCGCTGCCAGAGTGATGCGAGCGCGAGCTCGATCGCGTCGAAGGGCTCGGCGCGGACGCGTGCATCGCCGCCGAACGTCTTGATCACGCGATACGTGTCGCCGTCGAGGCGGAGCACCTCGAGCGTCTGGATCTCCGGGTCGAGGAGCCAGAAGTGCGTGACGCCGCTCGCCGCGTAGCTCTCGGCTTTGTCTCCGCGGTCCATGCGCGCCGTCGCGGGGGAGAGGACCTCACAGACCCAGTCCGGCGCGAGGACGAAGTAGGCGAGGTCGGTCGGGATCGCGGGCATGCGCGCGCGACTCCATCCGCCGAGCTCGGGGACGACGATGTCCGCGCCGAGGTGCAGCTCGGGCTCGTCGAGGATGACCCATCCGCCCGGGCCGTCGTCGCCGTCGCCGTCGAACCCGGCGAGGCGCATCGTGAGGCGCGAGCTCGCGCGCGCGTGGAGCGGCGTCGGCCTCGGCATGAGCGAGAGCGAGCCGCGCACGACCTCGGCGACGAGGTGTCCGGCCGTGATGCCACGCGCACGACACTGGCTGCGGAGCCGGGCAGCGTCCTTGTGGATCTCCCGTGTCGGAAGCAAGAGTGGAAATCCGCTCAGCGCCTCGTCGAGCAGGGCGAACGCGGCATCGGACTTCACTCCCGAGAGCAACTCCTGGAGGACGATGCTCGGGACCGACATCGGCTCGTCGTCTTCGACCCACTCGATGAACGCGCGCACTTCTCGCGGCGGCGGCGCGGGCGTCCCACCTCGCGCGCTCGTTCGTCTGAACTGAAAGCCACCGACAGGATGGAGGTGTCGAGGACGATCACCGCTTCTTCCGGTCGTTCTTGTAGTCGTAGTCCTTGTGTGCGCCGGGCTGGCCTGGGTATTGTTCCTGGCTCCGTTCACTGTGATGACCGTGCACGACCGCCTGTCGACTCCGGTGTGCGACGTTCGGGTGGAAGTCTCGTTCGACAGTTGTCGCATCGCTCGGATCGAGCCTGGCACCGCGGGTCGATGCCGCCTTCATGCCGATGACGAGGCCTCCGGGCGCGTGTGCATGAGGCGGTGCGACGAAGCTGCCGAATCGTGTGAGCGAACCGGACTATTCGCCTACGGCTCTATCGGGGCGAATCTGGCCATCGTGGACAACGCTGGGGCGCCACGTGGATTTTCGGTGGTGCTCCTGGAACCCACGGGGGACGCTGGGGATGCGGGGAATCGTTGAGCCGAAGGCTGTGAGGGCGGGTGGAAACAACCCGCTCGGTGCGGGCGCGGGGTGTACCCAGACTCTGCCGTGGTCAGTCCCATGGTAGGGGACCGCCTGCTTCTTGCGCCATCGGTCGTGGCGCTCAGTCGTGCCGTTCTTCTCGGGCGCCCGCGCCCGGACGCACCATTCGACGCGGGGCAGGGCCGTGAGATGCTCGCGCGCTGGGCCGCGTCACGGCCGACGTCGGCTCTGCAGTTCGCGTTCGATTGCTTTGCAATGCTCGTGGGCTGCCTCCAAGCCCTGATCGGCGTCTGTGCCGTAGGGCAGATAGTCGTTGGCGTAGGCGAAGGTCATTCGGCGGTCCCGTCGGCCCTGGCCGCGATCGCCGTTTCGCTGATCTGTGCGGGAATGAGCGCGATGATTTTTGCCCAAGCGTTGACGCCGCGGCATCGGTTGCTCCCCGACGGCAGCCTCGAACTGCGTGACATACTCCGCCGGCGACGAGTATTCGCTCCGGAAGAGTTCCGGGTTCTACGATCCGGACTGCCATGCCTGGGGATCTGGGTATCGGTAACTGAGGGGGGGCGAAGCCGAGCTGTCGCAGTTGGGTTTCGCCCGTGGTTCACGTGGCCGCGATGATAGGGGTCGGGCTTCCACGCGGCTCGCCGAGGCCCGCCAACGACCGTGCGGCTTGTGCGGTGGGGGGCCTCGCCACACGATCACCTCGTGACAGCCATTCGAGCGCGGGTGAAGGGCGGGCGACTGCTGGTCGATGAGCCTACCGATCTCCCCGAGGGCCTCGAGGTCAGCCTCGCGCTGGTGGATGACGACCTCACGCCGAGCGAACGCGCCGCCCTCGAAGCGTCGCTCGACGAGTCGTACGCGCAGCTGGATCGCGGCGAGCTCGACGACGCGCGCGCTTTCGTGGCCGGGCTTCGAGCCCCATCGAAGTGACGCAGCGGCGGCCGCACGTCTGAAGGGCTCAATGTTTCTCGTGCTCGCGCGTCCAAGGCTCATGCGGTCCATCGCCACGCGCCTCGCGCTCGCACTCCTCGCCGTGCTCTTCCTCCCCTTCGGAGCACACGCCGGCGCCCGCGTCGCGATCGACGAAGACCTCATCATGCCGCCCATCGTCGTCCCGCCGGTGGTCCCGAGCGAGCCGGCTCGCGCCACCGCGCGAGGCGTGCGCGAGCGCCTTCGCGTCATGGACCGCGAGATCGGCCAGTGCGTGCTCACGCACCTCGACGAGACGCCGCGCACGCTCACCGTGCACGTCTTCGTCTATCCGAGCGGGGAGTGGGGCATCGCGCTCGGACGCGTCCGCACACCGCCCGCCGCCGGGGCACGCGGCGACGCGCCGCTCGAGGTCTGCATCGCCGACTGGGTGGCGAGCTCGCTCGGCTCGCGCACCGAGCCGTTCCGCGGACGACGGCCCCGCGACGTGTCCGTGACCTACCGCCTCCGCTAGGGCTAGCCCTCGCGCTTGGCCTCGAGCTCTTCCCAGCGAGAGTAGAGCTTTGCCACCGTCGCGCGCTGGTGCTCGAGCGCCGCGAGCTTCTTCGGGGCCTCCTCGCGCCGGGTCGTGAACAGCTCCGGGTCGTTCGCCTCGGCGTCGAGCTTCGCGAGCTGCGCCTCGGCCTCCGCGATCGATGGCAACAGACCCTCGAGCTCGATGCGCTCGCCGTACGTGAGCGTCGACTTCTTCTTCGGCGGCGGCGCGGGCGTGGACGGAGCGACCGGTGCAGGCGCCATGCTCACGCGCTTGCCGCTGTCCTTGCTCGACTTGCTCTCGCGCGCCTGCCGCTCGCGATCGGCCCGCAGCGCGCGATACATCGAGTAGTTGCCCGCGTAGCGCACCACGCGCCCGTCGCCCTCGAACGCCACGATGGCCGTCGCCACGCGGTCGAGGAAGTACCGGTCGTGCGTCACCACGATCGCGGTCCCGTCGAACTTCGTCAGCATCGTCTCGAGCGCCGAGAGCGTCGTCGTGTCGAGGTCGTTCGTCGGCTCGTCGAGCACCAGCAGGCTCGACGGCGTCAGCAGCATCCGCGCGACCAGCACGCGCGCGCGCTCGCCTCCGGACAACGACCCCACCGGCTGCCGCTGCTGGTGCGAGTCGAAGAGCATGTCCTCGAGCCAGCCGCGCACGTCGATCACCTCGCCGCCGAGCTCCACGCGCAGCCGCCCGCCCCCGACGTTGTCGATCACCGACTTCTCGAGCTCGAGCCCGGAGCGCGCCTGATCGAGGTAGGCGACCTTCGTCGTCTGCCCGCGCACCACCTCGCCCGACGTCGGCGTCAGCTCGCTGAGCAAGGCGCGCAGGAGCGTGCTCTTCCCCGCGCCGTTGGCCCCGACGATCCCGACGCGCTCGCCCTTCGTCAGCATCATCGTGAAGTCGTCGATCAGCACGCGGCCGCCGAGCTCGATGTGCAGGTGGTGGCACTCGACGATGGTCCGCCCGGTGCGCGTCGCGTCCATCGCGAGCGTGACCGACGCGTCCTTGTTCGGGCCCTTGTCGGCGATGGCGGTCTCCGCCCGCTGGATCCTCGCCTTCTGCTTGCCCGTCCGCGCCGACGGCGTGCGCCGCAGCCACTCGAGCTCGCTCTTCACGAACTGCTTCCGGTTGTGCTCCGAGCGCGCCTCGTGCTCGGCCCGCTCGGCCTTCGCCGTGAGGTAGGCCTCGTAGCCGCCGTCGTAGGAGTGCAGCTCTCCGTGCGCGAGCTCGAGCGTCCGCGTCACGATCCGATCGAGGAAGTAGCGGTCGTGCGTCACGAACAGGATCGCGCCCGTGTACGTGTCGAGCAGGTACTCCTCGAGCCACTCCACGGTGTCGGCGTCGAGGTGGTTGGTCGGCTCGTCGAGGATCGCCAGGTCCGGCTCCTCCACGAGCAAGCGCGCGAGCGCCACGCGGCGCGCCTCGCCCCCGCTCATGGTGCGGATCGGGCGATCGAGATCGGTCACGCCGAGGTGGCCGAGGAGCGCGCGGACGCGGTGGTGCGGATCCCAGCCGCCGAGGTGATCGATCGCTGCGAGCGCGGTGGCCTGCTGCTCGAGCCAGCGGTCTGCGTGGTCGCCGCCTTCGATCGTGAGGGTCGCGTCGTCGTAGAGGCGCTTCTGCTCGTTCCAGCGATCGAGCCCGCCGCACGCGATGTCCCAGGCGGTCCGATCGCCGTCGAGGGTGGGCACCTGCGCGAGATAGCCGACGCGAGCGCCGCGCCTGCGCGCCAGCGTGCCTCCGTCGTGCGGCTCTTCCTCGGCGAGGATGCGCGCCATCGTGGTCTTGCCGCAGCCGTTCCTGCCGACGAGGCCGACACGCTCTCCGTCCTCGATGGTGAGCGAGACGCCGTCGAGCAGGATCTTGTTGCCGTACGACTTCTTGAGGTCGCGCGCGTCGAGGACGCTCATGGCGCGCCACACGCGAGCCAGAGCCCGAGGTCGGTGCGCTCGGCCGAGCTGGGGAGCGGCGCGCCGGGTGGCATCACGTTGTTCAGGCCGAGGGGGCCGCGCGCCGCCTGGCGGTCGATGCGATCAGCGTTCGCCTGGATCTCCGCGAGCGTGTCGAAGTCGAGCCCCACGGGCGCACCGTTGCGGGAGACGAGCGGCAGCGCCGAGGCGTGACAGCGGGTGCAGTACGCGTCCATGAAGCCTCTGCCGAAGGTGTCGTACGTGAGCGGTGACCCGTCCGGGCAGACCGCGCCGCTCGACCCACCCGTCGTGCTCGTGCCGGGGCCCGAGCAGGCGGCGGCGAGCATCGCAGCGACGAGGGGTGTAGCTGCCATGCGCATGGCGCGTGGCTAGCACGATCCAGACGTTGACACCCTCCGCTGTCGCGGAGAACATCGGCGGCCCCCGTCCTCCATGTCCGCTCTCACCTCGCTGCTCGCAAGAGACCAGGTCGTCCCGGTTCGCAAGATCGAGGAGGCGCTGCAGAAACAGGTCGTCTCTGGCGGGGAGATCGGGACCATCCTGCTGGAGCTGGAGGCGCTCCCGGAGAACACGCTCGCGGCGTATCACGGGGCGCTCGCGGAGCTCCTGCCGGCCACTCGCGAAGAGGTGATGCGCGTGGCGCGCGACATCGTGCGGCTCGTGCCCAGAGAGGTCGCGGAGAAGCACAGGATCGTGCCGCTCGCGGTCGACGGGAAGGCGCTCATCGTCGCGACGGCGGCGTCGCTCGACCCGGGCGCGGAGGGGCAGATCGGCTTCCTCCTCGGCTACGAGCTCGTCTCGCGCGTCGTGTGCGAGGTCCGCATCGCGGCCGCCCTCCAGCACCACTACGGCATCGAGCCGACGCCGCGCTTCCGCCGCCTGATCGACAAGCTTCGCCAGCGCGAGGCGGGCGCGGTTCCCTACGTGGCGCCGCCGCAGATGGCCAAGCTCGAGCGCGCGAGCCTCACGCAGCTCCCCACGAAGAAGAGCAGCGCGAGCTGGCTCGACGACGACGACGAGGACGAGCCGCCGGCTGCGGCGTCACGGCGCTCCTCGACGGCCGTGTCCGAGGGGAGAGCGACCGATCCGAACGGCTTCGCACGTCCGCCGGGCGCGCTTGCGGCGACCGTGACCTCGGCCGCGCGCGCCGTCGCGTCCGATCCTCCGCCGGCGTCGAGCGCCGCTCCACCCCCGCTCGAGGGGCCCGCCACCGACGCGGTGCCCTCGCCGTTCGCGAGCGACCGGGCGACCGACCACGGCTTCGCACCGCCGCCCGTCGCGATCCCGGCGCCCGTCGCGATCCCGGCGCCCGTCGCGATCCCGGCGCCTGCGTCCGAGCCTGCGAGGCGGGCGTCGTCCCCACCGAGCTCGGCCGGGCCCATCGCGGCGCGCGTCGTCGGCGTCGGCGTGCGTCGCTCGTCTCGCCCGCCGGCTCCGTCGGAGCTGCCCGGCGCGAACCCCTTCACCATCCCGCGCGCGGCCCCGCTCCCGAGCGCCACGCCACCGAGCGCCTCAGCGCGCGCCGAAGCGCCTCCGGCAAGCGTCCGCGCGCCCGATCGCGCGAAGGTGTCGAGCGCGAGCGACGCTGGCTCTCGCCGCTCGCGCGAGCCAGGGGCCCAGGAGCTCACGGTCACGCAGCACGCGATCCGGAAGCACCGCGGGCCGCTCACGCCGGCCGCTGCGGTGAAGCTCCTCGACGCTGCGACCGCGCGCGACGACGTCCTCGAGGTGTTCTTCGCGTTCGCGCGCCAGTTCTTCGACTACGCCGCCCTGTTCGCCATCTCCGGTGAGCTCGCGGAGGGCCGCGACGCGTTCGGCTCGGGGGCGAGCGTGGACGCCGTGCGTCGCATCGCCGTCCCGCTCGACGTGCCGGGCAGCTTCTCGGTCGCGCGGCAGTCCCGCGTCGCGCGCGTCTCGCGCATGGACGCGAGCGAGCTCGACGCCATCGTCCTCGCCGATCTCGGCCGGCCACGGGACACGGTGGCGCTCGTCCTTCCGGTCGTCCTGCGCGAGCGCGCCGTGCTGATCCTCTATGGAGATCGCGGGAGCGACCCCTTCGAGGTGGCGGACGTGCCGGAGCTGATGGGGTTCGTCTCGCGCGTGGTGTCGGCGATCGAGCGCGTGATCCTGCGGCGGAAGAAGTCCGGCGGGTTCGTTCGCGCCGAGGCGCCCGCGCCGAGCCGTGACGAGCTCAAGGCCGCGGCCAAGAGCCTCGCGTCGATCCCTCCGTCGCGCCCGACGCGCCCCGAGCCTCGAGGCAAGGATCTGTGGTCGGCCCCTCCCGCGGGGCAGCGGACGTCGGCGCCGCCGGCCATCGCGCAGCAGGCGGTCGCGCCCCGCTCGCTCGCGGACGTCATCGCGTCGACGGCGCTCTCGGAGGCGTCGCTCGAGCTGAGCTCGGGCGCCGTCGAGCTGCCGAGCGCGCGCGAGCTGAGCGCACGTGAGCCGGAGCGCGCGGCGAGCGAGGACGTCGCCAGCGTGGTTCGATCTCCGAGGCGCGCCGCGACGCTCCGAAAGATGGTCGGCATCCCGAGGAGCGCGCCGCCGCCGCCGATGAGCGATGTGCTCGATCTCGGAATGTTGCCCATCCCGGGCAGCGCGGGGCTTCCCTCGGTTCCGGAGCCGACGGTCACCGGCGCGTCCGGCGCGCCGTACCCGAGGCGCGACACGTTTCCGGAGGGTCTGCTCTCGGCCAGCGGACGCGCGACCGAGCCGTCTCCGCCTCCTCGCAGCGTGAGCTCGGGCGACGACGACGAGCCGGAGCTCGTGTTCGGCGACGCCGACGCCTCCGACTTCGACGCTTCGGACCTCGACGCTTCGGACCTCGACGGGGAGGACGAGGACGATGGCGATGGTGTCGTCGCCTCGAGCGACCCGGAGGCCTCTGCGTCGCGCTCGTCGCCTGGACGCGTGAACGCGCCCCCCGCGCGCGAGCCGTATCTCTACAAGGGCGCCAGCGTCGACGTCGTCGGTCGCGCGGGCAACCGTGGCGCGAGGCGATCGGACCGTCCGGGCCCGACGGGCACGCCGTCGTACGGGCACGAGCGGAGCACCGAGCCGGAGCTTCCTTCGCCGCGCGACTCCGTCCCGGGCGCTCGTCGCGTCGATCCGCGCCGCGAGGATGACTCGAGCGTGCCGATCGCCGAGCGGATTCGCGTTCCGAAGCAGGAGCGCGCCGAGCGCGTGACGACGAACATCCGCCCACGCGAGCTGCGCGGCTCCGTTCCGCCGCTCGGGGCGCCCTCCGTGATCGTCGACATGGGCGAAGGCGTCGACGAGCTGGTCCAGGACCTCGTGCACGCCGGCCCGGACGACGAGCGTGCGATCGTCGAGGCGCTGATGCGGCTGGGCGACGCACCTCTGCCGGTGCTCGCGCAGGCGTTCCCCGGGCCGCTCTGGTTCGACCGCAGGAAGCCTCACCGAAAGGCGCCGCGAGGGCGCGACATCTCCGCGATCACGCGCGCGCTCTACGCGTACAACGACCGCGCGATCCCGTACGTCGCGTCGCTGCTCGGGTCGTCGGACCCGGAGCGTCGCTTCGCCGCCGCGATGCTCACGACCGAGCTGCTCCACGGCGGCCTCGTCGACGCGCTGCTCCAGCGCGTGTTCGACGACGACGATGAGGTGCGCAAGCTCTCGATCGAGTCGCTCGGGCGTCACCGCGGGCTCGCCGAGATGCAGGACGTGGTCGTGTTCCTGAGGAGGACGGCGCGCATCCGCGGTAAGGACACGCAGAAGCGGCTGCGCGCGATCGCCGCGCTCGGAGGCATCCGCGACAGTGGGGCGCTCCGCCTGCTGCTCGATCTCCTCGAGGACGATGACGGCACTGTGGTGCACGCAGCGCACCTCGCGCTCGTCGCCATCACCTGTGAGGACCTCGGCGCGTCGGCGCGCAAGTGGAGCGCCTGGGCCGATCGCAACGAGCAGCGACACCGGATCGAGTGGCTGATCGATGCGCTCACGCACGGCGACGAGGCGCTGCGCGCCGCGGCCGGCGAGGACCTGAAGAACCTCACCCAGCAGTACTTCGGCTTCCACGCGCCTTCGTCCAAGAAGGATCGCGAGGTCGTCCAGCAGAAGTACCGGACGTGGTGGGAGACGCAGGGCCGTCGCATCCACGCCGGGCGCTGAACGCCTCGACTTCGGGCTCATGCTTGCGGATCCGCCGCGACGTGGGACTGTGCGAACTGACCCGTTTGTCTAATCTGGTCATTCGTTCCAGAAGGAGGGCTCATGCACATGCGCATGCGATCGATCTTCGCGGCGACGCTCGCGGCGATGCTGGCCAGCTCGGCTCCTGCGCAGGCCCAGCCGCCGCAGCCCGAGCTCGACACCATCACTCGCAACATCGACGAGGTGTTCCGGTCGAGCGGGACCATCGGACGCATGGAGATCACGATGGTGACGCCGCGGCAGACGCGGACGATGCGCGTCCGGAGCTGGGCACGCGGGCAGGACCGCTCGCTCATCGTGATCGAGTCGCCCGCGCGTGACGCAGGCACGGCGACGCTGCGGGTCGACCACAACCTCTGGAACTATCTCCCGCGGATCTCGCGGACCATCCGCGTGCCGCCCTCGATGATGCAGTCGAGCTGGATGGGGTCCGACCTGACGAACGACGACCTGACGCAGTCGACGTCGTACCGAAGGGACTTCGATGGCTCGGTCGTCGGCCGAAGCGAGTCGCCGGTCGGATGGCTCGTTCGCTACGACGCGCACGAGGGCGTCGTCGGGCTCTGGCGGCGGATCGAGATGGTCGTCAACGACCAGGGCACGCTGCCCGTGGAGTCGCGCTACTTCGACAGGCGCATGCGGCTCGCGCGGGTCATGCGCTTCGAGGACGTCCGCGAGATGGACGGGCGCGCGATCCCGACGCGCATGGTGGTCGAGCCAGAGGACCAGGAAGGCCATCGCACCGAGATGCGGTACGTGAGCGTCGACTTCGACGCCGACGTGCCCGAGAGCACGTTCTCGCTCACCGAGCTCGAGCGCGGGCGCTGAGCGAGCGGAGCTGCCGATGATCGGGACCACGACACGCATCGCCTGGCGGAACCTCGGCCGGAGCCGTCGTCGGACGATGATCGCGCTGGCGGCGATCGGCATCGCGCAGACGGCCGTGCTCGCGGTCACCGGCATGATGAACGGGCGCAACGACTGGACGGTCGACGCCGTGACGGGCCCGATGCTGGGCCACGTGCAGGTGCACGCGCCCGGCTGGCGCGAGGACCAGGCGCCCGATCTCGTGATCGAGGACGTCGAGGCGAGGCTCGCCGCGATCCGAGGGCTCGAGGGCGTCGGACAGGCCTACGCGCGCATCTACGCGCCGGCGCTCGCGGCGAGCGACGTGGACGGTCATGCGGTCGTGATGGTCGGCGTCGATGCGCAGCTCGAGGCGGCGCCGGGAGGTCTTCTCGATGGGCTGCCGGAGGCTGGCTTGCCGCACGACCGCTCGGTGCTCGTGGGATCGGTGCTCGCGCGCGACGCCGGCATCGCCGTCGGCGACGAGCTCGCGATCCTCGGTCAGCGCGCGGATGGATCGCTCGCGACGGACCTCTTCACCGTCTCCGGGCTCCTCCGCACGCCGGTCGATCTGATCAACCGCACGGGCGTCGTGGTCTCCCTCGCGGCGGCGCAGGACACGTTCGGGATGCCGGACATGGCGCACGAGATCACCATCCGCGGCGCCGGTTCGGGCGCCGGTGACGCGGCGCCGGCGCTCGCCGCGCGGATCGCTGCGCTGCCTCGGCTCGCGGGCCTCGAAGTGCTCCCCTGGCGCGTGCTCGCGCCGGAGATCGAAGGGATGCTCGCGTCGTCGTCGGCGGTCGGCAGCGTCGTGCTCCTCGTCGTCTTCATCGCCGCTGCGGCGGGCGTCGCCAACACGATGCTGATGGCAACGTTCGAGCGTCGCCGCGAGCTCGGGATGATGCTCTCGCTCGGCACGACGCCGATGCGGCTCGTCCGGATGATCCTCACCGAGGCCGTGTTCCTCGGCCTGCTGGGCGTGCTGACCGGCAGCGTGTGCGGTGGCCCGATCGTGCTGATGCAGGGGCACACGGGCATCTCGCTCCTGGCGGGGGCGGAGGAGGGCGCCGACCTCACCGCCTTCGGCGTGAACTTCGCGGGCTCGATCTATCCGTACCTGCGCCTGTCCGACTACGTGCCTGGCTTCATCGGCGTCACGATCGTGTCCATCCTGGCCGCGCTTTGGCCCGCGATCTTCACGGCTCGCCTCGAGCCGGTGGAGGCGATGCGGTCATGACGCAGCGGGAGACGAGACGATGATCGGCGGGACCGCGACGCGCTACGCGCTCCGGAGCCTCAACCGCAACCTGCGGAGGACGCTGCTCTCGGTGTTCGGCCTCGCGTTCGGGGTGGGCATCGGTCTCATCGCCATGTCGTGGATCGGCGGCATGGACGGGATGAGCATTCGCTCGCTCTCCCGGGGCGGCATCGGCCACGTGCGCGTCGTGCCCACGGGCTGGAATGAGCACCGCGACGACGCCATGCGCCTCGTCGACGGCGCAGAGGTGCTCGCGCGCGTCCGCGCGATGGACGGCGTGGAGGTCGCGACGCCGCGCGCGCACGTCGGCGCGCTGCTCGGCCTCGG
>JBBSAT010000197.1:0-14263 GCA_038252025.1 Polyangiales bacterium | reverse complement strand
TCGACGCGCGACTCGTCGAGCCCGCGCTCGAGCCCGCGAAGCACCGCGCCGTTTGCGATCCACCACGTGCGCGGCAAGCCGAGGCCGCTCGCGATCGCGAACACGCGCCCTCCTTCGTAGCGCTCGGCCGCGTGCCGCGTGAGCTCGCCTTCGCGAACGTGGGCGCGCGCGACGCTGATGTGCGACTCGGTTCGCATGGGCCGCGACTATATCAGTACGGCCGTCGTCTTCCGCTCTCGCGATCGACGGCTCTCGCCCGTCGAGATCGACTCTCGCGGCTCGCGCTGGCATGCTCGCGCCGACTTTGGAGGTCTCATGACGAATCGACTCGGCTGGTGCTTTGGGCTTCTCGTTCTCGTCGCCGGCTGTAGCGACCCGGCGGGAGACTCTGTCGACTCCGGGCTCGGCCCGGTCGATACGGGCACGACGGTCGACACGGGGACCGGTACAGATGGCGGGACGCCGCTCGACACGGGCAGCGTGCTCGACACGGGCGCCGGCGACGCGGCCACGCCGGACGACGCGGCCACGCCGGAGGATGCGGCCACGCCGGAGGATGCGTTCGTCGCGACCGACGCCGCCGTCGTGACGACGGGCTGCGAGCTCACCGGCTATCCAGCGCTCGATACCGCCCGGCTCCGCGCGACCGGCGATGTCGTCACGGCGCTCGCGCTGGCTCCCGGCCGCGACGAGATCTTCATCGCGGAGCGCAACGGCCGCATCCGCATCATGGACCCGGTGACGGGCGTGGTCCTCGGCACGCCGTTCCTCGACATCAACGCCCTGACCGGCTCGGCCACCGGTGGCGACGAGCGCGGCCTCCTGGGTCTCGCCTTCCACCCGGACTTCGAGACGAACGGCCTCTTCTACGTCGACTACACGCCGCACAGCGCGCCCGCGGAGAACCGGATCGCGGTCGGCCACGTGAGCGCGGGCTCGCCCGACGTCGCGGACGCGACGGTGATGACGATCCTCGCCGTCGCGGACTTCGCCGCGAACCACAACGGCGGTCAGCTCGTCTTCGGGCCGGATGATGGCTTTCTCTACGCCGGGATGGGCGACGGCGGCGGCGGCGGAGACCCCGGCATGAACGGTCAGGACGTCAACGAGCTGCTCGGGAAGATCCTCCGGCTCGACGTGAGCGCGACCGGCTACACGAGCCCGGCCTCGAACCCGTTCGCCGGGCCGACCGCGGGCCGGGACGAGATCTGGGCGTACGGCCTCCGCAATCCGTGGCGGTTCTCGTTCGATCGTCTCAACGGGAACATGTTCATCGCGGACGTCGGCCAGGACCTCTGGGAGGAGATCAACTTCGTCGCCGCAGGCACTGGCGCGGGTGACAACTTCGGCTGGAGCGTCTGCGAGGGCACGCACGACTACAACGGCAGCTGCGCTGCGCTCGCGGGCCATCACGCTCCGATCCTCGAGTACCCGCACGGCGGAACGATGTCGATCCGCGGCAACTCCATCACGGGCGGCTACGTGTATCGCGGTAGCGCGATCCCGGGGCTGAACGGCGCGTACTTCTTCGCCGACTACTCGACGGACATGATCGCCGCGCTGCGGTACTGCGGCGGCGCCGTACAGGACGCCATGCGCCTCACGGCGCTCTCCGGGACGTGCGCCGTGACGACGTTTGGCGAGGACCGGAACGGCGAGATCCTCCTCGGCTGCGCCGAAGGATCGGTCTACCGGATCATCCCCGGGTGATCGAGCGTTCGGCGCGGCGAGCCGATCCGTGGATCGCGAGCTCAGACGCACGCTTCGGTGCTCGCTCGGGAGAGGTCACGCGAGCCATCCGAGGTGCTCCGCGAGGACCTTCGTTCCGAGCGCGATCAGGATCACGCCGCCGATCGCGTCGAGCCGTCGGCCAGCCATCTCTCCGAGGTGGCGGCCGAGCGCGAACCCCAGCCCGGTGAGCACGCTCGTCATCACGCCGATCACGAGCACCGACGCGAGCAGCGGCGCGCCCAGCGCGGGGAGGGTGACGCCCGCCGCGAGCGCGTCCACGCTCGTCGCGAGCGAGAGCAGCAGAAGCATGCGGAAGCCGAGCGGCTGCGCCACTTCGCCCGGGTCTGGGCCTCGCCACGCTTCGTACAGCATCTTGAGGCCGAGGAGCCCGAGCAGCGTGAACGCGATCCAGAGATCCCAGGCCTCGATCCATCGGCCGAAGAGATCCTCGATCAGCCACCCGACCGCGGGCATCACGCCCTGGAAGAGTCCGAACGCGAGCGAGACCGCCACGCCGTCTCGCGCGAAGTGGTCACGGGCCGCGAGCCCTCGCGCCGTCCCGACGGCCATCGAGTCCATGGACAGCGCCACGGCGAGCGCGAAGAGGGAGCCGGACCAGGGAGGCATCAGGGCACGTGCCGGGCCTAGGCCCTGCCGAAGCCCATCTCGCTCGTCTCGACGACCAGTATCGAGAAGCCGAGGAACATCAGCGTGACCACGCTGACGACGCCACCGCTCACCCAGAGCGAGATCTCGGGGACCCAGTCGGCGCCGAAGCCGCCGCGCGGAAGCCCGGCGAGCTCCTGGCAGAAGAAGTTCATCGAGAGGAAGCGCGCGACGCCCGGCAGGAAGCCGAAGACGAACTCGAGCGATGCGAGGTGCAAGGTCGAGATGAGGCCCGAGGCCTCCACGACGAGCGCGCCCCAGAAGAGACAGATCGCCGTGTAGCAGAGCGCGAGGAGGGTGAGCGCGCCGATGTAGCGGAACGTGTCCCCGAGCTCCTCGATCATCGCGGAGGGCTCGGTCGCGTACGCCCCGACGTGCAGCAGCAGCACGCCCACGGCGAGCAGCCCGGCGCTGAACGACCACGCGACGAGGAATTTCCCGAGCGTGAGCGCGACACGACCGGATGGACGCATCGCGAGATAGGTCAGCGTCCGGCCCTCGACCTCTTCGGCGATCGCGCCCGATGCGAAGAGAAACGGCAGGAGGAACGCGAGCATCCAGAAGAACCCGAGGCGGACCGCGGTCCTGACCACGTCAGCGGGCGTCGCCTCGTCGGCGAGATAGCGGGCCGTCACGGCGGCGACCACGACGAGGAGCGTCGCGACCACGCCGAGCCTGAGCTTCCGACCGCGTACGGCGCGGATGAAGCCGAGGCGGGCGTGCGCAGCGACGGAGCTTCCGAAGCTGGGGACGGGGTGCGTGCTCATTCTGCTTCCCTCGTGCTCTCGGCGGCGGGCGCCGCGCTGGGCGCCGCAGCGCCGGCGCCTGGCGAGAGCGCTTTTTCGTAGCCCTGGGCTTGGAGCGTCGGCGCCTTGCCCGCGCCCGCGTCGGCGCCGCTGGCCGCCATCTTTCCGCTGCGCTCCACGAGGTAGTGGAACAGCGCTTCGAGCGTCGCATCGGGGCTCGTCAGCGCCTTGATCTCGAAGCCGCCGTCGAGGGCGGCCTTGGCCACGCTCGTGTACGTCGAGTCCGGCTCCTTCGTGAGGAACTCGACGGTGCCCTCCGCGGGGAATTCCACGGCCACGACGCCCTTCGCGGAGACGAGCACGCTCGCCGCGAGCTCGCGCGGTCGATCGACGTGCACGCGCACGTGGTGGGGGTGCTCTTCGAGGAGATCCCGGATCTCGTGCACCTTGCCCTGCGCGACGACCTGACCGCGCGCGATCAGCAGCACCTGCTCGGTGATCGTCTCCACCTCGTGCAGCACGTGCGTGGAGAAGAGGACGACGGCGCCCTTCTTTGCGCGCGCCTTGATCTGATCGAGGATCACCTGCCGCGAGGTCGGGTCCGTCCCCGTGAGCGGCTCGTCGAGCAGGAGCACGTCGGGGTCGGCGACGACCGCCTGCGCGAGCTTCGCCCGCTGACGCATGCCCCGGCTGTAGCCGCCCATCCGGCGCTCCATCGCGCTCTCGAGGCCGAAGTCGGCCAGCGACTTGACGGCGCGGTCCTTCGCCTCGCCGAGCGGATAGCCGCTGAGCTGCGCCATCGCAGTCACGAACTCGAGCGCCGTCAGGTCCTCGTAGAGCGCGTCCGCCTCGGGACAGAGACCGATGCGCGCGAGCACACGCGAGTTCGCGAACGGCCGCTCGCCGCAGACGCGCACCTCACCGAGGCTCGGCCTGATGAGGCCGGCGCACATCCGCATGAACGTCGTCTTGCCGGAGCCGTTCGGGCCGAGGAGGCCCCAGACGCCCGGGTCGAGCTTCAAGCTCACGTCCTGTAGCGCGGTCACCTTGCCGTACCACTTGCTCGCACGGACCGCGACGATCGACGCCTTGTCAGCGGAGCTCACGTGATCACCTCCGCGCGGCGAAGGCGGTGCAGAGTCAGCGCGGTCGAGCCGACGATGAGGAGCACGAGCACGGGCACTGCGTGGTACCAGAGCAGCTGCGAGTGCGTCTCCACGTGGAAGAGCGCGTCGGCGATCACGCCGAGCAGCCCCGTGAAGCTCGCGAGGTAGAGCCAAGGCCAGTGGCCGATGCCCTCGACGACGGCCGCGAGCGCGTGCGGGACGACGAAGCACAGGATCCAGGCGCTCATCGTGAGCGCGCGGCTCCGGCTGAGCGATGAGATGGCCACCGAGGCCGTGCCCATGACGGCGGCGAGCAGCACCGAATAGACGAGGCAGGGCAGGATCAGCGCGCTCTGCTCTCCCGCGCGCTCGAGCGGCGTCATCACGACGATCACGAGATCGACGAGCACCGCGGGCGGGAAGCTGACGAGGAAGACGAGCACGGCGACCGCGAGCGCGCGGCCTGCGTAGTACTGCACGGCGGTCACGGGCTTCGCGAAGTAGAACTGGAACGCGCGGAAGGTGAGGTCCTCGGCGATCGCCGGGGCGCCGGCGCCGAGCGTGATCAGGCTGACGACGAGCCAGGTCTGCGCGGTGAAGAGGTGGCGAAGCGGGACCGTGCCGTCGAAGCCCATCGCGGCCTCGTCGCCCTGCATCATGCGGGCGCCGCCCGCGGCGATCACCACGTAGGCGGCCGCGACGAGGGGAGGGCCGAAGGCGAGGAAGACGGCGATCTTCACGAGCCAGGAGGCCCAGGCGCGCGCGAGGCCCTGCCGGAGCATCACCCACGTGTTGTTGGACGGCGGCAGGCGGACGCCCTCATAGGGGCGGTAGCCGAGGTCTCGGACGGTCATGCGGGCGCGACCTTAGCAGACGATCCAGCGAGCGACGCCCCATCGGGGCGGCCAGCCATCCTTTCGCCGATGGAGCGAACGGCAGTGCTACGCTCGCGCTTGGGCAGGGCGAACATTGCGCCAGAGCGAGCTGACAACGCGGAGGGTCACGTCGGTGCGGGTCGTCCAGCGGACGGGCTGGCTTCTCGCTTCGCTCGCCGTGTGCGCGTGCGGCATCCCCGACGCGCCGCCGGGGGCCACCGTCCGTATGGCGTTCCTCCGGGGCGGCGGGCTCTTCGACGCACCGTTCCCGGCCGCCGATCTCGAGAACGACGATGGGACCATCGCGGTCGAGCTCCTGCCGAACGGTGGACGCATCCGCATCGTCGAACAGATCCGCGCGTCGCTCGCGGGCGCCAGCGGGTTCGGCACGACGAGCGCGGTCCAGTTCGCTCTGACCGACCTGCCCGACACGTCCAGCCTGCCCGACGTGAACGGCTCGCGCGAGCCGTCGGCCGTCGTCCAGCTCATCGACGTCGACCCGGCCTCGCCCGCGCACGGCGAGCGCGTGCCCGTCGAGGTGTACTTCGATCCCGACGCCGGGCCCTTCGGCTTCCACGCCCACTTGCTCACGCTGCTCCCGGTGCAGGGATGGCCGCTCCGGCCGCGCACGCAGTACGCAGCCATCGTCACCGACGCGCTCACCACCTCGGACGGCGCGCCGTTCGTCCCTTCGGCCTCCATGCGGGCGCTCGCGAGCGGCGATGCACCGAGCGATCTCGAGGGGAACGCGCTCGCCGCGTTTCGCGCCGCGCTGGCGTCGCTCGAGACGCTCGGCCTCGACCCCGAACACCTCGTCGGTATGACCACCTTTCATACCGGCGACCCGACGGAGGTGCTCGGGCGCGCCCTCGACTCGGTGCGCGGCCGCGACACCCTCACGCTGGACGCCCCGCTCACGCTGGCCGTGACCCACGACGACTACTGCGTCTTCCAGACGACGGTGGAGGTCCCGGTCTACCAGGCGGGCGAGCCGCCCTACTCGACGACGGGTGGCGGTTGGGTCTTCGACGACGCGGGCGGCCTCATCGTCCAGCACACCGAGCACGCGACCGTCTTCGTCACGCTGCCGCGACGCGCGATGCCGACCGATGGCTTCCCCGCGGTCGTCCTCGTTCGCACGGGCGCTGGAGGCGATCGACCGCTCGTCGATCGCGGCATCGACGTGGCTCCGCACGCGGGCGCGCCTCCTGGCACCGGGCCGGCGATGCACTTCGCTCGCGAAGGCTTCGCCGGCGTACAGATCGACGGGCCGCACGGCGGGCTGCGCAACGTCACCGGCGGCGACGAGCAGTTCATCGTCTTCAACATCCAGAACCCGGAAGCGCTGCGCGACAACCTGAGGCAGTCCGCCGTCGAGCTCGATCTCCTCGTCGACCTCCTCCCCACGCTGCGGCTCGATCCCACCGGCTGCGACGGCCTCGTCACCCCGGACGGCGCCGCACGCATCGACATCCGCACGCTCGCGCTGATGGGGCACTCGATGGGCGCGAGCATCGCTCCCCTCGCCGCCGCCTTCGAGCCCCGCTACCGCGCGATCATCCTGAGCGGCGCCGGTGCGAGCTGGCTCGAGAACGTGCTCTACAAGCTCAGCCCCGTCGCCACGCGCGGGCTCGCGACGACCTTCCTCGGCTACAACGCCGAGCGCCCCGCGCGCACGCTTCGCGAGGACGACCCGGTGCTCAACTGGCTCCAGTGGGCGGGTGAGGCCTCGGACGCGGCCGTGTACGCGCCGCTGCTGGTCCGCGACGCGAGCCCAGGGAGCGCCCGCGACATCCTGATGTTCCAGGGCATCGCCGACACGTACATCATGCCGCCCATCGCGAACGCGCTGACGATCGCGACGGGCCTCGATCTCGCCGGACCCGTGCTCGACCGGGACGATCCGCGCATCGCCGACTTCCGCTCGATCACGGACGTGCTGCCGCTCCGTGGCCGCGGTGCGCTTGCGTTCCCGGTGTCGGGCAACCTCGACACGCTCGGCCCTCCGGTGACCGGCGCGGTCGTCCAGCACTTCGAGGACGGCGTCGAGGACGGTCACGAGATCATGTGGCAGCTCCCGGAAGCGCAGACGCAGTACCGCTGCTTTCTCCGAGGTCTGCTCCGCGGGATGCCGGAGATCGTCGACGGCGCCGTGGGCTGCGACTGAGGCGCGAACCGCGCGCCGTCCTGAGCCGGGTGCGAGAAGGAATACGAGTGATGCGGACGAACGACGCTGCGCCGGAGCGCCTCCTCCGGCTCTCGGCCACGGAGCTCGCGCGACGCATTCGTGAGCGCGAGCTGACCTCGGTCGAGGTCGTGAGCGCGCATGCCGCTCACATGGAGCGTCACGATCGCGTCCTGAACGCCGTCGTCGAGACGCGGCTCGCGAGCGCCATGCTCGAGGCGGCGGAGGCCGACGCGCGAACGCTGCGAAGCGAGAAGGGCGCCCTCCCGCCGCTGCACGGCGTTCCGTGCACCATCAAGGAGTCGTTCGCCGTCACCGGCATGCCGCTCACGGCCGGCCTCGTCTCGCGCGAGGGCAAGCGCAGCGTCCACGACGCCGTCGCCGTGCAGCGCCTCCGAGAGGCGGGCGCGATCGTGCTCGGCGTGACGAACGTTTCCGAGCTCCTCATGTGGATGGAGAGCGACAACCGCGTCTACGGTCGCTGCAACAACCCCTACGACGTGACGCGCACGGTCGGCGGGAGCTCGGGCGGGGAGGGCGCGTCCGTCGGGGCTGGCTTCGCGCCGTTCGGCCTCGGTGCCGACATCGGCGGCTCGATCCGCCTGCCCGCGTTCATGAACGGCGTCTTCGGTCACAAGCCGACGGGCGGTCTCATCCCGAACGCCGGGCAGTGGCCGCTCCCCGCGCCGGAGGGGATGCGCTTCGTGACGACGGGGCCGATCGCGCGTCGTGCGGAGGACCTGATGCCGCTCGTCCGGGTGCTCGCCGGCCCGTCGCTCGAGAGCCCGGAGGTGTCCGCGTTCGCCCTCGGTGATCCCAGGCAGTGTCGATCGAAGGTCTCCGCGTGCTCCACGTCGAGCACAACGGCCTGTCGCGCGTGCATCCCTCGCTCCTCGCCGCTCAAGATCGCGCTGCGAAGGCCCTCGAAGCGCGCGGTGCGAAGGTCGAGCGAACGACGATCCCAGGCCTGTCGAAGTCGGTGCTCTTCTGGGCGGCGCTTCTGTCGGAGACCGGTGGGGAGGACTTCGGCGTCGTCCTCGGAGGAGGTGAGCGCGTGCACGTCCTGCGTGAGCTCGCGAAGCTCACCCTCGGGCGCTCGCAGCACACGTTTCCCGCGCTCGCGCTCGCGGCGATCGAGGTCATCCCGAAGATGATGCCCGGCGACACGAAGAGGGCGATCGTCCTCGCCCATGCCTTCCGGAAGGAGCTCGAGGATCGGATCGGCGACGGCGTGATGCTGTACCCGACGTACACGATGCCGGCGCCACGACACGGCGCCGCTCTCTGGCGTCCGATCGACTGGGCATACACGGCGCTGATCAACGTGATGGAGCTTCCGAGCACGGCGGTGCCGCTCGGGCTCGACGACGCCGGGCTGCCGCTCGGCTGTCAGGTCGTCGCGGGCAACGGACAGGACCACCGCAGCATCAGGGTCGCGCTCGAGCTCGAGAAGGTGCTCGGCGGGTGGGTGCCACCGCCGATGCTCTCGAGCTGAGAGCCGGCGTCGTCGACGCGGGCGATCTCGTCTATCCTCGCGCGAACGTCTTCTTTCCTGGAGAGCCCCATGCGACTCGCGACCCATTCAATCTTCGTCTCGGCCCTCATCGCGGCCGCGCTCGGCACCGCGCCGTACGCGCACGCCCAGCAGTCGTTCACGGGCGCGCCGATCGTCTACGACTTCACGGGGTACGCGGGCGCAGGCCTCCAGTCCACGCCGCTGTCGACGCAGCTCGACACCGACGAGTTCCAGGTGATCGCGAACTCGACCACGACGTGCCTGTTCGGTGCGCTGACCTGCCCGGCCACGACGTTCGCGCGCGGCGCCTCGCCCGGCGGAGTCTCGACCAGCGGGCTCTACGCGTTCACGACGATCGGCGGCAACGTCGCGTTCGGAGTGCAGCCTGCGAGCACGGTCTTCGGTGGCTCCTCCTCCGCATCGACGTCGGCGGGGAGCATCTGGATCCGCTTCGTCAACGCGACGGGCGGCGCCCTCGGGACCGTGCGGCTCGCGGACCGCACGTGGATCTTCAACAACGAGGCCAACACCAGCCAGATCACCACGTTCTTCACGAACGACACGGCCGCCGCCGCGCCGCGTGTCGCGGTGACGATGCAGACCACGCCGATCGTGGCCGATGCGACGCCCGCGTGGACGCCCACGGACTTCTCGGCCGCGATCGACCTCTCTTCGCTGGCGGTCGCCGACGGCGGCTTTTTCTATCTCGTCTTCGCGATCAACGACGCGGCAGGCGGGTCGAGCAATCGCGACGAGATCGCGTTCGACGACATCATCCTGTCGCGCGGCTGCGGCGACGGTGTCTCCACCGCGGGAGATGGCGAGGCCTGCGATGCAGGCGCCGCGAACGGCACGACCGTCTGCGGCTGTCAGACGAACTGTCAGTTCGGTCTTGCCGCGACCGCGTGTGCACCGACGAGCGGCGCAAGCTGCGATCTGCCCGACACGTGTAATGGCAGCGGTCTCTGCGTCGACAGGTTCGTCGCGGCGGGCACGAGCTGTCGCGCGGTCGTGAGCGTCTGTGACGTCGAGGAGCTGTGCAGCGGGACCGCGGCCAGCTGCCCCGTCGACGGCTTCCAGCCGGCGGGGTTCGTCTGCGCGCCCACGTCGGGAGCGCTGTGCGACCTCGCCGATATCTGCTCCGGCACCAGCACGACGTGCGCGCCGCGCGTGGCGGCAGCCGGAGCGATGTGCCGCGCTGCGAGCGGCGTATGCGACGCAATCGACACGTGTGATGGAGTCGCCACCACGTGCACCGACGCCCACGCGGCCGACGGAACCCCCTGCGCCGACGCGCTCGCCTGCAACGGCGACGAGGCGTGCGTCGCGGGCGCCTGCGCGCCCGGCGCACCGATCGACTGCGGGGACGGCATGCTGTGCACGGCCGACTCTTGCGCCGAGCCGGGCACCTGCTCGCACTCTGCGATCACCGACTGCTGCGTCGCCGACTCCGACTGCACGGACGCGGCCGTGTGCACGGCCGACACGTGCGACCTCTCCACGAACGAGTGCGTACACACGCCCATCGCCGACTGCTGTAGCACTGCGGCCGACTGTGACGACGCCAACGCGTGCACGACGAACACGTGCGACACGGACCGGATGTGCGTCTCCGTCGACGTCGTCGACTGCTGCAACACGGCCGGTGACTGCGACGACGGCGACGCGTGCACCACGGACGACTGCACGGGCGTCGGAGGGAGCTGCACCCACGATGCGATCGCAGGTTGTGGTGTCGACGCCGGCACGGGCGACGCGGCGGTCACGGACGACGCCGGCACGATGGGCGTCGACGCGGGCGTGCGCGACGCAGCCACCGGAGCGGACACGGGCGTGACCTCCGATGCAGCCCGGCTCGACGGTGCTTCTGGCAGCGACGCCGGGACGGGCACGACGGACGCGGGCGGTTGCAGCTGCCGCGTCGGGGGCGGCGCTCGCGGGCCGAGCGCGTCGCTCTTCGCGCTCGGGCTCGCCGGGGTGCTGATCGCGCGTCGTCGCCGAAGGCGCTGAGCTGGCCGGCTCTCAGGCCGACACGTTCGAGTGGATGGGCGCGCGGAGCACGATGAGCTCGTGCCTCCGCGCTGCCATCCGGGCGCCCAATCCCTGGAGCTCCTTCGCCGAGAACAGCCTGCGCACCCGCGGGAACGTCTCGTGTTCGTCTTCAGTCGCGTGATGATCGAGCAAGTCGTACACGACCTTCGCCATCGCGCGGAACTGCGTCGAGCCCGGATCGCAGCCCTCGAGCCGGCGCAGGGCGGCCTTGGCGCTCTCGTGCTCGGCGCGCGCCTCGAACGCGCGGACCTCGTCGTCTGCGTTCGAGAGCGCGCCCTCGAACGCCGCGTAGAAGATCTCCTCCTCGATCTGCATCTGGACCCAGAGCGCGGTGCCAGCCTTCGCGAGGACCCTCTCGCGCTTCTGGATCGCGCGCTCGCTCGACTCGCTCAGCATCTTCAGGAGCGCCCGCGCTTCCGCGTGCCCCTCTTCGAGGAGCGCGATCGCGTCCTTCGTCGGCCGTGCCCCAACCTGGCGACTGCGGAGGTGACCGTTCGTTCGTCCGTTCACGCTGGCGATCTGGCTCTTCATGGCTCTCCTCTGGGTCGGTGCGGGGGTCCTGGCTCGCGTGTCACGTGTCCCATCGCCCCAGGTGAGCGGGGCGGCTGTCTCGTTTCGCTCCGTTCGTCAGCGCGTGTAGGCTGGTGGATCGCTCGCCGGGAACGACTCCCATGAGGCCTCGTCGACGAGGTCGCGCTCGCCGTCCCCGAAGCGACGAACGAGGTCGTCGCGGTCGTCGCGCGTCGACGGTGCTGGCCCGCCGTCGTGCAGCAGTATCCACGCGTCGTTCGCGCCGCGTCGCGCGAGGACGCCTCCGATCGCGGCGAGCGCGAAGCCCGGCAGTCCGCCCCGACGCACTCCCCACGCGAGCAGGCCCGCCCCGAGCGAGATGCTCGTGACGCTCTCGAGGCAGGTCTGCGGATCGCGCTCGATCGCCTCCCGAGCTCGCGCGAGGAGGGCTCGCGCGCGGTCGCTGGAGAGACGGGAACGGTCCTGAAGCGTCATGGGTGCCACCAGGCTCGCCGAGCAGTGAGCGTGCCAAGCGGAGCCCGGAACGAGGCTCCGGCGCGAGGTGCTCGCGAAACGCTCGCGCCATCCGTGGCAGACCCGCCTATGATCGGCCGATGGACGACGCGCCGTACGGGCTCGCGTGGTGTCTGGCAGGGCTGGCGGCGGCTGCCATCGCGCTCCTCGGCGCCGGCGTGCAGTCTCTCGTCCTCCTGCGAGGCGCGCCACACGGAGCCCGCCGGCAGCACGTTCGCGCGGCGCTCGCGGGCCCGCTGGTCGCCGCGTCGATCTCCCTCGTCGGCGCGCTGACCATCGACCTCTACGACATCCGCACGAGGGCGACCCTCGACTCAGCCTGGGTGCTCCTCCCGCTCGTCGCGCTCGGCTCGTGGTTCTACGTGAACCGCTGGCTCATCAGGGCGCTGCCGCCGCGGACCGAGCCCCGCGCGCCCGAGTGAGCGCGCGGGCGGTCCGCTTCGCTCACGCGGCCGAGAACGAGTCCGCCGTGATGTCGAGCGCGCTGCGGTCGCCGTTCTGGAGCATCTTCGCCTTCGCGACGACCTCGGGGACGACGTTGTTGGCGTAGAACAGAGCCGCCTGCTTCTTGCCCTCGTAGAAGCTCCACTCCTTCGTGTCCTTCTCGAGCTTCGCCTGCTTCTCGTGCGCGATGACGGCGCCCTCGAGCAGGAGCCAGCCGATCGCCGTCTCGCTCATCATCTCGAGGAAGCGGTTCGCGTTCAGCGGGACCTTCTCCATCTCGCCGCCCTTGAACCAGCCGAGGAACTGGAAGGCCGCACCGCCGACCGCCTCCTGCGCCTTGGCCAGCTGCTTCACCGCGCCGCCGAGGATCGGGTGCTCGCCCTGCGCCGCGATGAACTTGCCCACGTCGGCGAAGAAGTCCTGCGTGTGCTTGCCGCCGCCCTGTCCGATCTTCCGCCCCACGAGGTCGAGCGCCTGGATGTGCGTCGTGCCCTCGTAGATGGTGAAGATCTTCGCGTCGCGGAGGTACTGCTCGACGGGGTAGTCGCGCGTGTAGCCCGCTCCGCCGTGCACCTGAACCGCGAGGTTCGCGATGTTGAAGGCTTCTTCCGACGCGTACGCCTTCACGAGCGGCGTGAGCAGCTCGACCTGGCCGTGGTGATAGGCCGCCTGTTCGTCGCTCTTTCCCGCGAGCGCTGTGACGCGGTCCTGGTGCATGGAGAGCTTGACGATGAGCGCGCGGATGCCTTCGACCTTCGCCTTCATCTCGAGCAGCATCCTCTTCACGTCGGGGTGCTCGATGATCGCCACGCGCGGCGCGCTCGGGTCCTTCCACTGCTGGATCGACGAGCCCTGCTTTCGCTCCTTCGCGTACTCGAGCGCGGCCTGGAACGCTGCCCCGCCGATCGCGAGGCCCTGGATGCCGACGCCGATGCGCGCGTAGTTCATCATCATGAACATCTGCTTCATGCCCTGGTGGGGCACACCGCCGACGAGACGACCGATGCAGTCGTCCGCGTCTCCGAAATTGAGCACGCAGGTCGCGGAGCCGTTGATGCCCATCTTGTGCTCGATGCTCGCGACGTTGACGTCGTTGAGCGCGCCGAGCGCGCCGGACGCGTCCACGCGGATGCGTGGGACGATGAACAGCGAGAGGCCCTTCGTACCGGGCTCGGCGCCATCGATCCGCGCGAGGACGAGGTGGACGATGTTCTCGGCGCAGTCGTGATCACCACCCGAGATGTAGATCTTCGTGCCCTTGATCTTGTAGCGGCCGTCGCCGATCTCGGTCGCCGTGGTCCGCGCGGCGCCGACGTCGCTGCCCGCGTGCGGCTCCGTGAGGCACATCGTGCCGCCCCACTTGCCCGCGTACATCGGCGTGCAGAACAGCTTGCGCTGCTCGGGCGTCGCGCACTGCTCGATGAGCTCCGCCGCGCCCAGCGCGAGACCGGGGTACATCATGAACGCCACGTTCGAGCCGCTGAACAGCTCCTCGACGAGGACCTGGAGCGTGCGCGGCGCGCCCTGGCCGCCGAACTCCTCGCTCCCCGAGAGCTGCCGCCAGCCCGCCTCGTAGAGCTTCTTCCACGCGTCCTTGAAGCCGGTCGGGGTGAGCACGCGGCCGTTCTCGATCCGGCAGCCTTCGCGATCGCCCACTGCGTTCAGCGGCCCGAGCACCTCCGTGGCGAACTTGTAGGTCTCGTCGAGGACCATCCGGACCTCGTCCTCACCCCAGGCCGCGAAGGGCTCCTTCCCGAGGATGTCGCGCATTCCGAACTGCTCGAAGAGCAGGAAAGAGAATTCGCGAAGGTCGGCCTTGTACTTGTTCTGCGCCTCGGACATCGACGTACCTCTCGGGCTTGGCGCGCCGAACTGGCGTCGCCGTGGGCGGGGCGCTC
>JBBSAT010000196.1:0-14339 GCA_038252025.1 Polyangiales bacterium | reverse complement strand
CCCTGGCGCCAGGGCTGGCACCAGCGTCAGTACCCGCATGAACGTGCTGTCGCCGTGGCCCCGGTACTCCACGAACAGCTGCGGCACGAACACCCCGAGCCAGGCCGCGCAAGCGAGCAGCGCCGCCGCGCCCGGTAGGCGCATCCAGCGCGCCGATCGCAGCGTCAGGTGGATGAGCGCGAGCGAGCCGAGCCACGTCGCGAAGGCCACCACGCCTGCCGAGTCGAGAAAGTCCCCGGGGGAACCCTCGCTGACGATCCAGGCGACGAAGGCGCCGAACAGAACGAGCACGCCCGCGCCCACCCAACGGTTGGCAACCCAGGGCTTCTCGTCCGCGGCGCGCTGCATCGCGGTAGGTGACACCGCTTCGTGCGCACGGTCAACGCCGGTCGCTCTCGCTCGCGGGCGTCGTGCCGAGCTGGCCCCTCTCCCACTTCGTAGGAGAGGGAGTTGCGCTTCGCCGGCTGCTGGGATCTTCGCTCTCGTTCTCCTTGGGGCCGTGAGGACCGGGCGGAGGACGCCGTGGACGATCAGCGCCGGTATCGCGACGCGTCCTCCCCCAGCACCACTACACCCCCAAGCCCCTAATCCACGATGCCCTGGAGGAACCAGCGGCGGGTGGTCGCGTCGCGGAAGAGCCAGAGAAGCGCGCCGTCCTCGCGCTCTCCGTAGAAGTAGTCGCGCACGACGCGCGCCTCGTCCCACCAGCCCGCCTCGAGGCGATACGGGCCCGAGAGCGACGCGATCCTCGGCGAAGAGAGCGGACGCCCGTCACGCTCCTGCATCGGGAGCGGATGCGCGAAGAGACGACGCACGAGCGACGGCGGCTCTGCCCGCGAAGGCGACGAAGCGCGCGGAGCGCGGATGGAGCGCACCGGCTCCCAGCGATAGCTCGCCTCCGGGAGCCACGCGTCCTCGAGCTTCGGGACCGTGACGGCGTCGTCTCCGAAGGCCGCGCGAAGGCGAGCGAGCCCCCGCGCGATGGCGTCTGGATCGCGCGAGCGCCCGCCGTCGAGCATCGCGAGCTGCGCCTCCTCGATCGGCGCGGGCGTCGCCGTGAGCACGAGGCGACAGACGGGCCTCGGCAGAGAGAGGCTCCCGAGGCGGATGCGCACCAGCTCCACGAGGCTCGCCTCGTCCCGGCTCGCGCGCGAAGGACGCAGGAGAAAGCCGACCGTCTCCGGCGGAGGCCGCTCGACTCCCGGGGTCTTGACGATGGCGCGGCCAGGCGCGGGCTCGAGCTCGAGGCGTGCGTCGAGCGCGGCGAGCCCCATCCGGCGCATGACGAGCGCAGAGACGAGCGCGTGCACGGCGCCCTTCATGCAGAAGAGGATGCGCGCCTCGTCGACGTCGGGCGGATCGATCTCCGCGCTCACCTCGATGGGTGAGATGTGCTTGGCGGGCTCGAGCGGTGGACGCAGCGTGTCCGAGAAGAGCGCGTGGATGCGCGCCGCCTCTCGCCCGAGGCGCACCGAGAGATCACCGCGGGGCAGCTCGAGCAATTCGCCGACGGTGCGCACGCCGAGCGTGTGGAGAGACTCCTTCACGTCGTTCGGCAGCTCGAGCCGCGCGAGCGGAACCTTCGAAGCGAGCTCCTGCTCTTTTGCGGGAGAGCGGAGGAGCGTCACGCCGGGGCGCACGCGCGCGATCGCCCAGGAGGAGAGGCGCGAGAAGCCCACGACGACGTTGCCGGCAAGCGCCTTCCGCGTGATCTCGGCGTGCACGGCGTGCGCGAAGCGCTCGAGGGTCCCGAAGATGGACGTCATGCCCGAGGGATCGACCCAGAAGGTGCCCGAGCGCTCGGCGTCCGCCTCGACCCGCGGCGAGGTGCGGTGCAGCGCGCCCACGATCTCCGCGCGCACCTCGTCGATCCGCGCGACCGAGATGGGCCCGGCCTTCAGCGCCGGACAGAGCCCGAGCGCGGGCCCGTAGCGCATCCCGGTCCGGATCCCGGCCTCGCTCGCGGCGCGAGAGACGAAGAGAACGGGCGCCTGCGGCCTGTCCTCCTCGACGACCGCCAAGGGAAGCCCAACCCACTCCGGATGCTCTCGACGGAGGAGCTGAAGCGGAAGCGAGGAGATGTCGACGCAGGTGATCATGGCAGGAGTGCTCGCGGAGCAGACCGCGTACGGGAGTGTTTGCCCCGAGCACGGACGGGAGCGGGCGGCGCAGCGAGCCGATTGATCACCCGATCCCCACCGGCCCTCGCATCACCCTCCCCTCTTCCCCTCTCATCGCCCCCGACTTGTCCTTCAGCACCTTGCCCTCCACGCGGAACCGTCCCGAGGACAGTCGGCTCCGCCGCATCTCCATCCGCAGCGAGACGAGCGGGCCGAGCGATGGCGCGTGCGCGTCGCTCGACGAGAGCACCACGAGGCGCGCCGAGTGTTCGCGCGCCAGGCCGAGGAGACGCCCCATCCACGCATCGGTCGAAGGGCCCTGCCGCGCGATCGAGAGGCCCGACAGATCGAGCACCACCGCGCCGAAGCCGCCCGTGCGCAGCAGGATCTCCGCCGCCTTCGGCCCCGCTCGCACGTCGCCCGCCGGCACGTGCACCACGACGAGCGCCTCGAGGTCGAGCCCGGCCTCTGCCAGATCGGGTGGATAGATCCCCGCGGAGGTCATCGAAGCCTCGCCGCGCGACAGGACCCACGCGACCGGATCTCCGAACGACTGCGCCTCCACGCAGAGCGCGACCGCCGCGCTCGTCCGCGCGACCGATGGCCCCCCGCACAGCTCCACGATCCTCCCCGCCGGGATCCTGACGGGAGCGGCCTGCTCTTCGCCGTCCACCGACTCCCCGGAGAGAGCAGAAGAAGAGACGAGTCGTAGCGAAGCGGCAGCCACGCTCATCGGATGCCTGAACGCATGCACAGGGTCAAGACTCGTGCGAGATACGGAACTGACGCTGTCCGGCGCTCTCCTGAAGAGCTCCTGAAAAGGGGTGGTAAAACGCGGACATGCGCGTCCTCCACCCCGCCACCCTCGCCGTCCACGCCGGCGAGGCCCCAGACCCTGCTTCGAAGGCGCTCGAGCCCGCCATCGTCCTCTCGAGCGCCTACGCGTTCGAGTCCGCCGACGACGCGGCCGCGCAATTCCGAGGCGAAGCCGAAGGGCACATCTACACGCGCTGGTCGAACCCGACGGTCCGCGCGCTGGAAGAGAAGGTCGCCGCGCTCGAAGGCGCCGAAGACGCCGTCTGCTTCGCGAGCGGGATGGCCGCCGTCGCCGCGAGCCTCGAGAGCTTCGTCGTCACGGGCGACCACGTCGTCGCCTCGCAGAGCCAGTACGCGGAGTCGGTGCGCCTCCTCCGGGAGCGCCTGCCGCGCTTCGGGATCACGACGACCTTCGTCGACACGACTGACCTCGACGCCGTCCGCTCCGCGATGACGCCGAAGACGAAGGTCCTCTACGTGGAGACGCCCGCGAACCCCACGCTCGCCGTGAGCGACCTCGCCGCGCTCGCCGGCATCGCGCACGAGCGCGGCGCGCGCCTCGTCGTCGACGGCACCTTCGGGACGCCCTACCACCAGCGCCCGCTCGAACACGGCGCCGACATCGTCCTCCACTCGGCCACGAAGTCGCTCTGCGGGCATGGCGATGCGATCGGCGGCGTCGCCTCGGGCTCGCGCGCGCTCGTGTCGCTCCTCCGCGAGACGGGCGTGCGGACCGCAGGCGCGCCGATGTCACCCCTGTCCGCGATGCTCATCGCGCGCGGCGTTCGAACGCTCTTTCTCCGCATGGAGCGCGCGAGCGGAAGCGCGATGTGGCTCGCCGAGAAGCTCGCGGCCGACTCTCGGATCGAGGTCGTCCACTATCCGGGCCTGGCGACGCACCCGCAGCACGCGCTCGCGCAGAAGCAGATGCAGCGCGGCTTCGGCGCGATGATCGCGTTCGAGGTCCGCGGCGGCCTTCCCGCCGGCAAGCGCGTCTACGATCGGCTCGAGCTGATCGCGCGCGCGGTGAGCCTCGGCGACGTGCGCTCGCTCGTCACGCACCCGGCCTCGACGACGAGCGCGTCGATGCCGAAGGACGCACGCCTCGCGGCCGGGATCACGGACGGCCTCATGCGCCTGAGCGTCGGCATCGAGGAGCGCGAGGACCTCTGGTCCGATCTCGATCGTGCCCTCGACTGACGGCGCGAGCACTCCGGCGAGCACTCCTGCCCTTGATCGGCTCGCTCCGCCGCCTGCTCCCGTCCGTGCTCGAAGCGAGCACTCCCGTACGCGGGCGGCTCCTCCGACCACTCCGGCGAGCACTCCCGCCCTTGATCGGCTCGCTCCGCCGCCCGCTCCCGTCCGTGCTCGAAGCGAGCACTCCCGTACGCGGGCGGCTCCTGCGAGCACTCCGGCGAGCACTCCGGCCTGCCACAGGAGCGTGTGCACCTGAGGCGCGTCAGAGCATCCCACGGGCGCGACGCGTGACACGCGCGCCAGAATGGAGACCGAGCACCGAGCGCGCTGAGCCGTTCCGGACTGCGATCTCGATGAGCCCGGCGCTCCCGACCAGCGCCACGGGAACGCCCTCGGCCACGGCGCTGAAGTGGGTCCGCAGAGGGACCGAGCGGCCCTCGAGCGCGACGTCGCCCGTCGTCTCGGCGGGCGCTCGCAGCGTGGTGATCGCGTTCCCGAAGCGGTCGAACGTCCAGATCTCTCCCGCCGCCTGATCCGTCGGGAGGGCAGGCGGGGCGACGAGCTCCCCGAGCGGGAGCTGACGGCCGAAGTCCTCGAGCGGGATCCCCGTCGCGATGTGAGCTGCGGCCGGCCCGAACACGTCGCGTCCGTCGAAGGTCCGCGAGGAGTGCGTGAGCCGGAGGGCCCGGTTCTCGAGCACGAACGCGCGCTTCGGACGATCCAGCGCGAGCGCGGCGCCGAAGAGCCCATTGTCGGGACCGACGAACGTGAAGCCTTCGGCCTCGATGACGACTGGCCGGCGATCGCTGCCGACGCCGGGATCGATCACGCCGAGCACGATCGATCCCGCGGGGAGATAGGGCATCGTCGCATAGAGCGCGAGCGACCCTGCGCGGAGGTCTTGCGGTGGAACCTCGTGGGCGAGGTCGATCACCCTCGCGTCCGAGGCGATCCTCGCGATGACGGCCTTGACCACGCCGACGTACGCATCGGTGTGGCCGAAATCGCTCAGGAAGAAGATGCGCGGATGGCTCATGACGAACACCACGCAGCACGACGCATGCCGGGGGCAGCGCTCAGGGCTGGGACCTCGACCGCGGACCTCGAGGACCCGGCTCGGACCTCGAGGATCAGGGAAGCAGCGTCGAGGTGCCGACGCCGGGCTCCCCTCGCGCCCGTCTCACGGGACTGCAGCGTGCCGGCGTCGACGCAGATGTCGAACGTGCGCCCGTCGCCGGTCGTCATCGTGTCGCCCGTGATGCTGTACGACTGCGTCTCGTCGATGGTCGTCACGAACGTGATCATGCAGCGGCACCGCTCGGGAGTGGTGCCGGCGGCCGCGCACGTGGCGGTAGAGCCGGGGGCCATGTCCCGGACCATCGTCTGGATGGAGTCGCAGCCGAGCGCCGAGCAGGTGGCGTTGATCAGGATGGTCGCGCTCGTGGACGTGCTGATCGTGCGCGTGATCGAAGAATCGGTCGCGGTGATCGTGCCGTCGACGATTCCACCGCCCTCCTCGATCACGGTGCCCGTCCGGCAGATCGCGGGGAAGGCGCCGAGGACCTCGGAGTGCTCGATGCAGATGCTCTCGTACTGCCAGGTGCCGACGATCGAGCCGCCGCACGGGGTGAAGGCGGGGCAGCCCTCGCTCAGCGTGATCGTTCCGCCGCCGGGGACGAACGCGTCGACGTTGGCGTCCACGGGGACGAACGCGTCGGGAGCGCCAGCGTCATGGCCGGCATCGAGCGAGTCGCGACGCTAGCACGCCCCCGAACGAGGGCCCCTGCCGACTACTTCTTCGGCCCGCCGAGGTCGGCGGCCTTGTGGCTGCCAGTGACCTCTTCCCAGGTCGGGAGCAGCTGATCCGGCGTGACCGTCAGCACACGCAGGCGCATGACGACGCGCGTCACGCTCGACGTCTGCGAGAAGCGCACGTGGCGCCCCTGCGCTTGCTCGAACACCGCCTCGGAGCCGGGCCGCGGGAACGGATGCGAGAGCTCCATCGCGTCGCCCTCCCGCATCTGTCCGCCCACGAGGCGCGCGTTGCGGAGCGGATGCTCGGTGAGGCTCCGCTTGGTCGACTGGTCGATCACGTCGATGCACACGAGCCGAGCGTCGAGCGCGTAGATCGTGTTGCGCGTCCAGATCTCGAGGAACGTCCAGGGCGCGTCCGGAAGAGGCGCCGAGCGCTTCTCGTAGACGAGGTCGATGTCGACCGCGGGCGTCGACGCGCGCCGGCTCGCAGGCAGGACGGAGACATCGGCGAGGCCCGAGAGCGGCGCCGGCTCCATCCCGAGCTGGGGAGCCGGAACGCCCGCGAGCCGCTCCGCGACGGTGGGCTCGTCGTCCTCGGACATGTCGACTCGGGCGACCTCGAGCGGGGGAAGCGGCTCCTGGCGCTCGCCGAACCCGGGCACCGTGCTGCTCTTCTTCCGCTTGTTCTGCTCGTCCACCATCGGGGCGACACTATCACGGCGCGCGCAGGTCATACTCGCTTCCGCCGTGCCTCTGCCGCCCTACTTTCCGACGCGCGCCCACCTCCTCCTCTGCACCGCGCCGCGCTGCGCGCGCGCTGGAAGTCGAGAGCTCTTCGACGAAGCGTGGCAGGCGCTCGAGGCTCGTCGCCTGGCCTACTACGCGGGCGGAGGCAGCGTGCGTCTCACCGAGTCCGGCTGCCTCGGCGCTTGCGACCACGGGCCCACGCTCGCTTGCTATGCGCGCTCCTCGGAGGGGCTCGTCGAGAGCTGGTACGACCACGTGGACCTTCCGCTCGTGATGGACGTCGCCGAGCGCGCCCATCGCGCAGAGGCGCTCCCGAGCGAGCGGCGATTCGGTCCTCGCTGATGGCCGCCGAGCTCGCGCGCTTCGGTTCCTACGCGCTCGTCCGGAAGCTCGGGCGCGGCGACATGGCCGAGACCTTCGTGGCGACGCGCGAAGGGCCGGGAGACTTCACGCAGACCGTGTGCGTGAAGCGGATCCTCCGCTCGCTCGAGGACGACCAGACGTTCGTCGATCAGTTCAGCGAGGAGGCGCGCGTCTCGGCGAGCCTGCGGCACGCGAACATCGTCACGGTGCTCGACTTCGGCGTGGCCGACGGCCTTCCGTACCTCGCGCTCGAGCTGGTCGACGGCATCGATCTCTACGGGCTCCTCGAGTGGCTCGGCGAGAAGCGCGAGCCTCTGACCTCGGGGCTCGTCGTCTACGTCGCAGGGGAGCTCGCGAGCGCGCTCGACTTCGCGCACACGCGGCAGGGACGTCCCGTCGTGCACCGGGACATCTCGCCGTCGAACGTGCTGCTCTCGCGCGCAGGCGAGGTAAAGCTCTCGGACTTCGGCATCGCCCGCGTGCTGCAGAGCACGAACGCCGTGACGAGCACGGCGACCGTGAAGGGAAAGGTCCCCTACATGGCGCCCGAGTACGCGCTCAGCGGCAGCTTCGACGTGCGCGCGGATCTCTTCGCGCTCGGCGTGACGCTCTACGAAGCCCTCGCCGGTCGGAGGCCCTACGACGGGCGCACCGATCTCGACACGCTGTACCGCATCCAGAGCGGGAATCGAACGCCGCTCGCCGAGCTCTGTCCCTCGGCACCGGCTGCGCTCGTCGTGATCATCGAGCGGCTGATCCTCCCCGACCCCGCCGCGCGCTTCCAGTCGGCGAGCGAGCTCATCGATGCGCTCATCGAGATCGCGCCGCCTCCGACGTCTCGCAAGATCCTCGGAGATCTCGTGCGCCGCGCGACCGGGAGCCGTGGATCGGAGCCCGAGCTGCACGCTGCCGCCACGCAGGCCGCTGGCGCACCTCTCGCGGTCGGCGCTCCGTCCGACCCCACGCCCGCCGGGCCGGCGGATCGCACGCGCACGCGCGGGACGCCCGAGCCGCTCCAGACCGAGGTCGTGAGCCCGCGGATGGACACGCCGAAGACGACCGACGCGGCGACGACCCGCACCGCGCTGGCGCCCGACGTGATCGCCGCGCTTCAGTGGGAGAACGGCCGCACGATCCCGGAGACGGTCTCGCCGGCGCACAACGACCCGGAGCTCCGCGCGGCGCTCGATGCGGGCCCGGTGACGCTACCCGTCTCGCGCGTTCCTCTCTACGTCGGCGCGGTGGTCGCGATCGCGACGCTGTGCGCGCTCGGACTGCTGGCGCTTCGCTTTCTCTCCTGAGCGAGAGATCCGGCTCAGAGCACGTTCTGCACTTGCTCGCGGAGGCGCTCGATCTCCGTCTTCAGCTCGACGACGAGGCGAGCGAGATCGGCGTCGGAGCTCTTCTGCCCGATCGTGTTCGACTCGCGCGCCATCTCCTGGAGGAGGAAGTCGAGACGCCGTCCCGTGACCGGATCATCCGCCTTCACCATCGAGCGGAACTGATCGGCGTGGCTCCGGAAACGCGTGCACTCCTCGGTGACGTCGGACCGATCGGCGAAGATCACCACCTCGAGCTCGAGGCGCCCCGACTCGACCCCGATGGGTGAGCCGGCCAAGAGCTTCTCGATGCGCTCGCCGAGCTTCTTGCGCATGGCGGCCACGACCGTCGGGCCGCGCGCCTCGATCTCCGCGACCAGCTCGGCGAGCCGTGAGAGGCGCCCCTCGAAGTCCTGCCGCAGCGCATCCCCTTCGCGGGCGCGCATCGCGGAGACGCCATCGCACGCCGCTTCCGTCGCGCGGGTCAGCGCGTTCCGCACGATCCCCCGCTCGGGAGTCCCGCGCGAGATGAAGAGCTCGGGCACGGAGGCGAGCAAGGAGAGCGGCACTGGCTCGCGCGGGCTCAGCGCGTCACGGAGCGCGACGAGCTGCTCGAAGGCGACGCGCGCGCGGGTCACGTCGAGGACGGCGTCGTCGAACGACTCGCCCTCGGTGCGAACGTTGATCTCGACCCGCCCTCGCACGAGCCGGCGCCGCGCGATGTCCTCGACGAGCGAGGCGTGCTCCGGCAGCTCCGGAGGCAAGCGAGTGCGCATCTCGAGGTACCGATGATTCACCGACCGGATCTCGACCTCGACGTGGCCCGACCGGAGCGGCGCCGAGCCGACGCCGTGCCCGGTCATGCTGCGTACGCAGCCGCGGTCGGGTCCATCTCGCTCGGGCTGATCCATGAGGGCTGAGCCGAGCGCGTCCTCGGGCGCGGCGTCAGCAGACAGGTTCTCAAAGCCCGGAGAAGACCGCAAGACCACCCGTCCGGGGGGGCCGTGAGGGCTCCGCTCAGGTGAGGCGCTTGTTGCGCTTCATCTGCTCCAGCATCCGTGCGTACTCGGTCTCGAAGGCGGCGGTGCCCTCTTCGAGGTTCTTGATCTTGTCGCGGACCTCGCGGTCGAGCTCCTGCTCGACGTCCATGTGCTTGCGGAGGACCGAGGTGATCTTCTTCCGGAGGACCGGATCCTCCGAGAAGATCTCCTCCACGTTGCTGGAGTGGAACAAGATCTCGAGGATCTGCTCCAGCAGGTACGGCAACATGTCGTCGCCGATCTGGATCTTGTTCTCGCGGGCGACCTGCGTCTTCATCTTGCCGAGCTCGCCGTAGCTCATGCCGCGGCTCTCCATCCGCGACTTCGCCTCGTCGAGGACGCGCCGCTCCTGGCGGAGGTACTCCTTGAGGACCGACTCGAGATCGGCCTGGACCTCGGCGGGCGCGGGCGCCTCGATGTCGTTGTCGGCGACGAGGCGTTCGACGATCTCGGTCGCGATGACGGGTATCTTACCGCTGAAGAGGCGCATTTCGGCGGACCCTACCCGCGGCTCTCAGACCGGTCAATCCGTGGTGTGACCCGCGATGCAGGCTCTGCGCTACGCTCGCCCGCCATGACCGCCACCGCGCTCGCCGTGCGCCCCGACCCCTCGAGCCTCCTGAAGGCCGACGGTGCGCGCTACTCCTGGCTCGAGATCGTCCGCTCCGCCGGAAACGGCGTGCGCGAGACGATGATGCTGAACGGGACGGCGCCGACGTTCGAGAGCCTCATCGGCTGGGAATTCGCCGGGGCGAACGCGTCGATCTTCACCCGCCTCATCGGGATCCGGAAGTTCGTGAAGGGCTTCTACGAGGGCAAGGATCGCGCGGAAGGCCCGAGCCCGCACATCCACGGGTACAACATCACGGTCCGCCAGAACGCCGACGACGCCGCGCACGTCTACACGCCGAGCCCGGAGAAGCCGAAGCGCCACGGCTACTACCGCGTGCACAGCGTCGTCCCCGGCGCGCGCGATGCGCGATACCCACGCGCGCTCCTCCTCGACTACTCGCTCGGAGGAAACGGGGCGCTCGGTCCGCCGCTGCGGGACTACGTCGTGCAGGTCTACCCCGACGACCCGGACCTGCTCCTCGGCAAGGCGTACGTCGCGCTCGGCGCGGTGCGGATTCCGGTGGGCTTCTTCGTGCTGAAGCGCTTGCAGAAGCACGACCACCGCGGCTAAGCCAGCGCGCGCATGGCCATCGCGACGATCCAGAAGGGCAAGGTCGCCTTCGTGTTCCCCGGACAGGGGTCACAGAAGGTCGGCATGGGCAAAGACGCGTTCGACACGGACGAGGCCGCGCGCCTGACGTTCGAGGCCGCCGACGCAGCGCTGCAGGGCCCGCTCTCCAAGCTCTGCTTCGAGGGGCCGGACGAGGAGCTGCGGCTGACGAAGAACACGCAGCCTGCGATCCTCACCACGTCCATCGCGCTCTTCCGCGGGCTCGGCGAGGTCCCCGACGTCGCCGCCGGGCACAGCCTCGGCGAGTACTCCGCGCACGTCGCGGTCGGCACGCTCGAGTTCGAGGACGCCGTCCGCCTCGTGCGGGCGCGCGGCGAGTACATGCAGGAGGCCGTGCCGGTCGGACGAGGCGCGATGTCGGCCATCCTCAAGCTCGACCGAGAAGCGCTCGAGCGCATCTGCCGCGAGACCGAGAGCGAGACGGGCGGGGTCGTCGAGCCGGTGAACTACAACTCGCCGGGACAGATCGTGATCGCGGGCGATGCCGCGAGCGTGAAGGCGGCGGGCGAGAAGTGCAGCGCCGCCGGCGGCCGCGCGATGCCGCTCCCCGTGAGCGCTCCGTTCCACTGTCGGCTCATGAGGCCGGCCGAAGAGCGGCTCGCCCCGGCGCTCGCGGCGATCACCTTCCGGGATCCGACCCGGCCGGTCTTCGTGAACGTCGACGCCACGCCCGTGTCGAGCGGCGTGGCCGCGCGCGACGCGCTCGTCCGGCAGGTGAGCCGCTCGGTTCGCTGGGACGAGTCGGTGCTGGCCATGGTCGCCGCGGGTGTGACGCTCTTCGTCGAGATCGGAGTCGGCAGCGCCCTCTCGGGCATGATCAAACGCACCACGGATGGGGCGGTGAGCGTCAGCGTCCAGAAGCCCGACGACTTCGCCGCGGCGCGCGCCGCGATCGCCGCAGCCCGCGCATGATCGAGGTATGGACGGACGGCGGTGAGGCGCATCGAACCGATCGGTGGGCGCGCTCATCGCGAGGGCGCGCGCGACGGCGGCTGGTAGACTGAGGTCGTGGCCGGGCCCGATCCGAGCTCCATCGTCTTCGGTCGATCGAGCGAGTGCGACGTGGTGGTCGCGGAACGTTCCGTCTCGGGTCGGCACGCGCGCCTGTCGTGGGAAGGCTCGCGCACGCTCCTCGAAGATCTCGGCAGCGCGAACGGCACGTGGCTCGACGGCGAGCGCGTCGAGCGCGCGTACGTGAAGATCGGAGCCGACGTTCGCTTCGGGCAGACACCGCTCCCCTGGGGCGACCCGCTGCTGCGTCCATTCCTCCGGCGCGGCGGGCTCGGCGACACCATCATGGCGATGCCGCGCTTCGGACGGTATCGCTGCCCGAGCTGCAAGAAGCTCGGGGTCCTTCCCCACGGCTTCCAGCGCGGCGAGATCTCCTGCCCGAGCTGCAACACGGCGCTCGTGTTCGGCTCGACCGCGCGTCGCACGAGCTGGGTGAGCTGGGCGATGACAGTCGTGACCCTCGGCAGCGCGGTCGCCGCGGCGGGGTTGATCGTCACGTCCGAAGAGCGGCTCGCGCGGGTCCGCGAGGTGGTCGCGCAGATGAGCGGAGAGGTCATCGCGCCGGCGAGCGGGGCGAGCCCGAGCCTTCCGAGCGCGACGGTCGGCGGCGCCACGCCGGAAGAGGAGGCCATCCGCGTCCACGACGTGCCCGACGTGCTCCTGGCGATCGATCCTTCCAATCCGATCACCCGAAACCTCGCGGTGCAGCTCGCGAGCCGGGAGACGGGCCCGTTCCACGTCGAGCAGGTCGCGCGCATCTGGACGAACGACCGCGCGGAGTGGCAGTACGTGAACGACCCTGTCGGGCGGGAGTACTTCGCCCGGGCGTCCGAGACGATCACGAACGGCTTCGCCGGCGACTGCGACGACTTCGCGATCGCGCTCGCCGCGATGACCGAGGCCATCGGCGGACGCGTTCGCATCGTGATGATGGACGGGCCCGAGGGCGGCCACGCCTACACCGAGGCCTGCATCGACGATGACCCCACCGAGATCGCGCGACGGCTCTCGGCGCACTTCCGGCTCCACTGGGACCGCCGGCTCGGACGCCAGCAGACCGTCCGCGAGATCAGCTACCGCTCGGACGACTCGTGCCGCGCTTGGCTGAACCTGGACTGGAACGCCCCGGTGCCGGGCGGGCCCTACGGCGACGAGCGCTGGGCGGTGGCCATCTACACCGACGGGCGAACCGAGTCGCTCACGCCCGGACGGGCGCCGGTGGACGCAGGCGTTCGGTGAGCACGGGCGTTCGGTGAGCACGGGCGTTCGGTGAGCGCGGGCGTTCGGTGAGCGCGGGCTCCGTCGCGGTCACGCACGGCGTCGCCTGTGGAGTGAGCGCAGGACGAGCGTCGGACTTTCTCCGCGTCGTCGAGAGCGGTGCCAGGCGCATCGTCGCGATGGCAGACGGCTACACGCCGGGCTGGGACTGCGGCGAGACCTCGCTGAGCGTCCCCATGCTCGACGCGATCGAGCGCGCGGTCGCGGCCGGGCCCGTCTCGCCCTATCGCGACGCGAGCGGAAGCCGAGAGCGCCTCTTCGAAGCAGGGCGCGCGTCGTTCCTGACCACCACGCGGGAGCAGCGCGAGCGTGACGAGCTCGGCGGCCCGGGAGCTCAGCTCACGATCCTCGAGCTCGACGGCTCGTTCCTCCGGGCGACGTGGCTCGCGCGCATGGAGCTCTGCGTCTTCCGCGGCGCGGTCGTCCAGCGCATCACGCGGACCGAGCCGTCGCCGTCGATCGGGGGCGAAGGAGACGTACCGTCGACGATCGAGCTAGGCGTCTCGCGCGGAGACGTCGTGACCCTCTCCAGTCGGCGCTGGGTCGGGCACGCGCTCGAGCACGCGCGAAGCGAGCTGCTGGCCAGGCTGGCGGACGGCGCGACCAGCCCGGAGCGGCTGGTGAGAGCGATGCTCGACCAGTGGGCCCAGGAAGGGCACGGTGCCCGGACGCCCGAAGCGCCCTCGGACGAGCTCCGGCTCATCCTGGCGGCAGCGCGGATCGACTGAGCGCCCAGCGGCCGTCCGATCATCTCCAGACGCGGGCGCCCGTGTTCGAGTAAGTTCCGCGCCATGGCCTCCTCCCTCGATGCACCCTGCCGAACGCTCTGGGACCGTCGCGACCTGCCGCTCGTGACGCTGGTGACCGACCGCGCGCTCCGGCCGGTGCTCGCGCTCGCCCCGAGCGAGGTGCGAGCCGCGTTCACGCCGCTGCTCGACGCGATGATCGGCTGGTGGCCGGCCCGCGAGCGAGATCTACGCGAGCTGGTCGAGACGCTCTTGCCCGCATGCCGCGAGGTCACGGCGGCCCTTCCCGCGGCCAAGCGCAAGGCGGCCGAGACGTTGCTCGACGCGACGCTGGGCTCGCTCCGCGCGCTCGACCGACACGCGGCGCTCTCCTCGCTCGACGTCGAGATCCAGAAGATCGACGTCGACGCGTGGATCGCAGCGATGGAGAAGATCCCGAAGGTCGAGAAGACGACCTCGCTTACGCAGCTCGGGCGGCGTCTCGGCGCGCTCGCCGTCGCGCGCGGCAAGTGGCCGGAGCTCGTCCTGTTCGTCGATCGAATGGGGTGGACGACCACGCGTCCGGGGATGGGCGCGCTGCCGCCGCGGCTCAAGGGCGTCGCGGAGTCGATCGACGCCGGCGGACAGTGGGAGCCGACGGCGGTGGGATCCGCGAAGGCGCTCCGCGTGACGCACGTGGACGGAAGCCGGAGCGTCGTCGTCCT
>JBBSAT010000195.1:0-14369 GCA_038252025.1 Polyangiales bacterium | reverse complement strand
GGCGGGACGCATCGAGTCGCCGCGTGCTTGTCCAGGCGCTGTCGGTGGAAGATCTCGCGGGGGTGAGTCTGTGATGCGGGCGTCTCTCTTCGCCGGCGTCCTGAGCCTCGCGCTCGCGGGCTGCAGCGGCGGTGGGCCGATGCCGCCGCAGATCACGACGGACGCCGGCTGCGGGTCCATGGGCGTGGCGAGCGATCAGCCCGTCCTCGGCTGTCCGGAGAGCGTGGACGTCGGCTGCCTGCCTCCCGAAGGCGCGGTGGCGAGCTACCTCGTCTCGAGCGCGACCTGCGACGGAACGACTCCGACCGTGACGTGCACCCCGGCGAGCGGAGCCGCGATCACGAGCGCCACGATGGCGACCTGCACGGCGACGAGCGCGAGCGGCGCGATGGCGACCTGCACCTTTCCGATCCTCGCGCGCGTCCCGGGATCTGCGTCGCTCTCCTGCGCGCCCGCCGTCGTGAGGGCCTGCACCGGCCGCCGCACCCAGGTGACGCTCGCGCCGCCGATCGTGAACGAGCCCTGCGAGGGCGGCGCCGTGTCCGCGGTCACGAGCGACGCGCCCGCGATGGGCTTCGCCGTCGGCCCGTCGAGCGTGACCTACTCGGCGATCGGCCCGGGCGGCGCGATGATTGGCTGCGCGACGCCGATCGAGATCGTCGACGACACCAGCCCGTCGATCACCTGCTCGAGCGCGCCCATGACCATCGTGCGGACCGCGCCGAGCGACGTGATCGCGAACGCGACGCCGCGCGCCACCGACGACTGTGACGATGACGTCCTGGTCACGCTCGACCCGCCGCCGACTGGGCACGGCCGGACGGTGACCACGGCGCGCGCGGTCGACGACGCCGGAAACACGGCGAGCTGCATGCTCACGCTCGACGTGATCGACGTGTTCGCGCCGACCGGTCTTCGCATCGTCTCGGCATCGCTCGGCGCGGATGGCGCGACCGACGTGACGCTCGGCTGGGGCGCGAGCGGCGGCGCGGACGCGGCGAACATCGCAGTCGAGCGCGCGGCCTCGTCCGCCGGCCCCTTCGCCGAGATCGCGCGGCTGCCGGCCACCGCGACGACCTTCACCGACGACGCGATGCCGTCGCCGCGCGCGTACTATCGGCTCGTCGCGCTCGGGCCGAGCAGCCTCCGCGGCGGACAGACGAGCGTGCTCCGCGTGCTCGCGATCCAGGACGACGGATACGAGCTCGCGTCGGAGACTGTGCCCTCCGTGCCTTTCCCGACGACGCTCTACGGCGTCGTCCGCGTGCCGACGGAGCTCGGCACCGACGGACCCTTCCCGCTGGTGGTCTTCCTTCACGGCAACCACGGCAACTGTCGGCCAGCGACCGGTGATGACGAGTGTGCCGACACGACCGAGCACGCCTGCACCGAGCCGGGCTTCACGACGACGCCGAACGCCGAGGGCTACGTCTATCTGATGGAGACGCTCGCCGCCTCCGGCTACGTCGCAGTGAGCCTCAGCGCGAACGCCCTGAACTGCCGCGACGACTTCATCCCCGAGCGAACGCAGCTGATCCTCGAGCACCTGCGCCGCTGGCAGCGCTGGGCGAGCACGGACGAGGCGCCGTTCACGGGGCGCTATCGCGGCGCGGTCGACATGAGCCGCGTCGCCGTCGTCGGGCACTCGCGCGGCGGCGAGGCCGTCTCCCAGGTTCCGGCCGCGCTGAGCGCGACGCCGATCGCCGGGGTGTCGCTCGCGAGCGTGTTCGCCGTCGCGCCGACCGACTATCACGACAACACGCCCGCGGGCGTGCCGTACGCGGTGCTCTTGCCGAGCTGCGATGCGGACGTGACGACCCTCGAAGGGCTCCGCATGTACGACCGCGGCCTCGCGAGCGTCGAGCCGTTCGCGCGGGCGCAGGTCCTCGTGGTCGGGGCCAACCACAACTTCTTCAACACCGAGTGGCGCTTCGACGACAACCTCTCCGGGCCCGTCTGCACCAGCGGGCTCGTCGGCCCGCCGGCGCAGCGGGGCATGCTCGAGATCGCGCTCGCCGACTGGCTCGCGGCCACGGTGCTCGATCGACCGACGGCGCCCTATCTCCGGAACGAGGAAGGCTCGCCGCCGCTCATGGACTTCTGGGCGGGCGCCGATCTCGACCTGCGCTGGTCGTACGCGTCGCCGGATCGCGTGATCATCGATCGCTTCGCGAGCCTCTCTTCCACCGAGACCGGACAGCCGAGCACGTTCACCGGCTTCACGGCGACGACCGACTGCGCGGGCGCATGCGCGGGCTCCTTCCCGCACCTCGCCCGAGCCGCACGGCTCGCGTGGCAGGACGCGATGGCGAGCGCCGCCTTCGGGCTCGGCGCGCTGGACGCCTCCACGCACGCAGCGCTCTCGCTGCGCTTCGCCTCGCGCATCGCAACGATCAATCGAGGCCTGCTCGACCACGACTTCACGATCCGCGTGAGCGACACGTCCGGGCACACCGCCGACGTCCTCGTCTCGACGGTCGGGCGTGTTCCGGTCGCGTACACATCGCGGAGCCCCGCCGAGATCCTCTCGACCGTCCGCGTGCGCGTCGAGCGGCTGACGGAGGTCTCGCCCGCGCTCGACCTGCATCACCTCTCCTCGATCGCGCTCCTGATGCCGGTGGCCGGGCACACGCAGGGCTCCGTCTGGATGACCGACGTCGAGCTCTCCGGCGACTGAACGAGCTTCGCCGCGTCGTCAGAAGGTGCCGGAGACGACGAGCGCCCTGCCGTCGGCGCGGGGCCAACGTCGCAACCAGGGGTCGCTCGAGGGCGCCGCGATGGCTACCGCTGTCGAGGTCGAGGCCGATCCCGACGCCGAGCAGCGCGAGCCCGACGATGCCGATCGCGCGCGGTTCGCGGAACGTCGGGCGCCGGAGTAGGACCTCCTCATGACCCTGCCCGGCCTCTTCGATGTCGACGCGCTCGTTCGCGCGGTCGCGCTCACGTGGAGCGCGCAGCCGAAGGCCGATCGAGGCGACGACTTCGTTCATCTGTCGGGTCAGGTCGAAGCGGCGCCGGCGCCGGACGCGATCGAGCGTGAGCTCTCGCGCATCGGCTTCGCTTGCCGCGTCGAGCGGGGAGCTCCGCCGAGCGCGCGGGGGACGTGCGTCGTGGCGGGCCGCAGGGGAGCCGAGCGGATCCGTTGTTCACTGCTCGATGCGAGCGTGACGATCGAGTGGCAGAGCGGCCTCTTGCGCCAGGTGATCGGCGGGAAGCACGAGTGGAGGCAGCGGGTCTGGCCGGTGTACTTCGATGATGCGCTCGTCCGCTTCGAGTCGGCCGCGTTCCTCGTCGTCGAGGGCCGGCCGCCCGCGAGCGTGCCAGAGGCCCTCGAACGCTATCGGGCGTGGGCGGCGGCGAACGGACTCCATCCCTACGCCGCGCACGAGACGCACCTCAACGGCGCCTTCAGCGTGGCGGACGACGGGTTCGTCGTGACCCTCATCGAGAGAGGGGCGCTGATGACCATGACCGTTCAGTCGCGGCCGTGAACGGCTCGCGCGCGCTCAGGCCCAGGCGCGCACGGGCCGAGCGACGAGGCTCGTGAGCTCGGCGACGACGGCGGCCGCGACGATCAGGGCGTCGGCGGCGGACAGTCCGCCGTGGGCGCGAGGCACGCGCCGCCCAGGAAGAGACAGTAGAAGCCGGTCGCGCACGGGCAGACGTGCATGCCTGAAGGGCACATCGGAGCCGGCCCAGCGTCGATGTCGACCGCAGCGTCCTGCGCGCTCGATGCGTCCACGACGGTGGCCGCATCGTCGATCGCGCCCGCGTCCGCCGGAGCGCTCGAGTCCACGTCGGCAGCGCTGTCCGCGTGGGGTGTTGCGGAGTCGAGATCGCTCACGTTGGCGTCGACGAGAGAGCCCGAGTCCACCGATGCGCCAGCGTCACCCGGAGGGGTCTCGGCCGAACAAGCCAGGAGGGAGAGCAACGAGCACGCGAGGAAAAGGGCAGTACGCGACATGTACCCAGTCTAGCAGCGCACGGGCCGGCGAGCCTCTGCCCTCGTCTCGTGTGCGAGGCGCTCCGACGCTCGTACCGCGCGCCTGGTTCGGGCCTTCGAGGCTCGAACGTGGGCTCCGCGAGCTCGATCCGGCCGGAGCTCGCGCGCTGGCAGTCGCGCATCCGGGGCACCGGGCGATCTCGTGAGTCAGCCGCGCCGCTTCGCGTCCTCTGCTTCGCGGATGTTCTGCTCCATCGCTGCGCTTGGTGCGCCGAGCTCGATCGCGCGGCGGTAGTGCCAGAGCGCGCGATCGTAGTCGCGCTTGAAGAACCAGGCGGCGCCGATCTGTCCGTGCGCGTCGGCGGCGCGGTGCGGAAATCGCGCGGCGACGTCGTCGTAGGCCGAGATCGCGCCGTCGAAGTCCTGCGCGACCAACTTCCGCGCTGCGGCGTTGATCGCCTCGGACTCCGGGAGCTGCCCGGGCGCAAGGCGACCGAGGAGACCCTCCTGCTGCGCCTGCATCTTCGCGAAGTCCGGTGAGGCGCCATCGCTCCACGCATAGTGCGACGGTGGCGGCGCCGCCGCGGCCACCCGCGAGCGCCGGCGGAACAGAAGGATCGCGCCGATCACCGCGCCGCCGAGCATCGCTGCGATGGCCACGCAACAGAACGGCGCCAGGAGGCGGCCCACCGTACGACCCGCCTCGTATGCCTCGGTGTCGCTCTGGAGAAACAGAAACAGCAGGTGCATGGGCGTCTTGTACCAGAGCCGCCGGTCGTCTTCCCCCCCGCCAGCCGCGCCTGCCCGCTGGTCGCAGTCGATGATTGGGTCGCCGGCGCCATCGCCACTATGATGGTTCGGGTCGGGCGGTGGCCCGTCTCGGAGGACACGCACGCGATGACGGCCTGGCTTCTGCGGACGCCCGAAGGAGAGATCCCGATCGCCGGAGTGTGCGTCATCGGACGCAGCCCCGACTGCGGGGCCCCGATCGACGACGTGAGCGCCTCACGACGACACGCGGCGCTGCGGGTCGTGGGCGCCGACGTCGTGGTGGAGGACCTCCAGAGCCGCAACGGAACGTTCGTGGACGGGCGGCTGATCGGGAGCCCGACGCCGCTCCGCGCCGGCTCGCGGATCATCATCGGCAACACCGTGATGACGCTGGTGCTCGCGCCGGGAGATGCGGCCTCGTCGGCTCGGCGATCGGTTCCCCTTCGAGGGGATCCGGACGATGACGCCGAAGCTGTTCGTACCAGTACCGTCGTGCCCGATCGGGCGATGCTGGCTCGCGCGCAAGCAGCGCTCGCCGCAGGGCGCATCGACGAGTGCGGCGGTGGCGCCACGATCATCCTGCGGCGCCAGGCGAACCTCGGGCCGCGCGCGGAAGACGATCTCGTGCACGGGCTGAGCGCGCTCCTCGTCGCGCTCGCGGAGCGCAGCGGGGATCGGCGCTGGCTCGAAGGCGTCTTCCAGGTGAACACCGACTGCGAGCGCGTGATCGCCAAGGAACTCGTCGATGCGATCGAGGCCCTCGCTCCGCGCGGATCGGTACGGCTGCTTCCCATGTACATCGAGAAGCTCGGTGCGAGAGCGGCGTCGCTGAGCCAGGCGGAGCGGATGTTGCTCGCCCGGATCGAGCGTCTCGCGGGCTGACGAGCTCGTGGCGCGCCGAGCGCCGCCGAGAGGTCGCCGTGTTGCTCAGCCGTGGGCGGGTGGCGGCGCGCCGTGGGCGATGCCGGCCCGCTGCCGCAGCGCGATGCGATCGAGCGCGCGCTCGAGTGCCCTCCGACGTCGCCCCCTCGCCGCCCTGAGCCGACGACCTCCCTCAGAGACCGAGCGCGTCCGCCACGGTCGCGACAGTCATCGACGCGACCTGCGCGGAGAAGCTCTGATCCAGGTTCGCCACGACGTCGGGGCCGCCGCGGCAGTGGTACTGCGCGTAGCGGAACTCGGACGTGTCGGTGATGAGCACGCCCGGATAGCCGACATCCCAGAACGAGGCGTGGTCGCTGCGCCGTAGATCGCCGATGAGGGGTGAGTCGATCAATGCGCCGGGCACGACGAGCGGAATGAACGGAAGCCCGATGCGATCCGCGTACGTCTCGAGCGTCGTCGCCATCGCGCTCGAAGTCGGGTCGGCGATGACCGCCACGAAGTCCGCGCGGTTCATGTTCGCCGCGACCCTCAGCGCTTGTGGGCGGAAGAGCGCCTCGAAGCCGGTCGGCAGGCGCTGCGAGTCGGGCGCGTCGTCGGTGTAGCCGATCATGTCGAAGGCGAAGCTCGCGTCGATGCTCTCTCCTCGCCCCATCGCACGCGTCGCGTACGCGCGAGAGCCGATGAGACCTCTCTCTTCCTCGTCCCAGCACGCGACGACGAGCGTGCGCGGGTAGCTCGCCATGGTCAGGACGCGCGCGATCTCGAACGTGGCTGCCACGCCGGTCGCGTTGTCGTCCGCGCCATCGCAGCCCGCGATGTGATCGTAGTGCGCGCCGAGGAGCACCTCCGCGAGCGGCTCGCTCGTCCCCGTACGCACGCCGACGACGTTCACGCCGGTCGCATACGCGTGCAGCTCCACCGTGAAGCCGAGCGACTCGAGGCGCGTCTCGCAGAGGTCCTGCACCTCCTGCCAGTGCATGCTCGCCGGCACGCGCGGGAGGGCGATGGCCTCGAGATCGGTCTGGTAGCGCGCAGCGTCGACGCACTGGCTGAGCTCGAGCGGCGTACCCGTGCCGCACGCGGGCAGAGGTCCGGCGTCGGGCCGCTCGTACGCGTCCTCGGCCGCGTCCTCGGCCGCGTCCTCGGCCGCATCGCTGCCCGCGTCGGTCCCGCCGTCCGTCCCCACGCCCGGGTCGGGGCTCGCGGTGCAGGCGGCGAGCAAGACGAACACGAGACGGGACCATCGAGCGCGGCGAGCCATGACGCAGACGGTCCCTGAACCCGATGCGATTCGCAAGGGCGCATCGCGCTCGACGTACGCACGGAAATGAATCCCTGCGCGAGCTGAGCTATGGTCGGCACATGGGAACCGGGGATATCCGCCTCGACGACAAGCACTGGCCGCTGGTCTTGGTCACCTTCGAGGGCTCGGCCGCCAAGCCCGCGTTCGATCGCTACCTCGCGCAGATGGAGCGCTACCTCGCGCGGGGCGAACGGCACGGCTACCTCCTCGACGGGCGCGAGGGCGCGATGATGGCCCCCGAAGAGCGCACGGCGCAGGGCGCATGGCTGAAGCGCAACAAGGTCGAGCTCAAGCGCCACAGCGTGGCCACGGCGCTCGTGCTCCGCTCGGCGGCAGTGCGCTTCGTGCTCACGGCGATCTATCTCATCCAGGCGCCGGTCGTTCCGACCGAGACCTTCGGAACGGTCGACGAGGCACACGCCTGGCTCGGCAAGAGCTTCGCGAAGGAGGGCCTGCGCATGCCTCCGCGCGATCGTCTCTTGCTCTGACGTGCTGCCGGCGCAGGCGAGCCAGCCGGGTCGAGCCAGCCCAGGTCGAGCCAGCCCAGGTCGAGCCAGCCCAGGTCGAGCCAGCCCAGGTCGAGCCGCCCGGATCACCGGGCGGCATTCCTGATCTCAGTGATGTTCCGGGCTCACCAAGATCGTCGGCTGTGGCGCCGTGATGATCAGGTTTCCGTGTGCGCCCGCATGATCATAGATTCCGGGCATCCTTTCCTGCATGTCGTATTGCAGATAGTCCGGATTCCGCGCGAGGGCTTGGCCGATCGCGTCGATGCGTGCCGCCACGGCTTCGCCCTCGCGTTGCAGCAGCTCTCTGCGTGCCACCGCCGTACCCGTTTGGGCCTGCACACGCTCCGTCTCCGCGATGGCGGCATCGCGCATGATCGTCTGCACAGCGCGTTGTTCGTTCGCGGCATCCAGAGTCGCGGGGAAATCGAGGTTCGACAAGCTGACCTCATACACGCGTATGATATCGCCCTCGTGGGCCGCGATCTCTTCCATGAAGCGCTGTCGAATCTCCGGTAGGAGCTGCTGCTGTAGATCGTTGATCTCGTTGGCCCGATGCGGCGAGATCACTTCACGGACGACGCTGGCTATCGCAGGGCGTATGTAGGTCTCGAAGAGCTGCTGGCTCGTGATGGTGCGGGCCGCCGCAGGCGAGAGCATCGACATGATGTCCACCACCGATGCGTCGTCGCAATTTGCGGAGTAACGCACGTAGATGTCGAGGCCGAACTGCACGCCGTCTTGGGTCAGGACCGTGAGCGGATCGTGCGAGGTCACGGTAGAGCAGTCCACCATCATGATCTGATCGTAGACGCCGGTCTGATACGTGCCGGGCCCGAGCACGGGTCCGACGAATCCCTCACCACCCGCCAAGTCGAGGGGGCCTGAGCGATCGAAGCGCCGGCCACGGTGGGCCATCGGCACATCCATCCAGGCGCAGCCACCAAGACTCAGCGACAGGACGATGACGGTCCAACGTAGCATTCCGTGCCTCACTCTCGTGCGACGAGGTGTCGTCGATATCAACCTATACAAGCTGGTCGCATGGCAGTCGTGACCTCCACGACGCCATATCGCGGCCGCGATGATCGAGAATGCGTATCGCCGTGCGGCCGCGTCAACATTTCGCCAACCGTCGAGGAGCGTAGGAAGATGGCACGGGTATTCTCGGGATCCGCGTCCATCGCCGGCTCAATCGGCCGTCGGCTTCGGATAGCGCGGCCGTCGCCACCGGTGGACGAGGATCGAGACGAGGCTCGCCGCGGTCAGCGTGCTCATCAGATAGCTGATCGGGGCCTGCTCGATCGCGAGGCTCGCGCGCGTCGCGTCCCTCAGCAACACGTAGGTCAGGAGCTGGAGACCGATCGCCGTCGCGCCCCATGCCGAGAAGGTTTCCGTCCAGAGGCTGCGCCGCTCTGCGCTCGCGACCACCTGAACACCGAGGAGGAGCAGCCCCGTCGCGATGACGGCGGCGAGACCGGCGGCGCCGGTGAGCATCAACAACCCGAACTCGGCGCCGAAGGGTCCCAACGCACGAAGTGTAATCGATCTGCTCGCGGCGCGCCGGCGAGCGTTCGACTGCATCTGGACGGCGGTCGGAGCTCGCCCCGCGCGAATTCTAGCGCGGCCGCGTGTCTGCGAAGAGCCTGCCGAGGAGAAGACAGGCCTCGTCGTCGGTGACTGGATCGGCCTCGCGGGCGAGCGCCGCGGGAACGAGCACGTCCTCTAGACGCCTGCTGCGCGAAGCGCGCGCGATCCAGCCCTGCCCTTCGGTGATCGAGCGCGGCGCACGGGTCTTCAGCGCGCGAGCTTCCGCGCGCGCCGCCTGCGACAGCGGCAAGTGCACGACGGCGCGGGACGCAGCATCGAGGCCCAGCGAGCGCACGTCGTCCGGCGTCAGGCCGAACGCGGGCTCGCCCCAGATGACCACGTCGCGCACGAGGAGCTGCGAGGGCGAGCGCAGAGGCGTCTCGGCCAGCACCAGCACGGGCACGTTCGTCGCGACCTCACGCAAGAGGGCGACCGCGTCGGGGTCGCCTGCTTCCACGCGCCGCTTCGCCTCCTTGATCGTGGTCACGAGCCCACGCGCCTCGAGCGCCGAGTAGATGAAGGGTTTGAAGAGCTCGAGCGCGACGGTGAGCGGCAGCGCGATCTTGCCGGCGAGCTCTACGCGCTCCACCACGCTCGCGGCTGTGCTGTAGTCCGCACGCTTTCCGCGGAGCGCCTTGCCGAAGTGGCCGCGGGCGTCGGTCGTCTCGGCGAGCGACTGCGCAGAGTCGGTCTCTCCGGGTCGCACAGGCCGAGCATCGTCCCTCAGCGTTCGATCGACGAGCGCATCGATCGCACGCTGCAGGCGCGCGTGCTCGCGCATCCGCGGCGCGTCTTGGCCAGGCTCGCTCAGTAGCGCACGCAGCTGCCGCGCCGTCTCGACCACGTGCCCGTAGCGGAGGTTGAGATCGGAGCTCGCGCGCCGTCCGTCGTCCAGCAGCGCCTCGGGACGCAGGGATGCCGGCAGCACTGGCCACGCGTGCCGCACGAAGGCCCACGGCTCGGTGCGCGGAAAGAACGAGCCCATCGGCACCTTCACGTCCATGGCTCGCGCGAGCGCGCCGCGCGGCCCCTCCTCGCTCACGAGGCGCTCGATCTCGACAGCGCGGAGCGCGCGCTCGATCGCCCACGCCCCGGTCTCCGTCCACCGCTCCGCGCGCTCACCCTCGAGCGTCCGCCCCTCGAAGATCACGTCGTCGAGATCGGACGCGGAGAGCGCGAGCATCGTGCCGGCCGCCTCGAACAACCACGGATGAAGGACAGGCGCCGGCAGCTCGATCCGACCGACGATGCGCCGGCGACCGCGCTCGTCGTTCAGCGCACCGAAGATCTCCTCGCAGAAGAGCCCTCCGGGGACAGGCCGCCCGCTCGGGTCGAGCGTTCTCTCGTCGTGGACCTCACGCGCACGCGCGCGCAGCGTTGCGTCGGTGGCGAGCGAGGGCCGTTGCACGTCGATCGCGAAGTCGACGCCGAGCCCGAGCGCCGAGAGGTGCGCAGCGAGCGCATGCGTGCTCTCCGGCATCGAGTCGGGCAAGCGCCAGGTCCCGCGCACGATCGACTCGTAAGCGGCGAGGCGCGCGTCGACGTCGTCCGACTTCAGCGTCGTCAGCTCGTGAAGCAGGTGCCGCGCTCCGTGTGCGCGCAGCGCGAGCACGTCGGCCTCGTGCAGCATCTGCCCGGCGAGCACGCCGCGACCGCTCCCGAGCGGCTGCTGCGTCACGTGCGAGTAGGGCCCGATCGAGCGCGCTTCGGCGAGCACGCTGGCGCATGCGATCTTCTCGACCGGCCCCGTGCCGGGCGCGCCCGGCCAGATCGCGTCGGCGTCGATCGGCTCGATCGCGCCGACGATGGCGACGCGCTCGCCGACGCGAAGCAGATCCCCGATGGCGAGCGGCCGCTCCGTGCGGATCACGACCCGCACCGTGACCTCGCCCGCGGCCCCCACGAGACGCTCGACGTCGGTGACCGCACCTTCGACGCCCGCAGGGCAGCGCAGCGAGGCGTCGCGCCCGGTCAGCACGCCGAGCGCGCTCGCGATCGGGTCGGCCTCCCCAGCGCTCTCGGCGGTCGGCGCCACCTTGCCGACGATGACCATGCGCGGCCTCGCCCGGGTCCCGACGCGCACCACGCCGTCGTCGTCGAGCTGCTCGAGCGTGCTCGGATCCACGTCGGGAACATCGAACGTGATCTTCTCCCGTCCGTGGGGCGTCGCGCGCTCGGTGAGGTGGAGCACGTGCGCGTCGATCGACGTGAAGCGCTGTGCCGCGCGCGGATGGATCACGGCCGAACGCTCGGACGCGCGCGGATGCTCGGCGTCGATGCGCGTGAGGATCACCGCGGTCTCGCCGTCGGGGACGAGACTCAACGGAGCGCGTTCACGAGGGGAGCCGCCGTCCGTCGCCATGGGCCGAGATGCTCGGTGCGGTCGTGGACACTGTCAAATAGAGAGCCGCAGATGATCCACGCCTCATCGGGCGTGCCGGGGAGCGCCGCCTCGGGCGCATCACGCTCGCGCCGGGGTCAGGCCTCGGGCGCGCGGGTCGTCTTTCCGGAACACCACGCTGACGATCACGAACGCGAGCCAGATGCCCGCGAAGAGCACGACGATCGCGCTGCCGCCGAACGCCGAGAACACGCGGCCGGTGAACAGCGGGCCGACGACGAGGCCCGACGCGAAGAAGACGTTGAAGATCGAGTTCGAGCGCGTGTACTCCGCCGGGCTGACGATCACGCCCTGGAGCGCGAGCGAGAGCGGAGGCATCGAGCTGAAGCAGCCACCGGCCACCAGGATCGCGACGGCCATGAGCGGAAACGAGTCGAGCGGCAAGAACGCCATCATCGCGACCATGCCCGCGATCGCCAGGATGCGCATCACCGCGAGGTGGCCGAACTTGTCTCCGGCGCGCGCCGCGAAGTTCGAGATCAGCAGCATGCCGGCCGCCGCGAACGCGACGACCAGACTCGCCTGCTCCTCGGGCACGTGCTTCTCCTCGACGAGGAAGCGCGGGATGAAGAGCGCGCCGGAGGCCTGGAAGAAGCCGCTCGCGAACGTCGCCGCGCAGCTCACCTTCATCCGGTAGGCGAGCCCCGCGGATCCCCAGAACCCCTCCGCGAACGGCGCTGGCGCGCCCTTCACCTCGGCTTCCTCCTGGCGCGCGCTCGGCCGCGGATCGGGATCGAGCCCCGTGGCGCAGACGATCGCTGCGGCGACGGCGATGCCACCCGCGAGGTAGAAGCGGACGTCCGGGACGATCCAACCGGAGACGGCATACGAGAACGCCGGCCCGATCACGTACCCGATCATCGTGAACGTCGCGGACAGGCTCATCGCGAGCGCCTTGTTCTGTCGGTTCGCGCGCCAGAGCAGCAGAGTCTCGCCGCTCATCCACGCGCCCATCGAGAAGAGGCCGTCCACGAAGCGATCGACGGCGAGCGCGGAGTAGCTCGTGAGCAGCGGAAGCAGCGCGATCATCGCGCCGTAGCCGAGGATCGAGACCGGCAGAACCACGCGCGCGGAGAAGCGCCGGATGACCGCGCCCGACGGCGCGGCGAAGAGCACGAGACCCAGCGCGAACCAGGAGGCCAGCTCGCCGACGACGCCCGCCTCGATGTGGTGGTGCGCGAGCAGGCTCGGCAGGTTGGCCAGCGCGATCCCGTAGGCCGTCGAGAGCACGAGCATCGTGCGATAGACGACCCAGAGGTTTCGATCGGGCAGGCGCTCGCGGAGATAAGCGAGCAGGCGCACGTCAGCTCTCCGCGAGGACCTTGTCGAGCAGCTCGTTCACGAGCGCAGGGTTCGCCTGGCCCCTCGTCGCGCGCATGATCTGCCCGACGAAGAAGCCCTTGAGGCTCGCCTTGCCCGCCTTGAAGCTCGCGAGCTCCTTCGGATGCGCCGCCACGACGTCGCGCACGGCCTTCTCGATCGCGCCGGTGTCGGTCACCTGCGCGAGGCCCTTCGCTTCCACGATGGACTTCGCGCGCTTGCCCGTCTTCGCCATGTCGGCGAACACGTCCTTCGCGATCTTGCCGTTGATGGTCTGATCCTCGACGAGCGCGAGCAGCTCCGCGACCGCTTCGGCGGGGACCGGAAAGGTCGCCTCGAGCCCGTTCGTCGTGACCGAGCGAAGGACCTCGGCCTGCACGAAGTTCGCGACGCGCTTGCCCGCCTTGTCGGCAGAGACCTTCGACGCAGTGACGAACACGGCGAGCGTTCGCTCGAAGTAGCCGGCGAGCTCCGGGTGCCCCGTCAGCACCTTCGCGTCGTACGCCGTGAGCCCGAGCTCCCTCTGCCAGCGCTCTCGCCGCGCAGCGAGAGGCTCGGGCAGCTCGCGCTTCGCGCGCGCCAGCCAGGCGTCGTCGATCGCGAGCGGCGGCAGATCCGGATCGGCGAAGTACCGATAGTCGTGCGCCTCTTCCTTGCTCCGCATGGAGAAGGTCTCGCCGCGCACGTCGCTGTAGCCGCGCGTCTCCTGCACGACCGTGCCGCCGGCGGAGAGCAGCGCTTCCTGCCGCGCGATCTCGAGCTCGATCGCCTTCTTCACGAAGCGGAACGAGTTGATGTTCTTCAGCTCGGCGCGCGTGCCGAACTTCTCCTGGCCGACGGGCCGGATGGAGACGTTCGCGTCGCAGCGAAACGAGCCCTCCTCGAGGTTCCCGTCGTTGACGCCCGCGAACATGAAGATGTCGCGCAGAGCCTCGAGATAGGCGACCGCCTCGTCCGAGCTCCGCATGTCGGGCTCGCTCACCGTCTCGATGAGCGGGACGCCCGCGCGGTTGAAGTCGACGAGCGTGTCGGTCCCCGCGCCGATGCCGTGGAGGTTCTTCGCGGCGTCTTCCTCGACGTGGATCCGCGTGATGCCCACCGTCTTCTTGCCGGCCGCCGTCTCGATCTCGAGCTTGCCGTGCTCGTTGAGCGGCAGATCGAACTGCGAGATCTGATAGCCCTTGGCGAGATCCGGATAGAAGTAGTTCTTCCGCGCGAACACGCTGATCCCGCGCACCTCGCAGCCGAGCGAGAGCCCCGCGCGGACGGCGAGCTCGATGGCGCGGCGGTTCGGCACCGGGAGCGCCCCCGGCATGCCGAGGCAGACCGGACAGACGTTGGTGTTCGGCGCCGCGCCGAACGACGTGGAGCAGCCGCAGAACATCTTCGTCCGCGTCGCGAGCTGCGCGTGGACCTCGAGCCCGATGACAGCCTCGTACTGGGTCATGCGAACGCCTTCGGGTGAAGGTTCTTCCAATCACACGCCTGCTCGTACGCGTGCGCGAGCGCGAGCACGCCGGCCTCGTCGAAGGCCCGGCCCGTGAGCTGTAGGCCGATGGGCAGACCGCCGTCGAGCCCTGCCGGAACGCTGATCGCCGGGAGCCCCGCGAGGCTCGGCGGCAGCGTGTAGACGTCGGCCATGTACATCGC
>JBBSAT010000194.1:0-14379 GCA_038252025.1 Polyangiales bacterium | reverse complement strand
TGCACGGCGCAGGCGCTCAACAACGACAGAGCGAGAGCCGTGCGGAGCATCAGTTGCATCGAATCCTCGCAGCGCGAACGTGGATCTCGGTGGGCGTGACCTGATCGGCCCAGCCGACGAGGAGCGCGCCATCTCCCGACGTGCGGATGGTGGTTCGTCCACCGGTCGTCGCGATGGGCACGATGTCGAGGCGCGCCACCTCGTCGAGCGTGAGCGAGAGGAAGACGACGCGGAGCATGTTGGTATCGAGCGCGCGGTAGGCCAGAGCGTAGCCGCCGAGGAGCGACGTGATGGAGGCGTCGCGGCCGACGTCGGCGCCCACGCTGAGGATCCGCTCCGAGCCTGCGAGCGCTCCGGTCTCGTCGATCGGCCGCACGCGAATCTCCGGCCGGATGCCGGCCGACAGCGTACCGAAGGCGACGATTCCGCCGGTCGGGCCCAACGTCACGTCCACGCTGCCGTCGGCAGTTCCCTCGGTGTTGACGATGATCGGAGCGGCCGGCGCCCCGCTCGCGTCGAGCGGGACCGAGACGACGTCGCCCGTCGGATCGCCCCAGAGCATCAGGTAGCCCCCGACGCGAGGGACGAGCACCGGCTGCGTCGGCGTGTAGCCGGGCGCCGAGACCGCGACGGCGCTCCCGACGAGCGCGCCGGTCGGCCCGAGCTCCGCCGTGAACGCGCTGCGAACGCCGGCCATGTCCTGCGCCACCCACGCGACGCGCGCGAGTCCGGCCTCGGAGACCGCGAGCGCCGGGTTGTCCTGACGGATCGCGTCCATCGTGAGGCGCTGCGTCGCCGAGGGCGCGGTCGGGTCGTACGCGTGCGCGTAGATCTCGAAGGCGCCGTCGGTGTTGCTGTACCAGGACATCACGAACGTGGCCCCGCTCCAGACGACGGCGGGATCGAGCGAGGTCGCGAGCTCCGTCGTGACCTGGGTCGTGCTGCGGAAGCCGGCGCCCGACGGGACGGTCACTCGCCAGACCTCCGCGAGCCCGCCCACGGTCGCGGAGTAGCCGACGTCCCAGCCGGCCGGAGACGGGCCGACCGAGACCAGGCGCGGTCGAGGGCTCACGTCGGTGGCGAGCTCGTAGAGATCGTCGGCCTCGGTGAAGACGCACGAGCCGGGGTCGATCGAGCCGCTGTCGACGTCACCGGCGTCGTCGAGATTCGCGTCGACGTCGCCCGCATCCCCGCCGTCACTTCCGCCGGTGTCCCGGGGCGCGTCCGCTCGCGGGCCAGCGTCGGACGGCGGATGCGGCGGCGTCCCGCACTCGCACCCGCCGATGAAGAGAACCGCCACGATCACCGAGAAGGATCCCGTCGAAGCGCGAAAGACTCGCTCCGCGCGCACTCCTGTCGACATCATCCGATCAGGGTACACGAAGCAGGAGCCGATCACGTCTTTCGGGCGGGTAGCCTCGACCGGAGGCGCGCCAAGCCACACAACGTCCGGCGACATGGCTCGCACGCCGCTCTCCGGGACCGCCCTCGACGCGCTGAAGCTCGCGCTCGGCCGCGAAAGGCCCGGGCTCTCGCTCGAGACGGACCAGGACGTCTGCGCGAGCTACGCCGGAGACGAGAGCGACGTCGCGCCGGCCGTGCCGGATCTCGTCGTGCGGGCGAAGAGCCAGGCCGACGTCGTCGCGACCCTGCGCGTGGCGAACGAGCGACGCGTCCCGGTGACGCCCCGGGCGGCGGGCACGGGAAAGAGCGGCGGCTGCGTTCCGATCGAGGGCGGCATCGTCCTCTCGCTGGAGGGCATGCGAGACATCGTCGAGATCGATCGCGAGGACGCCATCGCCGTGGTCGAGCCGGGCGTCGTGACGGCGCAGCTGCACGAAGCCGTGGAGGCGCTGGGCCTCTTCTATGCGCCCGATCCGAACAGCCTCGCGACTTGCACGATCGGCGGCAACGTCGCCGAGAACGCGGCAGGCCCGCGCACGTACAAGTACGGCGTCACGCGGGACTGGGTCCTCGGCCTCACCATCGTCACGGCCGACGGAAGCGTACTCGAGCTCGGCACGCGCACGCACAAGGGTGTCACCGGATACGACCTCTGCTCGCTCATGGTCGGCAGCGAGGGAACGCTGGGCGTCGTGACCCGCGCGACGCTCCGGCTCGCGCCCAAGGCCGAAGGCATCGTGACGCTCGTCGCGCTCCTGACGAGCTCGAGCCAGATCGCGACGTCGGTCGCGAAGCTGGCGGCGAACGGGATCTCGGCACGCTGTCTGGAGCTCTTCGACGAGCGCACGCTCGACCTCGTCCGCGCGGACGCACCGTTCCCCATCCCGCCCGCGACGCGCGCGCTGCTGCTCGTGGAGCTCGACGGCGACACGGCCTCGCTCGAGCGCGCGATGGAGCGAGCCGGCGGGCTGCTCACGGACGCGGGCGCAGAGGTGCTCGTCGCGCAAGGTGGCTCGGATCGAGAGCGCCTCTGGGCAGTGCGGCGCGAGCTCTCTCGCGCGCTGCGGAGGTCGGCCCGCGCGAAGATCTCGGAGGACGTGGTCGTGCCGCGCGGCCACCTCGGCGCCCTGATCGACGCGAGCGCCCGGATCGGCGAGCGACACGGCCTGCGCTCCGCTTCCTACGGGCACGCTGGCGACGGGAACCTGCACGTCAACTTCCTCTGGGATGATCCCGCCGACGTGCCACGCGTGCGCGCCGCGCTCGAAGATCTCTTCGGAGAGGTGATGGCGATGCGAGGCACGTTGTCCGGCGAGCACGGGATCGGTGCGTCGAAGTCGGCCTGGCTCGAGCGAGAGCAGGCGCCTTCCGTGATCGAGATCCAGAGGCAGCTCAAGCGCGTCTTCGATCCGAATGGGATCCTCAACCCGGGCAAGATATTCGCGCCGAGAGCGCACGGGAGCTGCTGATGGTGACCACCACGACCCAGACCGAGCGCGTGCGCGGCGACATGAAGAGCATCGCTGGCGAGCACGGCTTCGTGCCGCTGCGCGTCGAAGGGCGACTGCCTCCGGAGCTGGAAGGAACGCTCGTGCGCACGGGCCCCGGGCTCTACGAGAGCTTCGGCCGGAGCGTCGGCCACTCCTTCGAGGCCGACGGCGCCGTGACGGGCGTTCGTCTGTCCGGCGGCAAGGCGGAGGGCGCGGTCCGGCTCATCGAGAGCGACGGGCTCCTGGAGGAGCGGCTCAGAGGTCGTCCGCTCTTCGGCTCACGCGCGAGCGCGCTACGGCGCATGTCCAACGCGGTCAGGCGGCGCGCGAAGAACACGGGCAACACCTCCATCCTCGCCTGGCAGCACCGGCTCTTCGCGATGGTGGAGTCGAACAAGCCGATGGAGATCTCACCAGATGATCTCTCGACGCTGGGCGAGACGACGCTCGGCGGCACCGTCAACTCTGCGTTCTCCGCGCACCCGCACGCCGTGGTGGGTCGCAAGGCGTTCTACAACTTCGGTCTTTCGTATGGCCCGAAGACATCGCTTCATCTCTACGAGCTGCCCTTCCACGGTCGGGCACGCCGCATGTTCGAGATCCCATTGAAGCAGGCCGTGATGCTCCACGACTTCGCGGCGACCGAGCGCCACTTCGTGTTCTTCGTGGCGCCAGCGCGCATCCGCATCGCTCGCGCACTGCTCGGGATCGGCGGCTTCGGAAGCCTGATCGCGTGGGAGCCCGACACGGGGACCGAGGTGATCGTCGTCCCGATCGACGCGCCGGAGAAGACGGTTCGCTTCGACGTCCCGGCGTTCTTTCAGTGGCACTTCGCAGGATGCTGGGAGCGCGGGAACGAGCTGGTCGTGCACTACGCGCGCTATCGCGACATGACCACGTTCGAGCAGCTCCGCGCGACCGGCGTGACGGAGCAGGCGCGCCTTCACGAGGCCGTGATCGATCCCGTGAAGCGGACCATGCGCGAGGAGCCCGTCTGGGACGCCGCGAGCGAGTTCCCGGTGATCGATCCGCGCCATGCAGGAGCGGACTACCAGAGCGTGTTCCTCAACAGCGAGAGGTCTGGACGGCGAGCGCTCGCGAAGCTCGATCTGAAGACCCGGTCGCCTCGGGTGCTCGCGCTCGCGGAAGGCGAGCAAGCGTCCGAGGTGATCTTCGTGCCTCGAGGCCCCGCCGCGAAGGAGGGTGACGGCTTCGGCCTGACCATGATCTACGACGCGCGAACCGACACGAGCCACATGGCGGTCCTCGACACGGCGCGCTGGGAGGACGGCCCCATCGCGCGATGCCACTTCGAGACTCATGTCCCCATGAGCTTCCACGGCACCTGGGTCCCGCGGCGCCCGCCCGACCAGCCGCAGTCAATCGGCTGATCGACGAAGCGCCTCGCAGGGCCGACCTTCTCGAACGAGCCCAGAACACAGCGCACCCGCAGCGAAGCACCGAAGCAACGCACGGGACGCAACGCTCGCTCACCTTTCCCGATAGCGGCTCCATCAACCCAGGAGCTGCCATGCGTACCCTCGAGATCGCCCGAGTTCTTCTCGTTCTCTCCCTCACCTCGATCGGCTGTAGCCCTGCTGCGCCCGAGGTGAGACCCACACCCATCGACCCGGGAGACGCCGAGGCCGTCGACACAGGGCCCGCGCCCGATGCCGCCTCGAGCGACGACGCCTCGAGCGACGACGCCTCGAGCGACGCACCCGCGAGCCCGGACGCTCACGACGATCGTGCCCCGGACTTCCGCCTCGTCCTGCTCGATCGCCCGCTCGAGGTCGCCCGCGGAGAGACAGCTCCTCTGCGCGTGCGCATCGAGCGGGTCGGGGGGCTCGATGCGCCCGTGCTGATCGACCTCTGGGGCCTCCCCGACACCCTGTGGGCGCAGGCACGAGAGTCGCGCGTGGGCGACGACGTGATCGAGCTGACCGTCGAGGCCAGCGAGGACGCCGAACCGGTGGCCGACACTCCCTTCGCGATCGAGGCCAGCACGCTTGGCATCCGGCACGTCGAGCGCACGACGATCACGATCAGGTGATCGACTCCGCGCGCGCTCGCGTCCAGATCGTTCGGCTCGCTGCGGCGAGCGCTCCCGTCCGCGCGCGACTTCGCGAGCACTCTTGCCTAGGGCGGCACGGGCCGCAGGCTCACTCGGATCGTCGTCGTCCCCGCGGGCAGATCGACCTCGAGGTCGTGCGGAAAGTACTCGTCCGCCGTGATGGTCAGCTGTCTCGGTCCGGCTCGGAACTGCGCAGGTCGCTCCGCGAGGACTCGCGCCGAACCGACGAATCGATCATCGGTATAGACGCGCGCCGTGTCGGGCTCGAGCTCGAAGCGGACCTCGGCCCGAGCGGCCGTCGGCGACTGGCTGGCTCCGCATCCGGACACCCAGGTGAGAAGGATCGCGGCCGCGAGCACGAGCGCGGCTCGGCCCGACGAGGCGCGGCTCAGCCCGACCATGGCAGTCCTCGGACAGCGCCGGTGATCTCGCGAAGGCGCGCCACCGAGATGGACACACGCACGTTGGCGGACCCATCGACACGCGGCCGAGTCGCCAGGACGCGCGCTTCGGCGTCGATCGCGGCATGCAGCGTTGCGAGCACGGAAGGAGGCAGTGCGACGTGCCCCACCGCGCCGTCGATGAACGCATGAAGGGACTGACGTCCCCGCTGCTCGGCAAGCCGGCGCGCCGAGAGGCGACATGCGGAGAGAGGCCCGCGGCGCTCGTCTGCTGCGCCGAGCACGACGACGAAGAGCTGGGAGTGATCGGCGTCGAGCTGTGGAGCGCCGTCGGCGAAGGGCAGCTCCATCGCGGCCGGAACGCTGCCCGCGGGCACGTCCTGCGCGTGCGCCGTGGAGCACGCGAGCATCACGAGCACCAGCGCGCCCCGCATCACTCCCACTCGATGGTGGCCGGAGGCTTGTTGGAGATGTCGTAGACGACGCGATTGACGCCGCGCACTTCGTTGCTGATGCGGCTCGAGGCACGCCCGAGCAGCTCGTACGGCACGTGGGACCAATGAGCGGTCATCCCATCACGCGAGCCCACGGCGCGGAGCGCGACCACGTGATCGTACGTGCGCCCGTCACCCATCACTCCGACGCTCCGGATGGGGAGCATCACGGCGAAGGCCTGCCAGACCTCATCGTAGTGGTTCGCCGCGCGGAGCTCCTCGATGAAGATCGCGTCCGCTTCCCGCAGGATGCGGAGCTTGTCTTCGGTGACCTCCCCGAGGCATCGAATCGCGAGGCCCGGTCCCGGAAAGGGATGACGCTGGAGGACGTGCTGGGGCATCGACAGCGCGCGTCCGACCTCACGGACCTCGTCCTTGAACAGCTCTCGGAGCGGCTCGACCAGCGAGAGCTTCATGTGCTCCGGCAGCCCACCCACGTTGTGATGGGTCTTGATGGTCGCGCTCGGCCCCTTGAAGGAGACGCTCTCGATCACGTCGGGGTAGAGGGTGCCCTGGACGAGGTGCGTGGCCCCAGCGATCCGGCTCGCCTCGGCATCGAAGACCTCGATGAAGACGCGCCCGATGATCTTGCGCTTCTCTTCCGGGTCGACGACGCCGTGCAGCGCCGAGAGAAAGCGCTCTTGCGCATCGACGTGCACGAGCTGGAGCCGCCCGTTTCCTTCGTCGACCGAGACATCCTCCCGGAACATGCGCACGACCTCTTGCGCCTCGTTCTTACGGAGCAGGCCATTGTCGACGAAGATGCAGGTCAGTCGCTCACCGATGGCCCGCGACACGAGGACCGCAGCGACCGAGGAGTCGACTCCGCCGCTCAGTCCGCAGATGGCCCTGCCCGTCCCGACCTGAGCCGCGATCTTCGCGGTGGCCTCGTGGATGAACGACCCGGGCGTCCAATCGGCGGGACAGCCCGCGACGTCGAACAGGAACGCGCGCAGGATCTCCGCCCCACGCGGCGTGTGCGCGACCTCGGGATGGAACTGCACTCCGAAGATGCGCCGCTCCGCGTCGGCCGCGGCAGCGAAGGGAGCGCTCGGCGTGCTGGCGATCGGCCTGAAGCCGGGCGGCAGCGAGGTGACGCGATCTCCATGGCTCATCCAGACGTCGACGCGGTCTCCCTTCTGGAAGCCCGCGAGGATGCCTTCGGCCTCGCTAATCTCGATCTTGGCCGCGCCGTACTCCCGCTCATCGGACGGCTCGACCCGACCTCCGAGGAGGTGAGAGATGAGCTGCATGCCGTAGCAGATGCCGAGCACGGGGACGCCGAGCTCGAACACCTCGGGGTCCACCGAGGGAGCTCCATCGTCGAAGACGCTCGATGGGCCCCCCGAGAGGATGACCGCCCGCGGCTCCATCGCACGCACCCGATCGAGGGGCAGCGTGCAGGGATGAATCTCGCAGTACACGTGCTGTTCGCGGACGCGCCGCGCGATGAGCTGCGTGTACTGCGAGCCGAAGTCGAGGATCAGGACGAGCGATCGCTGCATGGCGTCGCTCTTTACCACGCGCGCGCCCGTTGTGGACGCGCGCGCGTGCCCATCAGCCGCCGAAGTACTTCGTCGCGCGCTTCTGGCCCTTCTTCTTGATGGACTTGTTCGCGAGGAGCTTGTGGATCGGAAGCGCGAGCTCGCGCGTCCGAACGTTGAGCGCCTTCGCCATGTCCTCCACGCCGTGACCCGGGTTGGACTTGATCCACTCTCCGGTCCGCGTGACGAGCGCAGCGAGGGCCGCGGGCGGACGCTTGCCGCCGGCGCTCTTCTTGGCCGCGCGATTGCGCGCCTTCTTGGCCTTGGGCGCCGCTGCGGCGGGCGCCGCCTTGGCCTTCGGAGCTGCCGCGGCCGGACGCGCCGCTGCGGGCTTGGCCGGCGTGCCTCCACCGAGCGCCTGCCGGACCGCATCGAGCGCAGCTGCGCGCACGAGCGACTCGAGCTCAGCGGTGAATGCCTGGATACGTGCACTGATTTGTTCGTTGATCGCCAAAGGAACCTCCAAATGAACTCTGTACTCGCCTGCTAACGCTGTTCTTACGACGCTGTCAAGGCAGCTGAGGCCGATTCCGCTCGTACGGAACCGCTCAGGCAGTCTTCAGGCAGCTCATTCGAGCGCGTCTTCGACCGTCGGCTGCGGGTCGCACTCGCACCTGCCGGAGGTCACTCGGCACGACACGACGTAGCGGGAGCGGACGCCGTCGCCGTCGAGATCCCCGGCCGCGATCAGGGTGGAGTGGTCGCTCGCGACCGTCTCGATCGCGTAGGTGTAGTAGACCGGATCGGGCGCGAAGCCGAGCTCGACGAAGCTGCCCTCGGCGACGAAGGTCTGACGCTCCTCGCGGGGCTCTGCGGGAATCGGGCCGACTGAGGCAGGAAAGCCCCGTGGCGCGATCGCCCCTCCATCGTCGCACCAGGCCTCCATCGAGGCGGCGAGCGTGGCGAGGTTGGCGCGCGCCTCCTCGGCCTTGGAGCGGCGTGTGTACTCGACGAAGCCGGGTATCGCGACCGCGGCGCCGATCCCGCAGACGCAGTAGCTCCCCACGCAGAGCAGCGGGACGATGAGGAACCAGACCCACTTGCCCTGGCGCCTGAGGCTCTCGCGTTCCTTCTCGAACACGGCGCCAGCCTAGCGCGCATCGCGAAGTTGCGGGCGCGAAACCGATCGGAAACACGCCCTTGCGAGAGTGACCGCGATGCACGACGTCGACGCTGCCGACACCGCCTGGATGCTCGTCTCGACCGCGCTGGTGCTGCTGATGACGCCCGCGCTCGCGCTCTTCTACGGCGGCCTCGTGCGCAACAAGAACGTGCTCTCGACGTTCATGCACTGCTTCTTCGCGCTCGGCATCGTGACGCTCCAGTGGTGCCTGATCGGGTACTCGCTCTGCTTCGGCGAGAGCCACGGAGGGATCATCGGTGGCTTCGACCACGTGTTCTTGCGCGGCGTCGGGCTGGAGGCGCACGGGACGATTCCGCACCTCCTCTTCTGTGCCTATCAGATGATGTTCGCGATCATCACACCTGCGTTGATCGCGGGCGCCTTCGCAGAACGCATGAAGTTTTCGGCGTACGTATTGCTAACGCTTCTGTGGACTACGTTCGTTTACGACCCGCTCTGTCATTGGGTCTGGAACCCGGGCGGCTGGCTGTTCTCGCGGGGCGCGCTCGACTTCGCAGGTGGGACCGTCGTCCACCTCTCGTCGGGCGCGAGCGCGTTGGTCTGCGCGATCGTCGTCGGGAAGCGGCTCGGGTATCCGCAGCGGAAGATCCTGCCGCACGATCTCACGATGACGATGATCGGCGCCGGCCTGCTCTGGTTCGGCTGGTTCGGCTTCAATGCCGGCAGCGCGCTCGCTGCGAACGGAACTGCGGCCCTCGCCCTCGTCAACACGCATGTCGCCGCGGCCGCGGGCGCGGTCTCGTGGGCGAGCATCGAGTGGATCAAGCACAAGAAGCCGTCCGCGCTCGGCGTCGCGTCCGGGCTCGTCGCGGGCCTCGTCGCGATCACGCCCGCGGCCGGCTACGTGGGGCCGATGGAGGCGATCCTGATCGGGCTCCTCGCTGGTGGAGTCTGCCTCGTCGCGGTGCTCGCCAAGGGCCGCCTGGGCTACGACGACGCGCTCGACGCGTTCGGGGTGCACGGCGTCGGCGGCGCGCTCGGCGCGGTCCTCACGGGCGCCCTGGCCTCGGTCGCCTGGAACCCCGCAGGCGCCGACGGCCTCCTCTACGGCGGCACCCACCTCTTCCTCGAGAACCTGCTCGGGGTCGTCGTGACCGCGGCGTACGCCGGCGTGGTCACCTTCGGCCTCCTGAAGCTGGTCGATCGCCTCGTGGGCCTGCGCCCCGACCCGGAGGTCGAGCACGAGGGGCTCGACGTGAACCTGCACGGCGAGGAGGCCTACGGCACGCTCGACGGATCGACCGTCCCAGGGAGGCGGCTCGATCTCGGCCATGCCCGCGAGGAAGCCGACGCCGAGCCGATTCGCGCCTAGAGACCAGCTGTCGGCGCTCGCAGGCGAGCGAGCGCGCCTCTAGATCGCAACGTTCCGGGTTCAAGATGGCCGTGCATCTGTTAGGCTTTCGTCGGCGTGTCGGCTGAACCGCAGAAGAGCGAGCCCGAGGCCTCTCCCGACGAGGAGCAGGATGCCTGGGAGCGTGAACAGGCAGAGGCGGAGCAGAAGCTCCTCGACGAGCGCGTCGGCATGCTCGTCGCCGACCGCTACCGCATCGTCCGCACGCTGGGCTCGGGCGGGATGGGCGGCGTCTACGAGGCCGAGCACGAGCTCATCGGCAAGCGCGTCGCCCTCAAGTGCCTGCACCGCGAGTACTCGCGCGATCGCGACCTCGTCGAGCGCTTCAAGCGCGAGGCGCGCGCGGCGACCGCGATCGGCAACGAGCACATCGTCGACGTCACCGACATGGGCGACCTGCCCGACGGCGCTCCCTTCCTCGTCATGGAGGTCCTCCAGGGCCAGACGCTGAGCGATCTGATCGAAGAGGGCGGCGGGATGCGGATCGCGCGCGCGATGCACATCGCCCGGCAGGTCTGCGACGCGCTCGGTGCCGCGCACGACAAGGGCATCGTCCATCGCGATCTGAAGCCGGAGAACATCTTCCTCATCAAGCGGAGCGGCGACTCCGACTTCGTGAAGGTGCTCGACTTCGGCATCTCGAAGATGCACGGCGGCGAGCGAAAAGATCGCGGGCTCACGCGCACGGGCATGGCGATCGGCACGCCGTCGTACATGTCGCCGGAGCAGGCGCAGGGGCTCCGTGACGTCGATCAGCGCACGGACATCTGGGCGCTCGGCGTGATCCTCTACGAGATGCTCACCGGCAAGCGGCCCTTCGACGCCGAGAGCTATCCGATGCTGCTGATGAGCATCGTCGGCGCAGAGCCCAACCGCATCGCGAAGTGGCGCAAGGACGTGCCCGACGCGCTCGAAGCGACGATCATGCGCTGCCTCGAGAAGCCCGTCGGCAAGCGCGTGCAGTCGATGAAGGAGCTCGAGACCGAGCTCGCGAAGTTCCGGGCCGTCGAGGGCGCGCCCGAGCTCGCGGGCGAAGGCGAGCGCCCTTCCCTGCTCGGCCCGGGCGGGACGGTCGTGCGCAGCAAGAGCTCCGACGATGCCGATGGAGAGCTGAAGCAGGGCACGGCGCCGACGCAGCTGGTGCCCTCGACGCCTCCGCCGCCTCAGAAAGAGGCGTCGGGCGTTCGAACGTCTCAGCCTGCCAGCGGGACCCCGCTCGCCAACGCGCTCGAGGCGCGGAAGGGCCCGACGAGCGGCAAGGACTTCGGGCGCTCCTGGCCTGGCGAAGACGCGCCTCCCGTGGTGCTGCCGCGCAAGAGCAAGCGGCCCGAGGCCCCGGGATCCCGAGCGCCCGAGGGCAGCTCCGACGCCCGCGTCGGAAACGCGCACACCGGAGAGATCGGCGCGGTGCTCCGCGCTGGCTCGACGGACGGCGGGACGAGCGCTGGGACCGGCTCCGCCGCGCCGCCGTCGAACACTCCGATGATCGCGGCGGGCGGTCTCGCGCTCCTCCTCGTCGTGGCGGGCGTCGGCTGGGCGGCCGGAGGCGGGCTGACCGCGGCGCCGCAGCCGGACGCCCTCGTGACCGCCCCCGTGGCTCCGACTCCGGTGCCGGTCGTCGATGCACCGCCGGTCCTCGCCGCCGAGCCGCCTCCCGTCGCGGTCGCCGCGCCGACGGAGGTGCGAGTGCGCATCCAGGTGATGCCCATCGACGCGCGCATCACGATCAACGACGTCGAGTTCCCGAACCCGATGGACGCGCTGCAGACGCGCAGCCTCACGCCGACGCGCATCCGCGCCGAGCGCGACGGCTACCGCACGCTCGAGCAGCTCGTGATCTTCGACAGCGATCAGAACTTCCACTTCGAGCTCGCGCGCGGCGGCGGCGTTCAGCACGTAGGCTTGGGCCCGGCGACGAGCGCGCCGCACGAGCCGACCCCGACCGGGCACGAGGAACGACCGGCGCCTCCGCCGACGACTGGCACAGGTGATGGATTCCGTGATCAGTTCTGACGCTTCGACTCGCTCTTGCTTGCTCTTCGTCTCCGCTCTGCTCTCGCTGGCAGCGCTGCTGCCGTCGGCGCGCGCCCGGGCCCAGGACGGTGCGGTTCCCGAGGAGACCCCCGCCGTGGAGGCGACCGCCGAGCCGGATGCGGCCGCGATCGCCATCGCCCGCGAGCGCTTCCTGAGCGGCGTCGCGCTCGCGCGTGCGGGCGACTGCGCGGCGGCGATCGCCGAGTTCGACGCTTCGTTCCGCTCCGTCGCGCGCCCGAACACCCTCTTCAACCTCGCGCAGTGCGAGGAGCAGCTGCACCGCTACGACCTCGCGGTGGCGCAGTACGAGCGCTACCTGGCGATCGCGCCGGCGGACGCCGAGGATCGAGCCACGGTCGAGGCGACGCTGCGCGCGCTCCGCAACTTGCTCGGCACGATCCACATCACGGTCAACGCGCCCGAGGCCGAGGTCTGGCTCGGCGACCGGATCGTCGGGATGGCGCCGGGCGATGTCCTCGTGCCGGGAGGTCGCCATGCGATCGAGCTGCGCGCGACGGGCCTCCTGCCCGGCCGCCGCGAGGTCGAGGTGACCGCGCGAGAGACGGTGAGCATCGACGTGACGCTGGAGCAGGCCGAGCAGATCGTCGAACAGCACATCGATCAGCACATCGACCAGCACGTCGAAGAGACGCACGTCCACGTCGAGCGGCCGCCGCTGCCGCAACCGGTCTTCTGGACCGCGCTCGTGCTGACGGCGGGCGCGGGCATCACCGGGCTCGTGGGAGGCGTCAACGCGCTCATCAGCCACGATCGCGTCGCGGCCCTCGACCCGCGGCTTCCGCGCGACACGCAGGGCATTCGGGACTCGGCGCTCATCGCCGACGTCGCCTTCGTCGCAGGCGGCGTGCTGCTCGTCGCGACGATCGTCATCGGCGTGCTGACCGACTGGAGCGACGTGTCGCCCGAGTCCGAAGCGCAAGCGTCCGTTCGGCTCACGGGCGATGGCTTCGCGGTGGACTTCTGATGCGCGCGCTCCTCCTTCGTGCGGCGTGTCTGCTCGCGCTCGGCTGCCTGCCGGCCTGCAGCGCGCTCGGCCTCGCCGACCTCCCCCAGAGCGACTGTGTCAACGGCGGCCCGGGCTTCTGCGACAGCCTCGCCGCGACGAGCCCGACGGGCGACGACTGCCTCACGTGGCAGTGCAACCGCGCCGCGCGGTTCTGCGAGATCCAGCCGCGCGACGACGACGACGACGACGCGCCGTCGATGATGTGCGCGCCTTTGGGCACGACGCCCGACTGCGACGACGCCGACCCGCACAACTTCCCGGGCAACACCGAGACCTGCAACGGACGCGACGAGAACTGCGACGGCGTCGCGGACGAGGGCGTGATCACGGTGACCGAGGCGGGCACCACCACGCTCGCCGGCGATCAGCACGTGGTCACGACGCAGCCCGATGCGGACGAGGCCTACGTGCTCGGAAGGACCGGCCTCTCGCTACGCCGCGTGGTCTTCGGTGCGGACGGAACGCCCGACGCCGCGGACGTTCGGCTGATGGGCCCGACGAGTGTGCTCTCGATCCTCGACGACGGCGTGGCGATCGCCGGCATCGGCTCGAGCACGTACGCCACCCTCTTGCCGCGGTCGGAGACGAGCGGATGTCGCCAGCTCGCGATGGCGCCCATCACGATGGCGAGCCCGAACGCGACGCTCCGCGCCGCCGACGCGTCGCTCCTGCCCACCTGCCCGAGCGGCGCGATCTCGGCGCCCACGGTGTCCGGCCGCGCCGGCTCGCCGCTCCTGATCGGCTGGCTCGGCGAAGCGACGGCGATCCGCAATTGCGGCAGCGCGCCCGCCGTGAGCGTCGTGCTCGGCACCGGCCAATTCGACGCGCGCGCCACCGGCAATCGCATCGGCGCGGCGACCGTCACGCTCGGCCAGACCGTCGACGTCGGACCGCTCGCCGCTCTCCCGATCGCCGCGGCCGCGGGAACGAGCGCATTCCTCGTCGCCTATCCGATGGCCGACGGCACGGTCGCGGTGCACCGCATCACGATCAGCGCGCTCCTCGAGATCGCGGACGGCGGCGTGATCTACACCGAGCCGGCCGGCAGCGGCGCGATGCTCCGTCAGGGCGTCGGGCTCGCGCTCGGACCGACCGCCGGGGTCGACACGACGGTGGCGCTCTCTTTCTTCGAGGGCTGCGGCGGCGCCAATGCGATCTCGGTCCGCTGGCTCACGCTGTCCGGGGCGACGCTCACCGCGAGCGGTCTCACGACGGGGATCGGCACCGGCGTGGCGCGGTCGCTCGTGCAGGTCGTCTACCAGCCGCGCTCGACCGATTGGCTCGTGGGTTGGCGGAGCTCGGCCGGGCTCGGCGTCCAGCGCGTGTTCGACGATGGCGCGCTCGAGGGAGAGCCCATCGACGTCCTGGCCGCGGCCGGGCTCAACGCCTTCGCGCTCCAGGCACGCTCCGCAGGCC
>JBBSAT010000193.1:0-14388 GCA_038252025.1 Polyangiales bacterium | reverse complement strand
GATGCTGCCCTCGTCCTGACCGCGCCGTGCTAGAGAGCGCGCCATGACGACCTCCCCCGCAGTCGCCGACGTCGCCAGCATGTCGGTCTCCCTCAACGGCACGACCTACAAGATCCAGCCGCTCGCCGAGGACTCCTTCACCGTCCTGGTCGAGGGCGTGCCGGTCGGCCGCATCGTCTACACGTTCGGCGCCGCGAACGGCGTGCCCGAGGGCACGGCCGCCGACGAGGACACGATGTACGCGATCGCCGAGTGCTGGTTCGCCGCCACGGCGCAGTAGCGAACCAGCCTGCGCTCAGGGGGTCTGCGCTCAGGGGGAGGGGCGCTCAGGGGCAGAACGGTGAGCACACCGTCGCGCCCATGAAGGCGCAGCACGTATCCGTGCCGCTGCAGTCTGCGTCCGCGTGACAGAGGCGGCCGAAGCGGCACATCGCCGAGGCGACGCATGCGGTCGACCCCGTCCCGCCCGCACTGCGCATGCCGCAGCAGGCTTCGCCGGAGGCGCAGTCCTCGGGGCCGTCGCAGGCTGCGGCGACGCCCATGCACGCCGAGGGCGCCGTGCACGCCATCGTCGTCATCCCGCCCCCGGCGAACGTCACGCAGCAGATCTGCGGATCGACACACGTCGCGGTCCCGCACGTGACGCTCGTGGCGCCGGCGTCGGTCGTCGTGCTCGAGCCTGCGTCGCTCATCGGGTCGGGCACGCCCGCGTCGACCGGCGCGCCGCCGCTATCGGTGCCCGGATCGGGCGGGCCCGCGTCGACCAGATCGGGCCAGCCCGAGTCCGTCAGATCGGGCGGGCCAGTGTCGGTCATCGTCGGGGGCCCCGAGTCGCCACCATGGAGACTGCCGTCCATCGCCGGAAAGGACGCATCGCGATCCCCACCCGAGTCCAGAACGTCTCCCACGTGGCTCTCGCTGCATCCGCCGACGAGCGCGAGCGCGGCCAAGGTCCCGATGAAGAAAGACACGCGACGAAGCGATTGAGTCATGGCCTGGGATTCTACACGAAGCGCGTCGCGAGTGGGATCGTGGTACTCCGGGCAGACATGCGGAAGCCGCCCTCGGATCACACGAGCCAGCGCGCGCCCACGGCCGAGCTCCGGTTCACGCCGATCGCGTTCGCGCGCTCGCCCTACAAGGAGCGCTACGGCGCGCCGCACCAGGCTTCGGTCGTACGTGGCACGCGGGAGGCGCGCGAGGCCGAAGGTCGGCTGGAGCTCGCGGACGCAATCCCGAGCGAGACGCTCCTTCATCTCGAGGGCTTCGACTACGTCTGGGCCCTCTACGTGTTTCATCTGAACGAGGGGTACAAGCCGCTGGTGCGACCGCCGCGCACGCCGGACACCTCGCACGGCGTCTTCGCGACGCGCGCGCCACATCGGCCGAACCCGATCGGTCTCTCGGCGCTGCGCATCCTCCGCGTGGAGCGCCGCGTCGTCGTGGTCTCGGGCCTCGACCTCCTGGACGGAACGCCGATCCTCGATCTCAAGCCCTACCTCCCGTACGCGGATGCCTTTCCGGACGCGAGCGCCGGCTGGGTCGACGAGGCGGCGCGCGGCGCGAGCGAGAAGACAGAGACCGATGAGTGGGAGGAGCGATGAGCGCGGGGCTCGACCTCCCGCTCGACGAGGGCGAAGGCGTCATCCTCGCGTACCGAGGCGGTGGGACGCGCGGCTATCCCTTCTGGGTCGGTCTCATCGCGATGTTCGTGCTGTTCTCGACCTGCGGCATGCTCGGCTCGACCCTGGTGCTCGGCACGGCGTTCATCGACGGACCGCCGGGCGATGGCCTGGCGGTCTCGGGCATCACGATCTTCCTCAGCCAGGCGCCGTGCTTCGCGCTCTCGGTCTTCCTCGTCGGGATCGGCATCGCGGCCTACGTCGTCCCGCGGTCTCGCCCCTACTTCTTCTTCACGACGCGCCACATCGTGGGCAAGCGCGTGTTCGGCCGGCCGCTGCGCGTACCGCTCGGGCAGATCGAGCGCATGGAGCGCTTCGTCTCCGTCACGTATGGCCGATACGGAAGCCGCCGCGAGACGATCACCGACGAGCTCGCGATCACGCTTCGTCCGGGAAACGTGCCGCGCTTCGTGCGCGTCGGCCCGATCGACGGCGCGGACGACTTCCTCTCGCTCCTCGAGGAGGCCCGCTCGCGCGAGCACGTCGAGCTCGAGCAGATGGCGCGAGCCGATGGCAGCGCAGCGCCGTGCGAGCTCCGCAGCGACTTCTTCATCGCACAGAAGACGCGCTCGCTCGGCATGAGCTACGGCGCGCTCTTCGTCGGACCGACGCTGGTGCTGCGCTTCACCGAAGCGCTCCCGATGGGACTGATGGGCCGCTTCTACACGCGGCTCGCGCACGCGGTGGACGGCGAGGAGGCCGAGCTCCGCACGCGGGAGATCGCGCGCCACCCGTCGGCTGGCCACACGCTCGTCCTCGACCGGGCGAGCGCCAAGCCGCAGCTCGACGGCCGCACGCTCACGATCCGCGCAGGCGAGCGCAGCGAGCCGATCGAGCTGAGCGCCGAGGACGCCGAGCGCACGCGCCGCTTCCTCTCCCCGACGAAGCGCGGCTGAAGCCCCCGCCTGCTTCAGAGCGCCGCGCAGCAAGACACAGGCATCATGAACGGCACGCAGAGCGGCGTGACGACGCCGTCCGCCGCGACCGTGTAGTCCTCTCCCTCGATCCGCATCTCGCGGGTCTGACGCGACGTCCCGGAAGCGCGCACGCCTTCCGGGTACCCCTCGGTCGTCGTCGCATCGCGAAGCGGACAGAGAGGCAGCCGACAGAGCCGCGTGAGCGACGCGGGGCAGCAGGCCTCGGGCACCGGAAGGTAGTGGACGACGTCGACCATGGGGGCCATCGGGCCCGTCGTCCGGAGCGCCATCTGGCAGCGCGGTTCGCCGTGGCCCACGGCGACCGACGCGGGATCGGCCGGCGCGTTGTCCCCGTTCGGGTCGACGATCGCGAAGCCTCCGTCGCGCCCCTGGTGCGTGAGCATCAGCGTGTCGCCCGCTTCGCACTCGGGAAACGACCCGTCTGCGCGTGGCGGATCGATCTGGTTCCGCGCGGTGGTGCTGTAGCCCGTGTCCGGACAGCCGAGGTCGTTGGGGACCGACCACGCCTGGCTCGAGTAGCTTCCGCCCTCGTAGCGGAAGCCCGTGTCGGACTGGAGCCCGGAGAGCGTCTCGCATCCAGGCCTGCACGTCGCCTCGTCGGTCCCGCCGGCGACGCACTCGCGCAGACAGTCGGCGACGATGTCGATCGTCGTCGCGCCCGCGAGGCCCGACAGCACGTTCACGTCGTAGTTGCCGCTCGGTAGCTCCTGACAGTCGGCCGGCGCGCTCTCGTAGATCTCGGCGATGTTCCCGGGAGCGATGAGCGGCACGCGGCACGTCACCGCGAGCGCAGGGTTCGTCACCATGACGGCGACCGGCGGCACGATCACGTCGGCCGACGATAGCGTGTCGCGCTCCACGAAGCCCTGCGTGACGCCGGAGACGACCGTGGGACGGATCGATCCGATGAGCAGGATCGGCGGAATCCCCGCGGCGACCTCCATCGGGTTGCGCGCCCGCTGCATGATGACGGCGGGGTGATACCAGGCGATCCCGTTCGAGCCGAGGATCGGGTGGAGATCCCCGACACCGTCGCTGTTCGCATCGACCGGAAAGATCGGCATCGCGTGGACGCTCGGCGAGAAGTCGTACTGGACGCCCGCGGCGGCGAGGGCCGCGCCCCACACCTGCGCCCCGTCCGTCTGACCGCCGCCCGCGATGAGCGAGATCCGCATGTTCGCGAGCCCCTGCAGCGCCTCCTCGAGCAGGATCGGATCGGAGATGAGCGGGATGGTCGCCTCGGACGAGAGCGCGGTGGTCGCGGCGTCGACCTCGAACATCGGGCGCTCCGTGCCGATGACGGCGCCCAGCGTCACGGCCACGCCGTGCGCGACGAAGCCGTTCGGCGCGTCGTCGATGTTCGGTAGCTCGATGCGAACGAACGACGGCACGGCCGCCGTCGCGCTCACCACGGCGCCGCCGCCGACGTCACCTGCGGTCGCGAGGTTCAGGACCGAGAAGAACGGATTGAAGTCACCGTCGTCGTCGTAGAACCCGCGGATCTGATAGGCGGCCCCCGAAGCAACGAGGGCGCCGGTCGTGGGGTCTGCGGCCACGGTGCCAAGCGGGATCTCGGGCCAGGTGAACGCGACGCTGCGCATGATCGGCGCGAGCTCCGCCGGCGCGGGATCGGGCCGACAGTCGTCGAGCGAGAAGATGTCTCGCCCCGGGACGATGAGGAGCGAGACGGCGCTCGTCGCGCTACCAGCCGGCGGCGGCGGGTCGTCGTAGGCGAAGAGCAGAAGCGCGATGCGACCGCGAACGCGCGCCGGCTCGCCGGTGTCGTAGTAGTCACAGCTCGGACGCGGACCGACGTAGAGCACGCTGCCTTCGATCACCCCCGTCGGATCGGGCGCCGCGCCGCCGTTGCGTCGGAACGCATCGGGGTTCGGCGGATCGCACGCGGTCATCAGACCGGCGAGCGCGAGCAACGCAGCGAGCGAGCGCATCCGGCCGAAGAGGATCGACATCAGAACCTCACCGTCGCGAAGCCCATGAAGCGCCGATCGACCTGCTGACCGAAGGGATGCTCGCGGTGCCCATCGTCGACGAGGTTCGTCCCGGCGACCGCCAGCTCGAGCTGGTCGTTGAAGAGACGCCAGCCGATGCGCGCGTTGAGCGTCGTGTAGGAAGGCAGGTGGAACGCGACGAACGCGACGCCGCCGCGCTCGGTGTCGAGGACCTGCTCGACCCAGGTCTGATCGCTCTGCCAGCTGAAGTCCGCCGAGATGTCGAGCCCGATGGGGGAGCGGTACTGGAAGCCCGCGTTGACCATGTGGGCGCTCGTGCGGGCGTCGCTCGCGAACACGCTGGACGTCTGCTGAAAGCCGAACGGCGTCGTCTGGTGGATGGCGTAGTTGACGTAGAGGTCGAGGCCGTTGATGGGGTAGATGCGGGCGCCGAGCTCGCCACCGAGCTGCTGGAAGACCTGCTGCTCGTTGCCGAACGTGAGCTGTCCGATCGGGAAGGCTGCGTAGTCGTCCTGGAAGCTCGCGTTCCCGTTGTTGACGAAGTCCGCGAGCCGATACGTCTGCGTCTGGTTCAGCGTGATCTGATCGAACACGATGTTGTAATAGCCGTTCAGCTCGAGCGAGAAGTAGTCCGTCATCTGGTTCATGTAGCCGAGCTCGACCGACACGAGACGCTCGGGGTTGATGTTCGTGGCGCCTCCGCCGAACGCCGTGACGCCGCGGATCGGCGTCGGGTTCGGGATCTGCAAGTAGCTCTCGACGAACGTCGGCGAACGGAACGCGCTACCCGCCGTCAGGCGAAGCGTGTTGCCGGGCGCGGGGTGGATGACGAGCGAGCCGCGCGGAGAGACCTGCACGTTGAGCAGCGGGTGAAGGTCGGCGCGCGCGGACAGCACGATCTGCACGACGTCCGAGAAGCGCATCGTGTCCTGGAGGAAGAGCGCGCCGTGATGCTGCGTCTGGATCCCCTGGAGCCAGGCCCAGTCGACCTCCTTGAAGCGGTAGTTCACGCCGACGATGAGCGTGTTCTCGACGCCGCCGAGATCGAAGCTCGCGGTGTAGATCGCCTCGGCGTCGATCACGTCCGAGCGCGTCACGGAGTGCTGCTCCGCGAACGCGAGCCCGCCCGGCACGAGGCCTTGGTTCGCGACATCCGTGCTGAATCGGTTCCAGAACACGCGAGCGGACAGCCCGACCGGCGTGTTCATCTGCACGAAGGTCTGCGAGAAGAACGCGTTCGAGCCGAAGAGCTGGCGCAGGCGCGAGAGGCCTTCGAACGCGAGGGCCCCCGAGGCGATCCCGCCGCCCGCTCGGATCGTGGTGCCATCGTCGAGGCGGTAGCTCGCCTCGCCCTGGAAGAAGAGGCGCTCGCTGCCGAGCGACGGATTCCGTGCGGAGGGCGTGATGTCGACGCGGCTCGGCGTGACCTCGAGGTCGTACTGATCCTGGCGCTGATAGCCACCGGTCGTACGGAAGCGGAAGCGATCCGCGCGGCCACTGACGCTCGTGGTGACCTGGAACTGCCCGCCGGTACCGAGGCCGACGTTGATGTAGCTTCGGGCCTCGCCGAGGGGCCGCGTGATGATGTTGATGATGCCCGTGAGGGCGTCGGCGCCGTAGAGCGCGGAGGCAGGACCTCGGATGACCTCGATCCGCTCGATGTCGTCCATCGCGAGGGGGATCAGGCTCCACAGCGTCGTGCCGAGGAAGTCGAGGTACACGGAGCGACCGTCGACGAGCACGATGGCGCGGTTCGAGAGGCGCTGGTTCAGACCTCGAATGGAGATCTGCGGAGAGCCGGGATCGGTGTGAAGGATCGAGACACCGGCGACGCGGCGGAGCGCGAAGGCCGGCTCGGTCAGACCGCTGAGGTGGAGATCCTGCGCCGTGACGATGGCCGTCGAGTTCGGTGCGTCGAGCGGAGACTGCGCGGCGCGCGAGGAAGAAACGACCGACTCTTCGTACGTGTCGCCCTGACGACCCTGGCCGAGCACGAGCGCGCCTTCTTCTTCGGTCGTCTCGGTCGTCTCGGGCGTCTCCGTCGTCTCAGGCGTCTCAGGCGTCGCCGTCGCGCGCGCGCGGAGCGCCGCGGCCAGCTCGCGAAGTCGGTCCGCGCGCCGGCGGAGCTCGTCGGACTGGGCGGCCTCCGCGAGCGCTTCGATCTGCGTCGCGGAATCGGTGAGCGCGCGGAGCTCGTCCTCGCTCGCGACAAACGTGCCCCCCGTCGTCTCGGGCGTCTCGGGCGTCGGCACCGCGGCCGTCTCGACTCCGTGCGCGCGACCTTCCTGCTGGTCGACGCGCTGACGAAGCGCAGCGAGATACTGCTGAACCTCCTCGCGGTCGGCGGGGTCGCTCTCGAGGTACTGCACGTAGAACCGGATCGCGTCCTGGTAGCGACCCGCTTCGGCGTACGCGCGCGCGATGTTGTAGAGGGCGTTCGGGTGCGGAAGGATCTCGTAGGCCTCCTCGAGCTCGGCGATGCCCTCTTCGAGCTGCCCCTCGGCGATGAGCCCCATGCCGTGTCGGAAGTGCTGTCGGGCCTCGGTTCGCACGTCGGCACGAACCGAAGTGGTGCAGAAGATCACGGCGGCAGCCGCGACGAATCCCCACACCACGCGCATGCGCGCTGGCCGGAAGCCCTGATCCATTCTCGCCCCTCGTCACCGCGCGGCGCCCTCGCCGCGGCCCTCGACGAAAGGAGCGTCGCAGAAACAGCGCTTCTTTGTCGAGCTCTCGACAGGCCCGAGAGTCAAAGATTTCTCGCGTCAGCCGAGGAACGAAGCGCTCTGTCCGGTGCTCGCGAAGCCCTGATCGCCGTACTCGAACAGCTCGCTGAGGCTGCCGTTCGTCAGCTCCGAGATCGAGTCGACGCGGCGCACGCCGTCGCCACCGCGCACGACGCGAACGACGACGTGGATCGCAGCCTGGACGAGCGAACCGACGCCGTCACGGCCGCCCGACAGCGAAGCGAGCGCTTCGAGATGGTCGACCAGGCTCGCGACCGGTGCCGTCCGCACGCCGAGGATGGTGGAGGCGCCGCGCGACGCCGCGAGGACGAGCGCCTGACGCGTCTCTCCGCCGCGAACGCCGTCGATCACGACGCGGTCGGCCCGAAGCCGGCTCGCGCGCGTGAGCAGGTCACCGAAGTCCGTGCCGCCGGCCGTGAGCCGAACTGCGCGTGCGTTCGCGACCGTGAGCTCCGTGCTCGCCTCGACGATGAGCAATCGCTCCTCCGGCGCGCCCATCGCGGCCAGCGCGCCCACGAGCGTGGCGACGCCCGCCTCGGACGGCCCGTAGACGACGATGTTCCTGCGCACCGAGATGGCCCCGCGCAGCGCGTGAAGCATCTCGGAAGAGAGCATCCCGAGACCGACGAGCGACTCGCCGGACGGCGCCGGACGACCCACGCGTCGCACCTCGACCAGCGCGCCGCCGACGGCGACCGGCGGAAGGATCGCGAGGATGTGCGTGCCGTCGGCCAGCATCGCCTCCGCGATCGGGTTCTTCGCGTCGAGCACCACGCGCGCGCGCGACAGAAGGTGTCGAGCCACGCGAGCGACCGAGTCGGCCGTCGTGAAGCGCTGGCCGGTGGCGGCGAGGCCGTTTCCGCGATCGACGAGGATCGTGGTCCCTTCGACGACGATCTCGAGAACGCCGACCTCCTCGAGGAGCGGACCGAGCGGACCGAGGCCCTCCGGCCCGAGCTCGATGGTGCGGAACTCGTGGCTGTGCCCGAGATCCGCGGCGCGCGAAGGCTCCGCGCGCTCACTGCGCAGGCTCTGGAGCGACGCATCGGCGCGCGAGGGCTCGAGCCGAGCGGTCTCCTGGCGGATGGGCTCCTGGCGAGGCGCTTCCTGACGAGGCGCCTCCTGGCGAGGCGGCTCCTGACGCTGCGGCTCCTGGCGCGGCGGCTCCTGGCGCGGCGGCTCCTGGCGCGGCGGCTCCTGACGCTGCGGCGCCGAGCTTCCGAGCTCGGGTCGCGGCGCGGACGCACCGCGGCTCGGCATGATCACGCGCGGCGAAGGCGCCATCGTCTCGTCGGCCGGCTCCTCGTCGAGCGCGAACCGATCTGCTCCGGCGGGCATCGGCGGCGGTGGCTCGGACGGCGCGGGCTCGGGACGCGGAAGCGGCGGTGGCGCAGGCGCCGAGACCGGCGGAGCGCCCATGGTTCGCGGCGGCGGTGGCGCAGAGCGCGCGGGCGGCCGGCCCATGCCGGCGTCGGGACCGGGCATCGGCGGCGCGCCCATGCCTCCGCTCATCGGCGACTGCGCGAGCGGCGGCGGGCCACCCATCTGCTGACCGCCGTGGTGCTGAAGCGGCGGCGGACCACCGGAGCCCATCTGGGGCTGCCCCATGCCCGGGCCGCCCATCGCCGACGGGCCGAGCGGAGGCGGGCCGCCCATCGGCGACGGCGGCTGGCCACCGTGCTGCGGCTGGCCACCGTGCTGCGGCTGGCCACCCATCGGCGGCGGTGCGCCCATCGACGGGCCCGCGGCGGCGCCGGCGCTCGCCGGCTCCTCGAGCGTGACGATGAAGTCACCGATGTAGATCTTGTCGCCCGCCTTCACGACGAGCGGCGAGGTGATCTTGCGGCCGTTGACGTAGGTGCCGTTGGTGCTCTTGAGGTCGACGACGATGAAGCGGTTGTCCTTGAGGACGATGCGCGAGTGCCGCTTACTGACGTTCCCCTTGGGCAGGATGATGTCGTTGCCCTGGACGCGACCGATCGTCACTTCGGTCTTGTCGAAGTCGAGACGACGCTGGGCGCCGCCCTTCTCGGTGATGACGACTGCGAACATTCGCTCCCTCGCGCTCTGGCATGGCGCGCGGCGTGCGCGCGCGATCATTCCGCACGAAAGGTTGGATGAAGCCAACCCGCGCGCGACCGTATCTAACGGGGGAAAGGGCCTAGGGGTCAAGCCCGATCGCCATGCCCGGCGTCCCGGCTACGAGTCGAGCAGAGACAGACCGGGGGGGAGGGACTCGCCGAGCAGCCGCGCCACCGAGTCTTCCCCGAGCGAGGTGACCTCGCGAACCATCGTGGCCCACGCCTCGGGCGCTCCGTGCGCGACCAGCCGCTCGACGACGCGACCCCTGAGCGCGTCGCTCACGTCGCGGGTCCGGTCGCCGCACTGCCGGGCGAGCATCGTGGCAGCGAACGCGGCCGGCTCCACCGCGCGGAAGTCGAGCGCCAGCACCGCCGTCAGCCAGGCCTCCGCCGCCCCACGCGGCGCGACCGAGTGCACGCTCCCGTAGAACGGCACGCGCGCCCCGATGCGACCGAGCGCCCACCAGCTGAACGTTCCCTCGCCGTGCGCGAGGAGGCGCTCGAGGAGCCAGCCGCCGATGCGCGCCTTGTCCTCGGACGAGACGCGCTCGAGCGAGGCCGCGAGCCGAACCATGTCGTCGTACCCCTGCGCCTTCGGGCCCGCCGGTCGCGCACGAGGTCGCGCGGTCGGCGGCTGCAGGTACCACTCGAGCGCCGCGAGCACGTTCTTCTGCGTCGTCTCGTCGAGACCGCCGGCGACGCGACGCCAGAGCGTCCACCACTCGCTCCAGTTCTGCGCCTCGGGCGCGAACTGTACGCCTTGATCGAAGATCTCGGCGAGCTCCGACACGCGGAACTCGTCGAGCGGATAGCCGAAGCCGGGGCGCAGCGAGTAGCCCGCGAGGTTGAACCAGACCCGCTCGTGATCGGCCGAGCGCCGCCTGCGCTTGACCCCCGCGAGGAGCACGCCGAAGAGCTCTCGGAGGAGAGGCGTCGTCCACTTCTCGCGCGCGCCGAGGATCTTCTCGAGGTCGGCGCGCAGCGTCTTGACGCTCTTTCCCTCGCCCTCGCTCTTGCCGAAGACCTGGTCGATCCGCTGCCGTGCTTCGGCGAAGCGCGGATGGAGCTGCGTCACGCGCGACGGTGCCACCTCGCTCGTGCCGCTCTTGCCCCGCAGCTGGAACTCGAGCTTCCACCGACGGCCGGCGCCCGCGTCGAGACCCGCGTCGCCCGTGCGGATGCAGCTCATCTCGAGCGTGCCGATCTCGGTGAGCGCCGCCGCGAGCTGCACCTTCTCCTCGCGGGTCGGGCTCGACGCGCGCGGCACGATCGAGGGGCGCGCACCTTCTCGGCTCGCCTGGGGGCCGCTCCCGTCCGTGCTCGCAGCGAGCACTCCCCTGCGCGGCCCCGACGCGAGCACTCCGCTAGAGCGCCCAACTTCTCGGCTCGACTCGGGGCCGCTCCCGTCCGTGCTCGCAGCGAGCACTCCCCTGCGCGGCCCCGAGGCGAGCACTCCGCTAGAGCGCCCAACTTCTCGGCTCGCCTGGGGGCCGCGCACTCCTGCAAAACGCGGCGCGTCCTCGGCCACGTCGTCGAGCACGGCGGCGATCGGCGGGAGCTCGCGGAAGAGCTCGTCGTCCACGTCCACGATCTCGCCGGCGCGTACGTACGCCGCCTCGCCCGTGCTCGAGGCGAGAGGAAAGCGCACCGCCTGTCCGAGCCGGAGCGCGAAGGTCCGGTCGCGCACGACCACCTCCTCGCCTTCCTCGGCGCCGCGCGGGAGCAGACAGAGCCCCTTCTTCGGCGCGCCCGCCGGGCCATCGAGCAGGAGAAAGTACGAGCGAGGCGAGCCCCCGCCGATCTTCATCCCGAGCCCGCGCCGAGCGAGCCCGTACCTCGCTGCGCCGCGCGCGACGGCAAGCTCCGGCTCCGCGTTCCCGAGAACACGCACCGGCGCGCCGCGCCACTTGCCGAGCACCTCGAGCATCCGGTTCGTCAGCGGCGCGCCGTTGAACACGCCGCCGTTCAGGAGCACCGCGTCGGGCAGCGCGAGGCCGTCGACGAGGTGATCGCCGACCGCGTCTTTCGCCACGTCCTGGTGCCGCGCGATGAACGCCGCGACGTGTCGCGTCACCGCCGGATCGGCGACGTAGGGCAGTCCGAACTCGACGATGGCGCTCGCTCGCCGGCTCGGCATGGCGTCGCGCGGCACGTCCGGAAAGAAGCCGTCGACGATGCGCGCGTGAGCGTGCGCGCGCGTGACCTCGGTCGTGATCGCGCTCCCGATGAGCTTGCTACCCTGCCCAAGCACCGTCACCTGCGCGCTCTCGGGCGCGCCTTCGCCGAGCAGTCGCTCCTTCGCCGTCCGGCACTGTGCGAGCAGCTGGGAGAAGCGCCCGGCAGGCAGCTTTCCCGAGAGCGCCGCCTCGGCATCGCGCGCGAGCGCGAGATCCATGTTGTCGCCGCCGAGCATCAGGTGATCGCCGACGGCGATCCGCGTGAGCCGCGGCCCGGACTCGCGGCGCTCGACGCGCACGAGCGTGAGGTCGGTTGTGCCGCCGCCGACGTCGACGACGATCGCGAGGCGGATCCCCTCCGTGCTCGCCGCGACGTCCTCCTGCCGGCCCAGCCAGTCGTAGAACGCCGCCTGCGGCTCCTCGAGCAAGCGAACGCGCGGGAGCTCCGCGATGCGCGCCGCCTCGAGCGTGAGCGCCCGCGCGCCCTCGTCGAACGACGCAGGGATCGTCAGCACGACCTCCTGCGCTTCGAGCAGCGCCTCGGGATGCGCGCGATCCCATGCGGCGCGCACGTGCGCGAGGTAGCTCGCGCTCGCGTCGACGGGCGAGATCTTCGGGACGTCGGCGGCCGCGCCCCACGGAAGGATCGCCGCGGTCCGGTCGACCGACGGATGCGAGAGCCAGCTCTTGGCGGAGATCACCAGCCGCCCCGGGACCTTCGCGCCGAGATCCTTCGCGAGCTCGCCGATGACGTAGGGCGACCCGCCCTTCGGGATCTCGGGCAGCTCCCACGGCAGCGTCCGCTGCGAGGCCGAGAGCTCTGCCTCGAGCGGGTGGTAGCGAAGCGAGTGGAGCAGCGGCCGGCCGTCGATCTCGCCGGGAGCGACCAGCTGATCGACCTCGAAGATCGCGGGCGTGCGTGTCTCGTCGTCGGTGCGTACGAACGCCACGACGGTGTGCGTCGTGCCGAGATCGATACCGACGATGAAGCGCGGACCGTCCATGAGGCGGCGGAGGATAGCGGAGCGCAACTCTCTTGCATCCAGATCGCGACGCGCGTCTCATCGTCCACCATGCCGGAGCTGCCCGAGGTCGAGTTCGCCAGACGACGACTCCTCTCCTTCGCCGCTGGCGCGCGCATCGCCCGAGCCGTCGTGCACGACGACGCGGTGCTGCGCGGTCAGCGAGAGCGCGCCTTCGTGGCCGCGCTGAGGGCGCGCACCATCGAGGGCGCCGAGCGGCGCGGAAAGAGCCTGCTCGTGCGCCTCTCGGGAGACGCAGGGCTCGCGCTGCACCTCGGGATGACGGGCTCGCTCGTGGTCGATCCCGAGCCACGACGCGCGTCGCGCTTCGCGCGCGTGACGCTCCACATCGCGCGTGGGCAAGAGCCGCTCGGCGCGATCCACTTCGACGATCCGCGCAAGCTCGGACGCCTCTTCGCCGGTCCGCTCGCGTCCGCGCGCACCGTCGCGAAGCACGACGAGCTCGGCCCCGACGCGGCGAGCTTGCGCGACTCGCACGCGTTCGCGGCGCGCCTCTCGGACGCGCGCGCGCCGATCAAGAGCGCGCTCATGGATCAGTCGCGCATCGCCGGGCTCGGGAACATCCACGTCGGCGAAGCGCTCTTCCTCGCGCGCCTCCACCCGATGCTCCCTGCGCGCTCGCTCGACGCGCGCGCCTTCTCGCACCTCTTCGCGGGCATGCGCGAGACGCTCGACCGAGCGCTGACCGAGCTCGATCGGCTCGAGGCCAGCGGCGAGCCGCTCGTCTACGTGAACGCCGGCGGCGAGAACCCGTTCCTGGTCTATGGCCGCGCCGGCGAGCCGTGCCCGCGCTGCAGCGCGCCGATCACGCGCGAGGTGCACGCGGGTCGATCGACGTTCGTCTGCGCGCACTGCCAGCGCGCGCCGACCGTCCTCAGCGGGCGGTCAGCGCTTCCGCGACGGCCTGACGTACGGATGCAGCGCGCCCGCGCGTGAAGCGCCTCGGGCGATAGGAGATCTCGCGCACGTCGACCGACGTCAGCGCGCTCCCGATCACGATGCCCGCGACGTACGTGCCGAGCTCGGTCGGGTGCGAGTGATCCGGCTGGTAGAGCTGCTCGCCGGGCATCATCGACTCGACGCGCAGGAACGCCGGCCCGACGCGCGCGACCGTGCCGCCGATGCTCCGCGCGAGCTCGCCGTAGGTCTGATCGATCCGCGCCTGCATCTCGGTCGGGCTCGTCGCGAGCCCTTCGTCGTACACGTCGGCGCCTTCCACTCGTGCCCACGTCTCGTAGAGCACGGTCGAGGCGCCTGCCGCGGCGATCACTTCCTGGAACTGCGCGACGGACACCCGCAGCGCAGCGGGATCGCGGATCGCCGAGAGGCTGTGGCCCTGCAGCACCACGTGCGTGAAGTGGCCTTCGTGGATGCGGCGCTGCGCCTCGCCGTGGGTCCAGTGATGGGCAAGATCCCAACCCGGGTGCGTGACCGACTCGACCTGGATGGTCGCGTCCGGATCGATCGACTGCACGACGCGCCTCACGACGAGTGGCAACGCGTGGAACTGCGTGTAGCTGTTACCGACGAACAGAACGCGGAGCGCGACGTGGTGCGAGGCTCTCTCCGCGGATCGCGCATGCGCCGGCCCTGCGCTTCCGAGCGCGAGGACCAACGCGAGCAACCATCCCGTGTGGCGCACAGCCCCACTGTACGGGATCTCGCCCGAGATTCCGAATTGCTCGTCCGAATACTCCCTCGCCTTCGGGGAGAGGGGGCTCCTTCTCAACTCCCTCGCCCCTCCGGGGAG
>JBBSAT010000192.1:0-14416 GCA_038252025.1 Polyangiales bacterium | reverse complement strand
GTCGCGCGCCCCCCGCGCGAGCAGGGTGTCGACGAGGTTCACGCCCAGGAACCCGCTGCCGCCGGTCACGAGGATTCCGTCGAGCGCCACGCCGCGATCCCAGCACGATCGTGCCCACCGCGCATCCGCGACGTTCCATCGCCGCGTTCTTCGTGACGCCGATATCATCCGGCGAGGTGCGGCTCCTCTGGTCGATGGTCATCTCGAGCGCGCTCGTTCCGGGCGTGGCCGCGGCGCAGTGCGACGCGGCGGCGAGCGCGTGGGTCCACGCATGCGACTCACGGATGGAACCGATCCAGTGCGGGGGCACCCGCATGACCGTGCGACGCGCGTTTGCGGACGACCTGCCGCTCACGATCGAGATCCACGAGCCGGCCGGAGAGACCTTCCGCCGCGAGGGCGACATCGGGCTCTCGCCGGTGGCGGACCTCCCCGACTGGGAAGACGCGCCCAGCGCCTGGCAGGAGGCGCTCGATCACCTGAGCGCGTGCGTCCGCGAGCGATCGCCCTTCGCGCGAGGCGCTCCTGGCCGCGAGCTCGCGCCGCACGTCTCCGATGCTCCTCGCATCGGGTCCTCGCCCGGCCTCCTCGAGCGGCTTCCCTGGCAAGGCCTGATCGGATGCGTTCTGCTCGGCGTCCTTCTCTCGGATCGACGCCGCCTTCGCGCGTGGACCGCCGGTCGGCCCTGGCTTCTGCTCGTGCTGAGCGCGGGCACGCTGGCGCTGCGTAGGCTGGTGCTCGAGCCCGCGTTCTTTCACCAGAACGGACAAGGCCCGCTCTGGATCGAGACGGCGCTCTGCCAGCCGTCGGGCTACGGGCCCGGCTATCGCGAGCTCTTCGGCGGGAGCGCGTGGCTGGCCGGTGCGAGCCCCGAAGCCGGGGTGTTCCTCGCGCAGTCGATCCTTCTTTCGCTCGCCCCCGCGCTCGCCTTTCTCGCGGCGCGCGCGCAGGGCGCTCACCTCGCGCTCGCCGCCGTGATGGGCGCGGCCTTCGCGCTCGATCCGATCCTCGGACGTCTCGCGCTCAGCGAGTCCTACTTCGGCGCGCCCGTCGTGCTCATCCTTGGGGCGTGCGTGGCGCTGAGCGTCGGCGTGCGCGGCAGTCGACGACGCTTCGGACTCGCGGTGCTCGCCGCGGGGCTTCTGCTCTCGCAGGCCGCGCGCGTTCATCCGCTGACCTGGACGCCGGTCGCGCTCGTCCCGCTCGTTCTCGTCTCGAGGCCTGGCACCTCGATCCGCCGTGCGCTCGGGACGAGCCTCGTGGCCGGGCTGGGGATCGCGGCCGCCGCGCTCGTCACCAGCGCCAGCGCGCTTCTCGAGGTCCTCGACGAACAGCTCGGCGCGTGGGGCCAGCACGCCGCCACCGGAAACGTCGCAGCGGAGAGCGTCCAGGCGGCTCTCGCCTGCATCGTGCTCGTGCCGCTCGCATCGCGCGTGCGAGCGCGCGGTCTCGTGCGCGGCATCGCGCTCGCCGCGTGCGTGCTCGTGCTCGCGCGCGCTGGCTCGATCGCGGCGTGGACCGAGCCCGTGGCGCAGGCGCACGCACGCCTCTACCTGCCCGTCCTCGCGACCCTCGCCGTGTCGGGGCTCGCGGGCGCGCGTCCTTGGATCGTTCGCCGCGCGCCGCCCGTTCTCGCAGCGGTGCTCACCCTCGCGTTCATCGCCCGCTGGGACGCCTGGACACAGCTTCCGACCGATGCGCTCGAGGAGAACGTGGTCCTCGCGTGGCGCGCGCAGACGGCGCCCGAGGACCTCGTCGTGTACGTCGAGCGCGCCGACGATCACATCGAGCACCTGCCGATCTACGAGTGCAGTCGGGCCCACGCGCACGTCGCCCCCATCCGTGATGACGACGCAGCCCCGAACCTGAGCTTCGCGCGCGGCCACCTCTTCTACATCGAGTCGAGCGTCTGCTCGACGCCCGCTGGAAGAGAAGTGTGTCGCCGCGCGCGCGAAGGCCTTCGCATCGAGCGCCTGGACGGGCGAGATCTCCCGGCGCGCCGCAGCAACCCTCACCAGCCCTTCGACGTCGACGTGGTCCCGATCTGGCTCGGCGAGATCGAGCGCTGAGAGGCCGGATCCATGCAGGCGCGCTCGCCCCGAGGCATCCTCCCGTCCGTGCTCGCGGCGAGCCCTCTCGAAGAGCACTCCCCAAATGCATCGGAGCCGCATGTCTTCTTCGAATCGCTCGACGCCCGACGCCCGCACCGCGCACTGTCTCCGCTTCGCGCGCGCGATCGCGCTCGTCGGCGCGGTGGCGCTCACCCCGGGCTGCCGCGCCATCGGCACGGCCGTCGGTTGCCAGCACTGCCACTGCCCATGGGCTTCGTTCTCCGTTCAGCAGCCCGTCTCGTGCGGGCTCGTGGGACAGGAGGATGACTGCTGCGCCCCGGTCGAGGGCCCGCTCCCACCGCCCGATCTCGCCGTCTGAGCGCTCTTCGAGACGATGCGAGTCTCTTCTCCGTGCGCGCGCAGCGAAGGTCGGTGAGGGACCTGTGGCCGGAGGCCACAGCTTCGGGCGAGCGAACCAGGCCTCGATCACGCACACAGCCGTGCGCACGAGCGAGCAAGACGCGGCGCGTCCGCTACGTTGCACCTCATGCTCACACGCATCCCCTACGAGCTCGCGCTCTCGCACGCGCTCGCGACCCGAGCGCTCGACGCCGCCGAGCAGGCAGCGATCGGTGATGCGGTCGGCCGCGTGCTCGCCGAGGAGATCGCATACGCGGGAGACCTGCCCGCCTTCGATCACGCTGCGATGGACGGCTATGCGATCCGCGGCGCCGCGCTCGTAGGCGCGCACTTCCTCGTGGAGGGCGAGTCGCGCGCCGGCGCACCGCTCGGGTCAGCGCTCTCGACGGACGGGATCGCGCGTGCCGTCGCGATCTCGACCGGCGCGGTGATGCCGGAGGGAACCGACACCGTGATCCCGTGGGAGGACATCTCCCGCGAAGGCGAACGCATCGCCATCGTCCGCGTCGCGCGCGCTGGGCAGCACGTCCGACACACGGGAGAGGACGCGCGGAGCGGCTCGCTCGCGATCGCGCGCGGCACGCGCATCTCGCCGAGGCACATCGCGCTGCTCGCGGCGCTCGAACGCCGCTCGGCCCTCGTCGCGCGTCGGCCACGTGTGCTCGTGCTCGCGACGGGTGACGAGCTGCGCGATCCGGGCGCTTCGAGCGGACCGGGGCTCGTGGTGGACTCGAACGGGCCGCTGCTCGCCGCGCTCGTCCATCAGGCCGGCGGAGCACCGACGTGCGAGCGCGTCTCCGATCGGCCCGGCGCGCTCGATGCCGTGCTCGCGAGCGCTGGGCCACGCTTCGACGTGATCATCACGATCGGGGGCGCAGCCGAGGGCGAGCACGACCACGTCGCGAGCGCCCTCCGAGAGCTCGGTGCCGAGACGATCTTCCGCGGCGTCTCGATCAAGCCCGGAAAGCCCGTCGCGCTCGCCCGCCTCGGAGCTCTCCCGGTGCTGGCGCTCCCAGGAAATCCGGGCTCGGCGTTCGTCGTGTTCACGCTGCTCGGAGCGCCGCTGCTTCGCGCGATGCAGGGGGACGAGCACCCGCGACCGCGCTTCGTCCCCGCGCGTCTGTCGATCGCCGTGCGCGGACCGCTCGACCGGCTCGGCGTCGTGTACGGCGAGCTGACCGAGCGCGATCACGAGCTCCTGTTCGTGCCGGGTCGGCACGCGGCGTCGGGCTCGGTGCCTGGCCTCGCGTCCGCGTCGGCGCTCGGCCTCGTGCCCGCGGGCATGACGCTCGAAGCCGGCGCCACGATCGAGGTGCTCGAGACGGACCACGCCTGAGCGTCCCGTCCGCGGTCGGCGTGGCGAGCGGCCCGTGCTTTGATCACAAGCCGAGGCGGCTGGCGATCTCTCTCGCGGGCATCATGCCCATCTCGCGCTTCGTCTCGCGGCCGGCGTCGAACCGGATGAGAGTCGGGATCGAGCGAACGGAGAAGCGCGCCGCCACGTCGGGGACCTGCTCGGTGTCGAGCTTCGCGACCACCACGTGACCCGCGCGCTCCTTCGCGAGCGACTCGAGCTCGGGCGCGACCGCGCGGCACGGCGGGCACCACGCGGCCCAGAAGTCCACGAGCACGGGGACCTTCGAGGCCCCGAGCAGCGCATCGAAGTCCGCGGCGCTCTCGATCGCGACGGGCGCATCGCGCGACATCGCGGCCTTGCACTGTCCGCACTTGGAGCGGTCGGCGACGCGCGCGGCGGGGATCCGGTTCTTGGCGCCGCAGGATGGACAGGTCGCGATCATGAAGACGCCTCCGTGTCCCCAATGCATAGGCACCGAACGCTCGCGCGCGAGCACCGACCCCACCGAGCGGGCGGGCTCGTGCCCGGAGGCGGCGGGCGCGGCACACGCGCGGATCCCCGGCGGCGACCTTTCGCGCGCGCGCTCGCCCACTGTAAGCTCGGGCCGCGGAGGGTTTCGGATGCAGAGCCAGGCTGGCGTCGGGCGCAGCAGAAATCGGGACAGCGTCGACGCAGGACGGGAGGCCGCGCGCGAGGCTCTCGCCCCGCTCGGAGGACAGGCCCCGATCGCGGTGCTGGTGTTCGGCACCGTCGGGCATGACCAGGCGGCGCTCCTTCGCGGCGTTGCGGACATCGTGGGCTCGGCGCCCGTCGTCGGCTGCTCGGCCGAGGGCGTGATCACGCAGCACGGCTCGGAGGAGGCGAGCCACGCCGTCGCCGTCAGCGCGATCGCAGCCGACGCGATCGCCGCCCGCACCTTTTTCTCCCCCGGCTTCTCCGAGGACGCCACGGCCTGTGGACGTGCGCTGGTCGATCAGATCGTGCGCTCCGGGCTCGTGGGCCGGCTCCTCGTCCTGTTCCCCGACGGAGTCTTCGGCAACTGCACGGAGCTCGTGCGCTCGATCGAGGCGGCGATGCCCTACCCGATCCTCATCGTCGGCGGCACGGCGGGCGATCTCCTCACGTTCGACAAGACCTTCCAGTACCACGGCCTCGAGGTACGGAGCGGCGGCGTCTCTGCGCTCCTCCTCGGCGGAGATCTCGTCACGGATCTCGAGGTGACGCACGGCTGCGATCTCGTCGGCATCGAGCGCGTCGTGACCCGCGCAGACGGCGGCTTCGTGCGCGAGATCGACGAGCGCTCGGCGTGGTCGTTCTTCACGGACTACCTCGCCGACGACGCGGACACGCTCGAGGCGCTCCACATCGCCCACCTGCTCCTCGCGGAGCGCGTCCCGCGGCCGACGCCGGAGTTCGGTGACTTCACGGTGCGCGTCCCGGTGCAGCTCGACGCCGCTGCGGGCGCGCTCTACTTCGCCGCCGGGATCGAGAGCGGCACGCGCGTGCAGCTCGCGCGTCGCAATCCGGAGAAGGTCTGCGAGCGCGCCGTCGCCGCGGCGCGCCGGCTGAGCGAACGCCACCCGGGCCAGCGCCCCATCCTCGTGCTCGACCTCGACTGTGCGGGACGAGGCGCGCTCCTCTTCGGTACCGAGACCAGCGCACGCCTCTGCGAGCCGGCCCAGCGGGCGTTCGGCAAGGACGTGCCGTGGATCGGCCTGCACACGTACGGCGAGATAGGCCCCGTCGGCGGCCGCACGCTCTTCCACAACTACACGGCAGTGCTCTGCGCGCTCTACGACGGCAACGCGGGCTCCGCCTGACGTGGGGGAGCACGATCGCGACGCTATCCCGGCTCCCGAAGCGCTCCTGCGTCTCAATCGCGCGCTCGACGAGCAGGTCAAGAACCTCGTCAAGACCGAGCAGCGCCTCTTCGTTTCCCAGCGAGACCTCGCGCGGCAGAACGCGCGGCTGGACGCGCTGAATCGCTTCGCGATCGACGCCGCTTCGGTCGCCGATCCCGCCGAGGTCCTCGCGCGCGCGGCTGACGTCCTCTTCTCGATCTTCGCGTTCGATCAAGCGGCGGGCTTCCTCACCGTCGGCGAGCTGCTCGTGCCCGTCATGACCCGAGCCGTCGCGGGGCGCGGCCGCCGGCCGGATCGACCGAGCGGAGACCTCGGGGACGCCGTGTGGGGAGCGCCGCCGCGCGAGCTGGCGCTCGGCCCGCTCGGGGAGCTGCTCGAGCGGGCCGCGCTCGAAGGGCTGCTCACGTGCACGGAGCGGATCTTCGGGAGCGAGTCGAGCGGAGCTCCGGCCGCACTGGCGATGGTCGTTCCTCTCCAGCGGCCAGGGGGAGAGAGCGTCGGCGTGATGGTGCTCCGGCGGCTCACGACGGCCATCAGCTTCCACGAAGAGCTCCCGACGGCGAAGGACGAGGACTTCCTCGGCATCCTCGCGCGGCTCGTGGCGGCGACGGTGACCAACGCGCGCCTCTTGCACGATCTGCAGGTGAGCTACGAACGGCTCGCGCAAGCGCAGCGCGATCTGGTCGATCGCGAGCGTCTCGCGGCGCTCGGCGAGTTCGCCGCGATCGTCGCGCACGAGGTACGCAACCCGCTCGGCGTCATCTTCAACGCGCGCGCGATGTTACGGCGTCTCGTGCATGGCGAGGAGGCGACCCGGCTCCTCGAGATCGTGGGCGAGGAGTCCGAGCGGCTCGACCGCATCGTCGTCGACCTGATCGACTTTGCGCGCCCGCATCCGCCACGGCTGCGTCCCGAGCACCTGGTGCGCATCCTCGAGAGCGCCGTCGAAGCAGTCCGGGCTTCCGTTCCGTCGGTCGCGGTTCAGATCATCGCGCCGCCCGAGCTGCCCGACGTCTGGGCAGACGCCCGGATGCTGCGGCAGGCCGTCCTCAACCTGTTGGTCAACGCCACGCAAGCGTCGGGCGAGGGCGTCGAGGTCGTCGTTCGCGTCACGATGAACGACGAGGCCTCCGTTCGGATCGCGGTCGAGGATCGCGGGCTCGGGGTTCCCGAGGCGATCGCAGGCCGGATCTTCGAGCCCTTCTTCACGACCAAGGCGACGGGCACGGGCCTCGGGCTCTCCGTCGTGAAGCGAGTCGCGGACGCACACGGTGGAGACGTCGAGGTCTCGTCGCGCGAGGGAGGCGGCAGCATCTTCGCGATGCGACTTCCCCTCGGTGGCCCTCCGTCGCGAGCCGATCCCTGATCACCGGTCTTCAGTGCTTCGGCGGGATCGAGCGCCGAGGCGCACGCGAAGCGCGCTTGGTGGCGCTCGGCTCGGCCGCTTCGGACCTCGTGCCCGGGACCGGGGCGAGGCGTCCGGTGATCTTGGACGAGGGCATCGGCATGCCGACGAGCCTGCTGGCCGAAAGCCGCGAAGGCACGGCGGCGGGCGTCGGTGCGATCCGCGTCGCGGTCGGGGAGAGGGGCGGTCCCGGCGCGTTGCGTCGGGGAGAGCCGACCGCGAGCTCGTGGCGCTCCGCGATGTGCGGGACGACGACGCGGTCCCAGATCTCCTCGAGAGGCACGTGCTCGGCGAGGACCGACGGCGGCACGACGTCGAGCAGCTCTTCCTCCGAGAAGGGCTCGTGGATGCGCGCCTGACGCAGCGTCGCGCTCAGCACGGACTCGAGCACGTGCTCGGGAAGGTGATGGACGAGGAGCGACAGCGTGAGGCCTTCGACGATGTCGCGGGGCGTGAGCAGGTGCTCCGCGAGCGCACGCTCGAGGATGTACGTGATGTGATCGCGGCCCATCGACCACGCGTCTTCCGAGTCGCGCGCGGCGCGCCAGAACTCGGGCTCGGTGAGGTAGGCCCAGAGCTCGGCACCATCGAGACAGCGTGCCCGGTGGTCGGCGCCGAAGAGCGCGACGATCGCGGCCGGCGTCGTCACACCTTCCTCGAGCGCGATCTGGAGGTCGTCGCCCGCCGACGTCGGTGACTTTCGGAGGCCGACCTTCTTCTTGATGCCGATGGTCTGCTCGAGCAGCGACGCTCGCAGCTCGGCGTCCTCGCCGATCGCGGCCATGATCACGCGCGGGGAGAAGTGCTGGATGAAGTCGTCGCACGAGCGCAAGCCGTGCTCGAGCCCGTGGTCCGTCACGCAGGCGAGGAAGCGTCGGCGGGGCTCCTCGAGAGACGATACGAATCCGGTCAACGCATCTCCTCTCGGGTATCTCACCATGGATTCATCGGCTGGCGCCACCTTCCGCTTCCGCTGCTCCGTTCGGGCTCTCCGATGAACGGAGCCCCGTCCAGGCGCGAGGGGATCGCGGCGTTGCAGGCGAGGCCTCCGAGCGGCTACGGTTCCCGGATGACATCGCTTCCGCTTCGTCTCTCCGTGCTCGGGACCGTCCTCCTCCTCGCTGGCGTCGTCGCGGGCTGTCGCGCTTCCACGTCCGACCCCGACGCGGGCCCTCGGCCCGACACGAACGATGGAGTCGGAACGCCCTGCCTCTCCGCGTTCCAGTGCGCTTCGGGGCTGGCCTGCACGTCGGGCTTCTGCGCCGTCGACCCGACGCACGACTCGGGCACGACCGGCAACGACGCTGGCGCCGACCATCGCGACGCAGGTGTCGGGCTCGGGTCCGACGCCGGACCGCTGCCGGGGACGGTCGGGTTCCAGGGCGCGTGCTCGCCGACGGAGCACTGCCGCTTCGGGCTCACTTGTAACCTCGGCGTCTGCGAGGGCAGCGGGGACGGCGCTGTGGGCTCGGCGTGTGAGCTGACCTCGACCTGTGGCTCGGGGCTCTACTGCGCGGCGGGCGTGTGCGCGACCGCGGGCACCGGGTCCAGCGGCGACCCGTGCACCGACGGGAGCATGTGCCGGAGCGGCCTCCGGTGTACGAGCGGGATGTGCGTCTCGACGGGCACGGACGACATCGGAGACACGTGTCTCATCCCGACCGAGTGCGCCGCCGGTCTCGAGTGCGTCAGCGGGATGTGCCGCGCGACGACCAGCATCACGCCGACCGGTTGCGAAGCGGACGTCGACGCCGTGCGCGCCGCCTGTGCAGCGGCGCAGCCGACGAGCCCGCGGCTCTGCATCTACGACGCGATTCGACCGCTCTGCTCGACCGGACGCGCTTCGTTCATCTCGGCGATGTTCGCGTGCCTGTCCTCGCAGGCCTGTCAGACGCCCGCCGATCCCGGAACGGCGACCGACTGTGTCCGCGCGCTGATCGCGTCCCAGGTCACGCCGATCGACACCGTGCTCGGCTTCCTCGCCTGCGTCTGCGACGACAGCGACACGCCGCAGCCGGGGTGCGGCTCGTGGCAGCCGCAGTTCACGCTCGCGACGACGATGCTCATGAGCCTCAGCGAGGTCGGCGCGCTCGCCGGATGCATCGACACCCTGGGCTGTGGATCGGTCAACGACTGCGTGAGCCTGACCTCGACGGCTCCGATCCTCGCCTGTCACTGACGCCCGGAGCGTCTCTCGATGGTCGAGCTCTACCCACCGATCGAGCCCTACGACCGAGGGATGCTCGACGTGGGCGACGGGAACCTCGTCTACTGGGAGACGTGCGGGAGCGAGCACGGCAAGCCAGCGCTGGCCGTGCACGGCGGCCCGGGCTCCGGCGCTTCACCGAACATGCGACGCGGCTTCGATCCGGCGCGATACCGAGCGGTCCTCTTCGATCAGCGGGGATGCGGACGAAGCACGCCGAACGCGAGCGACCCGCGGACCGACATGCGCTTCAACACCACGGAGCATCTGATCTCCGACATGGAGGCGCTGCGTGAGCACCTCGGCATCGAGCGCTGGCTCCTGTTCGGAGGCTCGTGGGGCTCGACGCTGACCCTCGCCTACGCCGAGCGCTACCCAGAGCGCGTCTCCGAGATCGTGATCTCGTCCGTGACGACGACCGGGCGGGCCGAGATCGACTGGCTCTATCGCGGGGCCGCGCGGTTCTTTCCGGAGGAGTGGGAGCGATTTCGCGACGGCGCGCCGGAGAGCGAGCGTGGCGATCTCGTGGCCGCCTACGCACGCGCGATGGAGCACCCCGATCCGCTCGTGCGCGTCAGAGCCGCGGACGACTGGTGCAGATGGGAAGACGCGGTCGTCTCGCTGGAGCCGAACGCGAAGCAGGACGCCTACAGCGACGTGACGCCGGCCGAGCGGCTCGCCTTCGTGCGCATCTGCGCTCACTACCTCGCGCACGCCGCCTGGCTCGAGGAGGGCGCGCTCCTCCGGAACGCCGGGCGGCTCTCCGGGATCCCGGGCGTGCTGATCCACGGTCGGCTCGACCTGAGCTGCCCGCTCGACACGGCCTGGGAGCTCGCCCGCGCCTGGCCGGGCGTCGACCTCCACGCGCTCCGTGACGCGGGGCACCAACGCAGCGAGAGCAAGCGCGCGCGCCTGCTCGCGGCCCTCGACGCGTTCGCCCGGTGATGCGGGAGGCGGTCCGGAACCAATGCTAGGGTCGCGCCCCCATGCGCAGGTCAGCCCTACTCTTCACTTCGCTCGCGCTCTCCCTGCTCGTCGCTTCGTGCGGCGGGCCGGTCTCCTCGGGCCCGTCGGACGCGGGCCGTCCGATCGGCGCGGGGTGCACGAGCGACGGCGACTGCGAGAGCGGCGCCTGCTTGAGCGGCACGAACGTCTGCACCGCGCCGTGCACGGCCGACAGCGACTGCACCTCGACCTCTGGCGGGCGCGCCTTGGTGTGTGGCGTGACGAGCTGTGCGTCGTCCGGCTCCGGATGCGCGATGTGCGTGCCGCCGTGCGGCAGCGGTCCCTACACGTGCGTCGGCGCTGTCTCGACCGCCTGCGCGCTGGTCGACGATCCGACTCACTGCATCGACTGCGGCTGCGCCGACGCGACCACGCATTGCGCGCGAGACCTCGGCTGTCTCCCGCCCGCAGCGGTGGGCGAGCCCTGCGCGCTCAACAACGACTGCGCGACGAACAACTGCAGCACCTTCGCGGGCGTCTGCCGGGTCGCGGTCGGCACGGCGTGCACCGCCGAGGACTGCGACGCCTGCCTGCACCTACCGGGGGGCACGACGCACTGCAGCCGCGAGTGCCGAGGCGACTCCGACTGTCGTACGGATCGCTGCCTCGGTAACACCACGCTCGGTGTCCTCGAGTGCCTCCCGACTGCCTGCACCGGTACGGCGTGCACCGTGGAGCGCGCCGTCCACGAGACCGGTCAGACCTGCCGCGCCGACGCCGACTGCCGGAGCGGCGCGTGCTTCGCATCGATGCGCTGCTCGGGCAGCGACTGCGTGGCCGACGGCTAGTGCGCGGAGCCCTGCGGCGCTGCGTCCGCTTGCCCGGAAGACACCCACTGCGTGACCATCGCGTGCGCGACCGGCCAGACGGCGGCGTGCGGGGACGTCTGCCTTCACGCGTGCGCCGAGTTCGTCGACTGCGGCGTCTATGGCGGCACCTGCAGCGCGCTACAGACGCCCGAGCGAACGCTCGAGTACGTGTGCGACGTGCGGCGAGACGCCGGCAGGAACTGCCTGGATGATCGTGAGTGCCTGTCGGCCTCGTGCGTCTCGGGCACCTGCGCGCCCTGAGCCTCGCGCGGCTCGCGCTGCGAGCAATTGGTTGACCGATGGGCGCGCCCCCCCGAGCATGACCTTCATGTCGACGATCTCGAGCCGTGTATGTCGGGCCTTCGGTCTCGTCCTGGCGATCAGTGGGTGCGCTCAGTCGCCGGTCGGCCTCACGGAGCAAGGCGTCGTCGTCCCGGGGGACTGGGATCCGCCCGCGAGCACGCGCGCGATCGCCGCCACTCAGTACGTGGACGTCGTCGATCCGCCGCCGGTGCTTCCGCTCGGGAGCTGCACCTCGACGAACCCTTGGGTCGGAACCTGCACCCATCCGGCGTGCATCCGGGCGCATCCGGGCACCACGGAGCTCGACGTCTACATCCGCGGCCGATGGACGTACGTGGGCGCCGGCGGCACCTACACGTGTCGACGCAACAGCAACCCGGCCAGCACCGCGTACCTCTCCGTGCACTCGGTCGGCCGCGCGATCGATCTGATGATCCCGACGATCGGCGGCGACGCCGACAACACCCGGGGTGATGCGGTCGCGAACTGGCTCATCGAGAACGCCGAGTACATCGGCATCCAGCGTGTGATCTGGGACGGCTGGTACTGGAACGGCGAGCACGGATTCAGCCAGATCTCGGACACGCGGAACGCCGACGGATCCTACCGCACCGATCACCACGTCAATCACATCCACACGGAGCTGAGCATCGACGGCGCGGCGCGGCGCACGCGCTTCTTCACCGAGGGCGCTCCGCCGATGACGTGCCCGATCGTCTGCTACGGGACGGCCGTCGTCCGCGCGGACTGCTCGTACACCGACTGTGCGGCGACCGGCGAGGTCTGCCTCGACGGTCCGCCGCGCTGCGGCGCCGGCGCGCCTCCCGAGCCCGCGGAAGCGACGCTCCAGGCGAGCGCCACGCTCCCGAGCGTGACCACCGTCGCGGCGCTCTCGCGCTTCGAGTTTCTCCCGCCCCAGCGCCTCTTCGACACCCGCACGGATGTGGCGAGCACCCGCCTCGCGCGCTCGGACGGAGCGACGAGCGGTCCGCTCACGGCGACGCGCACCGGCACCGTGACGGACTTCCCGGGCCTTCCCGCCGGCACGACCTCCCTCTGGCTGAACGTCGCGGCGGTTCCCGGCGTGCTCCCCGGGTTCATCAGCGTCGTCTCCGACGGCGCCGCGTCGATGACCTCGACCCTGAACTTCTTTCCCGACCGCGTCCGCGCGAACGCGGCGCCCGTGGCGCTCGGCGCAGGCGGCGGGGTCACGTTCCTCTCGAACACCGACGTCGACGTCATCACCGACTGGACGGGCGTCTTCGCTCCGACCGGCCTCGGGCTCCAGACCGCGGGCCCGCTTCGCGTGCTGGACACGCGCGCTTCGGGGACGCCCGTCCTGGCTGGCGTGCCCTTCCCCCTCGACGTCGGCGCTCCTGCCGGGGCGGTGGGCGTCGTCGCGTCGGTCGCCGTGATCGGCGGCGCGACGCCTGGCTTCCTCTCCGCGTTTCCCTGCGACGCCGCCGTCCCCGTCACCAGCAACATCAACTTCGCGCCGGCCTCGGTCTCGGCGAACACCATCGTCTCGGAGCTGACCGACGGTCACCTCTGCTTCTCTTCGTCCGCAGACGTCGAGGTGATCGTGGACGTCACCGGCTATCTCGTCCCCGAGGGCGAGCTCTCGTATCAAGCCATCACGCCGACGCGCGTGCTCGACACGCGCTCCCCGACGAGCCGCTACACGGGCCGGCTCGGTGAGCGTCAGGTGATCGAGCTGCCGATCCAGACGCTGCCTGGGATGCCCGCCGACGTGCACGCGGTCGTGGCCAACCTCACCTCGATCTCGCCGGGGAGTCGTGGGTTCCTCACTGCGTTCCCGTGCGGCGTGGCGGCGCCGCCGACGTCGAGTCTCAACTTCGACTCCGACGCTCCGGCCGCCGCGCTCACGGTCTCCACGCTGGGGAGCGGCTCGCTCTGCATCTTCGCGAGCGCCCGGACGGATCTCGTCGTCGACGTTCTCGGCGTCTTCGTCCCGACGCCCGCTGCGCCGCCTCCGACGCCGGGCCCGGGCCCGATCGACCCGAACCTCGATGACGATCCGAACCCTCCGGATCCGAGCGCAACGGACGACGCGAGCGCCACGGACGACGCAGGCGCGGCCGGCTCCGACGCGGGCGCGCGGCCTTCCGCGTCGTCCGGCTGTCAGTGCCGCGTGGGGGTCGGCGAGCGTGCGAGCACGGGCGCGCTCCTCCTCCTCGGTCTCACCCTCGCCGCGCTGCGCCTGAGGCGGCGGCGAACGACCGCACCCTGACACGCGGAAGGATCTCGATGGGACGCATGGTCGACGGAGTGTGGCGGGACGAGTGGTACGTCCCGGACGACGAGGGGCGCTTTCGGCGGCCCGAGACGCAATTCCGCGGGACGATCCGCGCCGACGGGACAGGCCCGCACCCGGCCGCTGCCGGGCGGTACCACCTCTACGTGTCCCGCGCGTGTCCCTGGGCACACCGCACGCTGATCACGCGCGCGCTCCGCGGGCTGACCGACGTCATCTCGACGACCTGCGTAGATCCACACATGGGAGAGCAGGGCTGGCCCTTCAGCGCGAGCGATCCGGATCCGCTCCATCCAGGCGCCGCACACCTCCACGAGGTCTACCGCGCGACGCAGCACGACTACACGGGTCGCGTCACGGTCCCCGTGCTCTGGGATCGCGAGCAGAAGACGATCGTGAACAACGAGTCGCGCGAGATCATGCGGATGATGGACGTGGAGCTCGAGGGCTTCGCGAACGGGACGGCGAGCCTCGCGCCCGAAGCGCTGCGGACGGAGATCGACGAGATCCTCGACGCCATCTACGAGCCCATCAACAACGGTGTCTATCGTGCGGGCTTCGCCACCAAGCAGGCCGCGTACGAGTCCGCGGTCGGCGAGCTCTTCGGTGCGCTCGATCGCTGGGAGGGCGTTCTCGCCAAGCAGCGATACCTGACGGGCGACACGCTCACCGAGGCGGACGTTGCGCTCTTCACCACCCTCCTGCGCTTCGACGTCGTCTACC
>JBBSAT010000191.1:0-14418 GCA_038252025.1 Polyangiales bacterium | reverse complement strand
GGCCCATCCAAGTCGGGCCTTCCGAGTTCAGGAGTAGAGCCGAGATGTCGAACACCGTCCCGCAGATTGCGGCCCTCGAAGCTGCCCAGAAGCGCACGCTGCCGGCGTTTCGGCCCGGCGACCAGGTCCGCGTCCACTATCGCATCCGCGAGGGCGAGAAGGAGCGCATCCAGGTCTTTCAGGGCGTCGTCATCGTCCACGCGCGCGGCGGCATCGGCGCGACGTTCACCGTCCGCAAGGTGAGCTTCGGCGTCGGCGTCGAGCGCGTCTTCCCGGAGCACTCGCCGCGCATCGAGCGCCTCGAGATCGTCTCGCGCGGCGCGGTTCGTCGCGCGCGCCTCTACTACCTTCGCGAGCTCGAGGGTAAGGCCGCTCGTCTCAAGCAGACGCGCGCGGTCTTCGAGCCCGAGCCGCCGGCGACGCCCACCGCGACCTGATCGAATCGGCGCTGGCGCAGCCAGAGCGGGGGAGTCGGCCGAGCGCCGCCTCCCTCGTTTCGTTTCCGTCAGTCGACGATCTCGAGCCGCCCCTCGACGAACTCGTTCGTGCCGGGCCGGTGTACCCAGAGCTGCTCCGAGACCGGCACGCCTCCGATGACGCTGACGACGATGAACGCGCACGGCCACATCAAGGTCTGCTCGCTCGCGAACGTCGCCGCGTCTTCGGCGCTGAAGTAGTCACCGGCGTCGCAGTGCGAGTGATAGATGACCTTCACCGGTCGCCCGGCCGCCGCGCCACGCGCGAACGCCTTCTCCGCCTTCATCTCGTTGATCTTGAAGTACGTGGTCGACGTCCGGGGGAAGCGCTCGGGATCGAGCGCGTGGTAGCGGTCGGCCTCGTTGACGGCGCGATCGAGCGCGTCGACCCGCGCGGGATCGTCGGCGGGACCGGACGCGAAGCCGCAGCACTCGCTCGGGAAGGCCTCGCCGGCGTGCGCACGGATCCCGTCCATCACACTCCTCGTGATGCGGATCGGGCCGCGAATCCACGCCTCACCAGACATCGTCATCTCCGATCGCAGCGATCAGGGCTCGCCGCCGAAGAGCGAGGGCCAGCAGGCCACGCGCGCCTCCAGTCCGACCGCCTCGGCGAGCCGCTCGGTCGCGGCCAGCGAGCCAGCGAGAAACGCTGCAGCCTCGACGAGCTCGGGGCGCCCGGCCAGCGCCTCGATCACCGCGGTCTCGGCGACGTCGAGCGGTCGGCCGCTCTCGCACAGGGGGGCGCCCGCTCGCTCGAGATAGTCGAGCGCTACCTCGAGCGCGCGCGCGTCCCCACGCCCGGCGCGAACAGCGCTCGCCTGGATCTTCGCCTGCCCCGTCGTTCCGATCTCGGCGAGAGAGATCTGCCGCGCGAACCGAGCGCTCATCGCCCGCCGGCGATGGCGGGAACGATCTGAAGCGTGTCGCCGGACTCGAGCTTCGTGTCGAGGCCCTCGAGGAACCGAATGTCGTCCTCCTCGTTGAGGAAGATGTTCACGAAGCGGCGGACGCCCTTTTCGTCGCAGACGCGGTCCTTGATGCCCGCGTAGTTTCGCTCGAGGTCGTCGATGACCGTGCGAACGTCGGCGCCCTCGGCGTCGACCTCGTCGAGGCCCTTGGTGAGCGTGCGGAGCGGGCTGGGGATACGGACCTTGATCGCCATCGTCTTCTCTCCTCTTTCGTCTAGAGCGCGAAGGCCGCGCCGAAGTATCTGGCCGAGTCGATCGCGTCGATGCTCGGCTTCGTCCCGCAGAGCGGACACTCGACTCGTTGCGCGAGCCGAGCGCGCCGGAGCGTGCTCCTCCGCGCGTCGTGATGAAACAGCGTGCCGCCCGCCGTCTCGTCGCCCAGCAGCAGACGGATCGCCAGCGCGGCCCCGAGCGCGCCGACCGTCCCGACGACCGAGCCGACCACGCCCGCGGTGGCGCAGGTCTCGACGGTGTCCCGCGGAAGATCCTCGAAGAGGCAGCGAAGGCACGCGCTCTCATCAGGGCGAACCCCGAGCGCGTAGCCTGCCCATCGCACGACGCCGGCGTGCACGATGGGAGTCCCGGCGAGACGGCTCGCATCCGCCGCGAGGAACTTCGTCGCGAAGTTGTCTGCCCCTTCGACGACGAGGTCGTGGGCGCCAGCGAGCTCGAGCGCGTTCTCCGGCACGAAGCGACCATCGATGGTCTCGATCGCGACGCGGCGACCGTGCGCGCTCGCCTCCCGAAGAAGCCGCTCGCGCGCGACCTCGAGCTTCGAGCGACCGATGTGCTCGGGTCCGTAGAGAACCTGCCGATGCAGGTTGCTCTCCGCCACGCGATCGTCATCGACGATGGTCAACGACACATCGAGGCTCCGCGCGAGGATGAGGAGCATCGGAGCGCCGAGCCCGCCCGCTCCGATCGACAGAACACGGGCGCTCATGGCGTGCCACCTGCGAGCTCGAGGACCGACTCCACCACCTGCGCGCGCGTCATCTCAGATCACGTACACGTAGCGGTTCGGCGGTCGTCGTCGGTATCCGAGCGCCTCGCCACGCTCACAGAGCGACTCGATCGTGACGGCGTCGAAGCAGGCCTCGATGCGCTCCGACAGATCTCGGAACGCCTCTTCGGTCACCGCTCGGCTCGTCGCATCGCCCTCCGACTGCTCGGCGGCGTTGTCTTCCTTCGGCGCGAGCGCGATGGCGCCTTCGAGCGCACGGACGATGTCGCCGAGCCGGATGTCCTGCGCCGCACGCGCGAGTTGGTAGCCACCCCTCGGGCCACGGCGCGACGAGACGAGACCCGCTCGCTTCAGATCCTGGAAGATCTGCTCGAGAAACCGAGGCGGGATCGCCTGACGCTCCGCGATCTCCTTGATCTGCGTCGCCCGACCGTCGTTGTGGAACGCGATGTCGAAGATCGCGCGAACGCCGTAGCGACCCTTGTTCGAGAGCTTCAAGACGGGCGTCTCCCAGGGCTCCTCAGGGAGCACCTCGGGCTCTTATGTTTTCCCGCATCGTTTTTGTCAACAATCGCTCCGTTGCTACGGGCGCGGCGAAGAGAGTAGTCTGCGCGCAGTCGGGGGTTTTCGGTGAAGGTCTGCGACGTCTGCGGCGGACGCTACAAGGACAAGGGCAATCCCCGCCTCTGTCCTTTCGACGGTACGCCGCTGCGCGACCTCCCCGATCCGATGCTCGGCCGCACCATCGCGGGCCACTACGTGATCACGCAGAAGCTCGGTGCCGGCGGCTTCGGCACGGTCTTCCGCGCGCGACACGAGGTCCTCGGGCGCGACGTCGCGATCAAGTTCTTGAACCCGGATCTCGCCGTCGACGCGACCAACCGAAGCCGGTTTCTCCGGGAGGCCAAGGCCGCCAACCGGATCGATCACGAGCACATCATCGACATCACGGACTACGGAGAGACCGACGACGGCATGGTCTACCTCGTGATGGAGCTGCTCCAGGGGAGGCCGCTCTCGGCAGACCTCGCGAACGGCCCCATGTCGATCACCCGGGTGATCGACATCTCGTCGCAGATCGCCGGGGCGCTCGCGCGTGCCCACGAGCTCGACGTGATCCACCGCGACATCAAGCCGGACAACATCTACCTCGTCGAGATGGGCGCGCGGCGAGACTTCGTGAAGCTCCTCGACTTCGGGCTCGCTCACATGAAGGGCGAGCTGCGCCTCACCGCGACCGGCGCCGTGTTCGGCACGCCGGAGTACATGGCACCGGAGCAGGCGCGCGGCGCGCCCCTCACCGCGCTCGCCGACCTCTACGCGCTCGGTTGCGTGCTCTTCCACATGTTGACCGGGGCTCTCCCGTTCACCGGCAACACGCCCGATCTCATCCTGAAGCACATGCGAGAGCCCGCGCCGCTCGCGAGCCAGAGGGCGCACGGCATCCCGCCGGAGCTCGACGCGCTGGTCCGCAAGCTGATGGAAAAGGACCCGAAGAAGCGGCACCGCGACGCACACCACCTCCTCGAAGAGCTGCGCAAGATCGGCGACGCGCTTCCGTCCGTGCGCGCGCCGGTCTCCGCGCGCGGCGAGCCTTCCGGGCCACGTCGGCGCGACGCGATCATGTCCATCGCGCCCACCGCCACCGGCGCGCACCTACCCTCGACGCTCGAGCGCCGCGTCCAGTTCTTCCGCGAGCTCGCCGCCCGGGCGCACGGCTCCGCGCCTCCGCCATGGCTCCTGCAGGCGATCGAGGAGCTCGCTCGCCGCGTGACCGACGCGCGCGTGCTCGAGCGCGAGCTGAGCGAGTCCGGTGCGGCGACGAGCGGGCGAGAGACCGAGATCCGCAACATGCGACTCCGCCTCGGCGGTGCGATCGACGAGCTCGGTCGCGACGAGTCGCGCGCTGCTGGCGAGATCGACGACCTCTACCGCAGGCTCGCCGAGGCACGCGCGCAGCACCAGGACGCCGAGCCGCCGCTCGCCAAGGCGCTCTCGGCCATCCGCGCCGGCGGCGCCATCGTCACGCGCGACGTCGCTGTCGCGCTGCGCGATGCGGGTGCGGTCGCGCGCTCGTGGCTCGACGCGGAGTCAGAGATCGACTCGATCGGACAGCAGCTGCGCGTCCGCGAGCGTGAGCGAGACGACCTCCAATTCCAGGTGTCACAGATGAAGGGACGCCTCGGCGGGATGAACGCCGAGCAGGACGTCGAGCTCGGCGCGATGCGGGCGCAAAACACGGATTTGGATCGCCGACACGGCGCGATCTCGGACGAGATCGCGCAGCGAGCGGCCGCGATCACCGAGCACTTCGCAAAGTTCCCCGAGCTTCGGGACATCCTCCACGCAGAGGCGCGACCGTCGCGTTGAGGCCACGAGCGGGGCGTGAATCGAGGAGGGCGGCCAGACGTCTGTGGTAGCGTTGTGACGGGGATCGTCGCGCGACATGCGCGTCGAGCCATCCGGCCTGTGCACATGAAACTGGCAACTCTCGTCGTGGTATTCTTCGCGCTCGGGGCGGCCTGCCTGGGCACCTCTCCGGCGCGCGCACAGGACCTCGACGGCCCCGCGTTCGCGGCCGCGATGGCCGACCTCGTCGGACCCGACGCCGATGCGCGGATGGCCGCTGCCGAGCTGGTTGGACGCCGCGCGAGCGACCGACGCAGCGAGACCGTCCCGTTGCTCAGGCGGCTCCTTCGCGACGACCCCGAGTGGGGGGTGCGCGCGTCCGCGGGACGAGCGCTCGGACGTCTCGCCGCCCGTGATGCGGTGCCCGATCTCGTGCGCGCGCTCCGTGATCCAGTCGTCGACGTGCGCGTCGTGGCCGCAGCGGCGATCTGGCGGCTTCCCGATCCGGCCGCGGTCCCGGCGCTCGTCGAGCTGCTCTCGGACGCGGACACGTCGGCGCGACAGTGGGCGACGCTCGCGCTCGGCGTGATCCGCGACACGCGCGCGGTCGCGGGGCTCACGCCGTTGCTGCACGATCCCGAGCCGAGCTTGCGTGTCGACGTCGTGCGCTCGCTCGGTCGGATCCGCGACCCCGGCGCTCTCGCGCCGCTGGAGGCTTTCGTGCGTGAGAGCGGGCGCGGGCCGGAAGAGCGCGCCGAGGCCATCCACGCGATCGCCGGGCTCGAGGCTCCGCAGCGAATGGACGCGCTCGGCCGGCTCCTCGACCACTCGGACCGTCTGGTCCGCCAGCACGCCGCCGAGGCGCTCGGTCAGATCGGCGATGCCCTCGTTCTGCCATCGCTCAGGCACCGCCTCGCGAGCGAGCGCACGCGTGAGGTCCGAGCGGCGCTTCAGGCTGCGATCGAGGCCGTCGAGGCACGCGCGGCGGCCCACACGCCGGCTCCGCCGGGCTGAGCCGAGCCAGTACTGCGGACCTGGCGCTCGCCTCCTGAGCCGCTGGACGCTAGATCGCGGCCGTGACCCTCGCTCGGCTCCTGTGGATCCCCTTCTTGGCGGCGTTCGGCCTGGGATGCGCCGAGCCCGAGCCCGCAGCGGTCGAGCCGGAGCTGGTGTCGGCCGCCGACTACCGCTCTGGAACGGTCGACACGGCTCTCGAGGCGGCGATGCGGGCAGCGCGGACGCGCGGCTACTCCGCGACGGGTGTCCCCTTCCGCGGCTTCGCCGTGGAGCAGGCCGCATCGGTCGAAGAGCTCACGCTGGAGAGAGGGAGCTGCTACGCGCTCATCTCTGCCGCCTCTGGTGGAGTCCGAAACCTCGACCTCGAGCTCTTCGACGCCGATGGTCGCGAGGCGGCGCACGACGTGACGAGCGGCCCCTCGTCCGCACTCGTGTTCTGCCCGGTCGCGAGCGGAACGTTCTACGCAGTCGTGCGCGCCACGGCGGGCAGTGGTCTCTTCGGCGTGCGCCTCTTCCGTGGGCCCACCGGCCTCGACGTGTCGCCGAGCGATCTCATCCAACTACCGAGCGAATCCGCGCCATGAAGCGGCTTCTCGCAGCATCGCTCCTCGCGCTCACCGCATGCGAAGCACCACCGGTCCACGCGATCCCGGAGTACGACGGAGCGCTCCCGGCGGTCGACGCGCCGCTCGACGCGCTCACGCATCGCCTGGCGCAGATCCGCGAGCGGCTTCGCCTGCGCGGCTACGAGGAGCTCCCGCGACAGGCGAGGACATTCACCCTCGAGGAACATGCGACCGTCCTCCCCCTCGATCTCCCGGGCGGCGGCTGCAGCACGTTCGTCGGGCTGGGCTCGACGGCCATCCGCGATCTCGCGCTCACTTTGTCGGACGGTGACGGGAACGCGCTCGCGACCGAAGACGTGCCCGGGGAGGGCGGTCTCGTGCACGTCTGCCCTCCGAACGAAGAGGGCTCGATGCCCGCCTATCTCGTCGTCGAGGCGCGAGAGGGCGGCGGCACCGTCGCCCTGGCGGAGTTCCGCAGCGCGCTCGGCGGCGGAGCGGGCTTCGACGGTCTGTTCGACGGCGTTCTCGCGCCGCGCGAGCCTTTCGCCGACGTGGAGGACCTCTTGGCGCGGAGCCGCACCACGCTTCGCGCGCGCGGCTTCGTCCCGGTGCTCACTCCTGCGATCGACGCGGTGGGTGAGGGCGGTTCCGTGCGATCCACCGTCCCCATGCTGCGCGGGCGCTGCTACGTCGTGGTGTCGCGGACGGCCGCTTCGATCCACGACGCCGACCTGTTCCTGTTCGATCCGGACGGGGTGGAGGTCGGCCGCGACATCGGGCAGGGCAACGAGCCCTCGATCGAGCACTGCCCGGAGACGACCGGCAGCTTCGGGATCGAAGCGCGCGCGTTCCAGGGCGGCGGCGCGCTGGGACTGATGGTCATGGAGGGCGCGGGGCCCGACACCGAAGCGCCCGCGCTCGTCTCGCCGGACGACTTCGACGAGGTGGAGGATCCGAGCGTCCTGATCGGGACGATGGCCGCCGTGCTCCTTCCGCTCGGTTTCGAGCCTCCTGTGTTCGTCACGCGCAGCGCGCCGATCGTACCGAGCGAGGCGCGCATGCACGAGATCGTCGTCCGCCCAGGCTGCGCGCTCCTGGTCGCCACGGGCTCGAGCGGCTCGATGGACGTGGACCTCTATCTGAGCGACGAGCAAGGTCGGGAGCTCGATTCCGACACCGCGATACGAGCGAGCGCCGTCGTGCGCGAGTGTCACGACACCGAGGCGGTGCTACGCGTGGCCGTGAAGGCGTACGGACACGAAGGAAGCTACGCGCTCGCCGTGCTCCGTGCCCCGAGCACGATCCGCGGGATCGAAGGGCTCCGGCTCGCCGAGGCGAGCGCTCCGTTCCGTGCGCGTGGGTACGCGCCGCGAGAGACGTTCGAGGTCGAGCTGGACGAAGGCGCGCGGAGCGCACGCGACGTCTTCGTTCGTCCGGGTCGGTGCGTCGCGCTGATCGCGGCCGGTACCGAGGAGATGCGTGACGTCGACCTCCACCTGCTGGACCGGGGAGGGACGACGCTGGCGTCCGACTCCGCGCCGCAGCCGTTCGCGTCCGGGTCCTTCTGCGCAGGCGCCGAGCCGCTCGCGCTCACGCTCGAGGTCATCGCCAACGTCGGCTCCGGCCGCGTCTCCGTGACCGTCCTCGAAGGCGGGGCACCGCGCTGAGGGCGCGTTTTCGGCCAACGGTCTCCGCGACTGCTACCATCCGCGCCGCATGAGCACCGAGAGCTCCAGGCCGACTCCCCTCGGCGTCGCCCGCGCGCGCTTCGTCGAAGGATTGCCGCGTAAGGCGCAGGAGCTGAAGGGCTCGGTCGCGCTCCTCGCTGGCACGCCCAACGAGGAGCGGCCGCGAGAGGAGCTCCGGCGTCGGCTCCACGCTCTCTACGCGTCGGCCCAGGTGTTTCAGCTCGAGAAGCTCGTCTCTGCGCTCAAGGAGGCGATCGCGCGCCTCGACGGTGCGCGTGACGAGAAGCGCGGTCTTCGGGACGACGACCTGGACGTCCTCGCGCTCCTCGCCGCGACGCTACCCGTGCTCGGCGCCGAGCTCCCCGCGGAGGACGCGGAGGTGGTCGCGATCCCCCGCGCTCCCGCGCTGCCATCCGCGCGAGGACCGGGCCCACGCGAGACTCTGCCGCAGGTCATCGTCGCGCCGCCGCCCGGCGTGTCGGCGCGTCCCCGGCCGAACGCCATCGGTGGGCGTGTGCCGTCGAAGGCGCCGACGCTTCAGGGCGTGCTCGGTGGGACGCCGGGCAATGCGCTGGCGGACGAGCTCGCCACGTCGATCGAGGCGCGCGCGGCCACGCTCCACGCGCCTGCTCCCCCGTACGCCCCGCGCGCAGCCGTCGTCAGCGTGCTGGTCTGCGACGGCGCCGAGATCCAGGCGAAGGTCCGCTCGCTGCTCCCGGGCGAGCGCTTCGAGGTGCTCGGAGCGGCGGACCCCGAGGAGGCGCTTCGCCTCGCGCGCTCGAGCGCACCAGACGTCGTGCTGGTCGCTCGCGCCACGATCGCCCGCGCCGGCAGCGACTTCATCCGTCGCCTGCGCGAAGATCCGCTCACGGATTTCGTGCCCGTCATCGTGCTCTTCGCCCCGGGAGACGAGCTCGATGGTGTCGCCGCACGCGAGCTGGGCGCCGAGGACGTGCTCGGGCGCCCGCTCACGGCGGACGTGCTCGAGCGAGCGGTGGTGCGACTCGCAGCCGTCGACTCTGGGCTGCAAGGAAACCTTCTCTCCGGAGACCACACGGTCGAGGAGCTCGCCGCGCGCATCGCCGAGGAGATCCGTCGTGGGCTCGTGGAGTCGCTCGATCGGGGTCGAGACCTCGCCGTTCCGATGGGAGACGGCACGGAGGTCCTCGCCGCGACGTGGTCGGCGATCGGGAGGCTCCGCGCGCACCTCGCGACGCGCAGCGGCGGACGGGTTCACTTTCGGGAGCGCGAAGGCGCGCTCGCCACGCTGGCGCTCGTGGACGAGGAGCCGGCGGGGGAGGGCGCGAGCGACGTCAGCCTCCGCGATCGCAGGATCATCATCGCCGACGACGATCCCGCCGTGGTCTGGTTCTTCGCGAACCTCCTTCGCGAAGCGGGCGCCATCGCGACCGAGACGCACGACGGCGAAGAAGCCCTCCGCGAGGCGCGCCGTTCGCGACCGGATGTCGTCATCGCCGACATCCTCATGCCGAAGCTCGACGGCTTCTCGCTGACGCGCGAGCTGAAGCGCGATCCGGTTCTGTCCGACGTGCCGGTGGTGCTGCTGTCCTGGAAAGAGGATTTTCTCCAGCGCATGCGTGAGCTCCAGTCCGGCGCCAGCGGCTACCTGAAGAAGGAAGCCGGCGCCGCCCAGATCCTCAACGCAGTGCGAGAGGTGCTTCGACCGCGCGCCCGGCTCGAGCAACGCCTTCGCGCGGGCGGAGACGTGCGCGGTCGTCTCGAGCGGATCGGCGTCATCCCGCTGCTCCACACGACGGCGAGCCAGCGCCCCGACGCGCGGATCACGGTTCGCGATGCGTGGAACCTCTTCGAGATCGATCTCCGGAAGGGCGAGCTCGTCGATGTGACGCGCACCGCGAGCGACGGCTCTTTCACGCGCGGCCCGCGCGTCGTCGTGGCCCTCCTCGGCGCCATCGAAGGGCGGTTCACCGTCGCCGACAGCGATGCGCCCGTTCGCGCGAGCGTCCGAGAGCCGCTCGATCTTCTCGTGCAGCGCTCGGCCGCCGAGCTCGGCGGCCTCGTCGACGCCGTCTCGGGCAAGGGGCTCGTGCTCGCGCAGCGCGTCGAGTTCGATGATGACGTGCTCGCGTCGATCCTGCGCGCCGCGCCTCCCACGGTCGCGGCCGTGGTGGACGCGCTGAAGCGTGGACGCGGGCCGCGCTCGCTGATCGTGGACGGAACCTATGCCCCGCAAGACCTGGAGCACGTCCTCGTAGACCTCGCGCGCCAAGGAGCGATCACCGCGGTCCTCGGGGAGGACAGCGACGATCGGGTGGCCGCGGCACGACGCGAGCGCGGTGAGACACAGCTGCCCGTGCGAATGCCGAGCATGCCTCCACGCGCGATCGAGCCCGAGGCGAGCACGACGCCATCCGCCGTGGGTCTCGACCTGAGCTGGATGAAGTCCGAAGAGAAGACGGCCGACATCCTCCGCGACACCTACAAGATGGCGAGCGAGCCCCCGCCGCGCCGCGCGGTCGAGGAAGACGACGAGCCGACGCTCGAGATCTCCGGAGGCGAGATCGACGACGACGACGACGACGACGACGTCCGTGAAGCTGGGGCGAGCGAGCCGGTACCGAAGCCGATCACCGTGCGCTCGAGCCCGATTCCGCCTCCGCCTCCGCCACCCGAGGAGGACGACGAGGACGACGAGGACGACGAGGGGGCGCCCGTCGTCGTCCCGGCTCCACCGCAGAGCCAGAAGCAGAAGGTCGCCCCCAAGGCGGCCGCGCCTCTCGCGAAGCCGAGCGCTCCGTCCGAGCCCCAGGGCCTCGGGCTCTTCGCCTGGACGTTCATCCTGGTCTCGCTCGCCGCCGCGGGGTTCGCGGGATGGCGGCTGGCCCATCCGTCTCAGGGCTCGGCGTCCCTCGACGCGCCCACGCCGACCACGTCGGAGATCGCGCCGCCACCGCCGCGGGAGATCGGCGTGCCCACGGCGCCCGACGAGGTCGAGCCTGAGCAGGTGCCCGAGGACGAAGCCGCGGTGGTTCCGCCGAGCATCTTCGGCGGCTACGGCCGAGACGAGGCGCGGCTCGACCCGACCTTTGCCCTCGACGTGCCTGCGGGGCAGGGGCTGCTCGTGATCGAGCCCGGTACCGAACCGATGACGGTTCGCGTCGGCGACGTCTCGCGGCGTCTAGGGAGCGACCCCATCGCGCTCGTCCTGCCCGAGGGCATCCACGACCTGTCGTTCGTTCGCCCTTCCGGCCCGTCGTTTCGCTTCGCGCACATCACGGCCGGCCACACCCGCTACGCACCCGCCCCCTGACGCGCCCGTAGCCGTTCGGAACGCGCTACTCGCAGTCGACCGTCGTCGCTCGCACGGAGCCTACGGGCGTCGACGGGCTCGACCGTGCGCCGTACACGATGAGCAAGCGATCGCCGAGGCAGGCCGCGTCGGCCCACTCGAACGTCGCCGCATGCTCGTAGAGCTGCTGCTCGGGCCCCATCCCCTCGAGCGTGGTCGCATGGCGCCGAACGCTGACGAGGCGCTCGGTCCGTGAGTGCGTCCGCGGCGCGACGACCATCACGGCGTGCTCGCAAGGCACGGCGACGCTCGCGCCCGCTGCGTTCGCCGGCGCGCCGACGACGGCGGTCTCGCTGCGGGTGCTCGCGTCGACGCGAGTCAGCATCACCGCGGGGCGCGTCCCCGCCGGGCGACGATCTCGAAACGCGAGGATCGGGCCGGTCGCGCCCTCCGACTCGTCGGGGCTCAGCACGGGGAGCATCTGCTCGTACGAGAGCTCGCCGATCGCGCGTGGCGCGCGCTGTCCCGCCTGTAGCTGGACTCGTCCGACCGAGTCTCCGCGCTCGTTCAGCCAGAGCTCCCCCCAGACGGCGAGCAGAGCGTCGTCGTCCCACGCCAGCGCGGGCGCCGTCGCGCGGAATCCTCCCCGCGAGAGGCGGCGGGGCTCGTCGGGAGCGCCAACGTCCGCCACCCAGGCCGCGCTCGTCCCGCCGTGCGCCTCTTGCCAGCCGATCGCGACACCCGCGCTCGATCGCGCGAGCGCCACGCCGGTGCCTTCCGTGCCGACGCCCTCGTGACGATCGACGACGCGGACCGCCGTGCCCTCACGCGCGTAGACGACGACCGCGCCGGAGTCTCCACGCTCGGCATCGCCGCGCACCGAGCACGCGACGAGCACGCGCGGCGCGTCCCAGAGGACATCGACCCCGCCGGTACACGCAGGGCCGAGGCGGACGCGTTCTCCGCGCGGGCGCCCCAGCTCGTCGAGCTCGACCCCGAACAGGCCGCTTCGCTCCGACCACGCGAAGAACGCGCCGCCGTCGATCGCCGCGACGCCGAGCCCGTCGAGCGTCGGACCGTCGAGATCGAAGAGGCGCGTCTCTTCACCGAACGCGCACGCCCCCGCGAGGATGTGCACGTCGGCCGATGTGCTCCCGCAGCCGACGACGAGCCCGATCACGGCGATGGCTTCGAGCCTCACGAGCACCACCGACACGCCATCCCGCTCACGGTTCCCGGATCACTCGACGACGCCGCGCGCGCGAAGCAGCGCCTCGATGTCCGGCGCGCGCGAAGCGAGCTCGTCGGGGTCCTTCACGGGCTGGAAGCGTCCATCCGGCCCGCTTCGCTCGACCTCCAGGAAACGCGTCGGGAGAAACGCCGTGAGCTCGCCGACGAGCCGCTCGAACTGCACGACCTTCGCTCCATCGACGACCTTCTCCACGACGAAGTAGGTCAGGTCGAAGTCGCGATCGATCGCGCGCGCATCGAGCACGAACGTGTTGGTGTTGAACACCGGGATGCGATCCTGATCGAAGTCGCTCGGGAACCGGAACGCCTCCACGATCTGCGGGACGCCGTTCACGCGCGCGGGCGCTCCCCCTTTGTCGTTCGGTGCTTTGCGCACGACCTCGGCCGTGATCGCGACTCCGCTCTCGAGGTGCGCGCCGATGACCGCCGGGTCGAGGGTCGCGCCGAGGTTGTCGACGTTCGACATGAAGAGCAGCTCACCGCCCGCCGCCCGGAAGCTCGCGAGCGCACCGCTGCGGCGCAACGCGAACGTGAGATCCCCGTGACCGGGCGCGTAGGGCGAGACGCCTCCGTCGGCGTCCTTCGCGAGCGACCCATCGGGGAGAACGCGGAGCGAGATCATCTGCGGAAACGTCGCAACGGGAGTCCGTGGTGCGTCGTAGGCGCGAGCGAGCTCTGTCACCTCCGCGTCGGTCGCGAAGCTCGTCATGAGCCAGCAAGGAACTCGGCCCGACGTGCGCGCGGCGAGGCGAGCGAGATCCGAGAGCTTCAGATCGAGGAACGTTCGCCCGAGCACTGCCGGAACGGCCGCCTTCACCACACCGCCGAAGCGGGTGGCCATGCCGCCCGCGAGGACGATGGCGCCCACGCGGCCTGATGCGATGGCCTCCGTGCCGATCGCCGTCAGCCGATCCCGCTCCGCCGAGCCGATCGGAGCGAGCGGCACGACGTCCCCAGGCGCGGGCACCTCGAGCGTGCCACGGACGCTGTTGTCCCGGGCTTTCGGGTCCGCGAGCCGCTCGACGAGCGCCGCGAAGGCCTCCGGGTCGAACCCGAAGCGTTGAAGCAGAACCGTCGTCTCCGCGTCTATCCCAAGAGGCGCTCCACGCATGGGCAGCATCATGAGCACGTGCGAGGTAGAGTTTCCAACCACAAGTAGGAGGCCCCCGATGAACCGCCCAGTCTCTCTCCCCATCTGGGCGCGCCCCGCACTCTCCGTCGCGTTCGCGCTCATGGTCTCGCTGGCGGTCAGCGGCTGCTACTCGCGGGCCTATGGGCGCGCGGGCTACGTCACGGCGGGCTACGCCTCCGACGGCTACGTCGTGGCCCAGCCCCCGCCCAGCCAGCCGGGCGTCGTCTACGCCGCCGTGACCCCGCCGTACGCTGGCGCCCAGTGGGTCGAGGGTCACTACGAGTGGGACGGCTACCAGTACGTCTGGCTCGACGGCTACTGGATCGAGCCGCAGGCGGGCTACACGTTCGTCCAGCCGCGGTGGGAGTCCCGCGGAGGCGGTCACGTGTACGTGCAGGGCGGCTGGCGCGATCGCTCGGGCGTCATCGTCGCCCCGCCGCCGCGCGGGCGTTCGTCCGGTACGGTCGTCGTGGAGCCGCCGGGCCGCCGTGGCTACTCGTCCGGCACGGTGGTGGTGGAGCCCCCGCGCAGGGAGTCGGTGGTCGTCTCGCCGCCGCGCCGCGACCCGGTGGTCGTTTCCCCCCCGCGTCGTGACCCGGTGTACGTCTCGCCTCCGCGCGGTGGCGGCGTCGTCGTGAGCCCGCCGCGCGGTGGCGGCGTCGTCGTGAGCCCGCCGCGCGGTGGCGGCGTCGTCGTGAGCCCGCCGCGCGGTGGCGGCGTCGTCGTGAGCCCG
>JBBSAT010000190.1:0-14598 GCA_038252025.1 Polyangiales bacterium | reverse complement strand
CGTGCTCGAAGCGAGCACTGCCGTCCGCGCTCGGCTTCGCGAGCACTCCTGTCGTCAGAGCGACTCGAGGTACGCGATCAGATCGGCCCGCTGCGAGCCGTCGAGAGGCTCGACGTTGCCGTGGCGCGCGCCCCCGCAGCTAGGATCGAGCCTCGACGCCAGGGTGGTCGCGCATCCGTCGTGCATCACGGGCAAGCGGTACGACACCCCCCGGAGCGAGGGGACCTGGAACGCGTCCCCCGTGCCGACGTCGGTCGTCTCGTCGTTGGTGAAGTGCTCGCCCGAGTGACACGAGGCGCAGTCGGCGACGCCTTCGAAGACCGCTTGGCCCCGTGCGATCGCAGCCGCGTCACCGCCCGTGGCGCGAGGGGTCGGGATCGAGTCGATCCACCCGCCGAGCGCGACCGTCTCGTCCCCGGAGATGGCGGGCCCGTGCATGCGCGCGACGAACACGTCCGCAACGAGCGCCTCGAAGGTCGCCTCTTCGCCGTTCCAGTGGAAAGGCGCGGTCTGCCCGACGCCGCCCGCGATGGACTGCGTTCGCCGCGCGATGCCATCAAAAGTCCACGTGCGCCCGTCCTCGCCGCCCTCGGGGTGGCACGACGCGCACGCGAGGAGCCCACCGGCGTTGCCGTGGAAGAGCGCGTGACCGGTGTCGAAGACCGACGCTCCGCCGAGCGCCATGCGATCGGCTCCGACGACGAGCACCGAAGGATCACGCTCGAGGATGACGAGCTCGCCGGCCGCGTCGTACGCGAGCGCCGTCGGCACGTTCGCGACCCCGCGGTCGTCCACCCGCGCGCAGCCGTCACCTCGAGCGGCGAGCGTGAGCCCCTGCTCGCTCGCCGTGAGGATGGCGCGCGCGCCGGCCTCGTTTCCCGCAGCTGCGAGCGCGAACCGACCGCCCTGCGCCGCGAGATCGACGGGGACGACCGCGGACGGGATCGCCGCGCCGCCGCGCGTCGGCCCGTCGAGATCGAAGAGGGTCACGGCGCCGTGCACCACGCTCGACTGGCACGTGACGGCGGACGACGTGCTCGCGCCGTAGCCGCTGCTGCTGCCCTGCGAGGACATCGCGGGCGCATGCACGGTGATCGAGTTGGTGCGACCGCGCTGGTGGAGCATCGCGATCGTCGTCGTGCCGGGGACCACGATCGTGCGCCACGCGACCGAGGCCGAGTAGGTGTCGCGCGGGACCGCGCCTCCGTCGATCGTGACGTCTTCGGGCGCGCGGAACGGCGCGCTCACGGTCCCGTCCAGCCCGACCTCGAGGAGGTGCGCCGTCCGGAACGTGGTCACGAACCGGCGCGCGCCGACGACGAGCACGTCGCGCAGATCAGGCTCGATCATCACGGTCCGCGTCGCGGGCCCGCCGGCCGCAGGCAGCGACACGAGCTCACCGCCGCGGCATGCGACGAGGACCTCGTCCATCGCCCGGTCGTACGCGAGCCCGCGCGGCATGTCGCACGCGCGGCGCAGCGTGAGGGCTCCCGAGAAAGCCTCGAACGATGCGACGTCTCCCGTGCCGCGCAGGGCCACGTGCACGATGCCGTGGCTGTCCTCCGCGACGCGCCCGGACTCGGCGCCTGCCGGGAGGGCGAGCTCGCGCAGCACCGCGCGTGACGGCAGATCGACGACGAGCACGCGATCGCGGTCCGGGTCGGCGACGATCGCGGTCGTTCCGTCGGCGAGGATGGCGAGCGTGCCTCCGCTGATGGCGGGCGGCGGCGCGTCGAGGTGGACGACCGGCCCCGTCAACCGAGGATCGAGCTGAGCTCCGGGGCGGCAGCCACACATCGCCAGGACCGTGACGAGCGCGAGCAGGAACGCGAGCCGTCCCCTCCTTCGCGACGCGTCTGGACCGTCGGCCACCGTCACCATGGTCCCGGAGGGCGCAGCAGCGGTCAAGCCGGCCTCAGCGCGCAGCGACGTGACGCACGAGCGCGTCGGCGGCGGCGTCGAACATCCTGGCGAAGCGCGGGCGGATCGCGAACATGAGCGGGCGGAAGACGAGGCGCGGCGCGAAGCCCACCGTCCAGATCAGGCGAGAGCGATCGGCTCCCACGGGCTGGATCACGTAGTCCTCGAAGAACTCGCTCACGAGCGGCGTCGTCATGCGCTCGGCGTAGAACGCGAGCCGCTCGTTCGGCTCCCACGCGACGAAGTGCTCGATGACGTCTCCGGAGCCCGTGTCGGCGCGCCGCACGGCGTGAGCGCGGTTGCGCTCGCCTTCCGGGCTGATCCAGGTCATCCGCTTCATGTCCGGAAACCAGCGCACCCACTCGGCCGGATCTGCGAGCAGCTCGAAGAGGGCCTGCGGCGTCGCAGCGAGCTCGCGCTCCATCACGAACCGGTGTGGCGCGCTCTTCGGATAGTCGGACGAGAGCGGGCGGAGATCGAACCACATGCGCGCGGCTCTAGCACGAGCTGGCAAACGACTCGTGGGCTTGCGCGACGAAGCTCGGAGCGCGACACCCTCGGGTGGCCAACGCGTCGAGCTCGAAGAGACCGTCCTGGCGAAGGCGCATCGGGCTGGGCTGCGCCGGCGCGATCGGGCTGTTGCTGCTCACGCTCGCGATCGCGTTCTTCGTGCTCGACGCACCGCGACCGGTCGGGACACCAGGGCCCGCTGCGGAGGCGCTCGCCGATCGCATGGAGGCGGCCCTCGATCGAGAGGGCTGGGACGCGACCGGGGCGATCCGCTGGACGTTCGGCCCGACCGGCGCGCGGCATCTCTGGGACCGCGCGCGGAACTGGGCGCAGGTCCGCTGGGACGACGTCGAGGTGCTCGTCGATCTCGATGCGCCCCGGCGCGGTGTCGCGACGCGAGGCGGTCAACCGGTGGCGGAGGGCGAGGCGGCGCTCATACGCGAGGGCTGGGAGCGCTGGGTGAACGACTCGTTCTGGCTGATCGCGCCGTTCAAGGTGCGCGACCCGGGGACGATGCGCTCGCTCGTTCGCGTGGACGGCGAGGACGCGCTGCTCATCAGCTACAGCTCGGGCGGCGTGACGCCGGGCGACGCGTATCTCTGGCTGCTCGATGACGACGGAGGGCCGCGCGCGTGGCGCATGTGGGTGAGCGTGCTGCCGGTCGGGGGGCTCGAAGCGCGGTGGGAGGGCTGGACGACGCTACCGACGGGCGCGCGCATCGCGACGAGCCGCACGCTCGGCCCGTTCGCGTTGACGATGAGCGACGTCGCGGGCGCGGCTCACCTCGCGGACCTGGAGCCCGGACCGGATCCGTTCGCGGCGCTCGCCGCCGAGTGAGCGTGACCACGGCTACAGCAGCAGCGCTGCGCGGATGGCCTGACCGGCTGGCGCAGGACCTTCGAGCGCCAGGTCCTTCAGCTCTTCGGTGAAGCGCGCGGCGAGATCCGAGCGCGCGACGGCGGGCGTCCACGTGTAGGTCCCGCCGCCGAACGCGCGGACGAGCGCCGCGTTCTTCTCCAGGCGCGTGCGAGGCGAGAGCGCCACCTCGTTCGCGAACGCGCGCTCGTACCTCTTCGTCTCCGTCTCTCCCCACGTCGGATCGGCTGGCTCTTCCATGCTGCCGTGGAGCGCGAGGACCGACGGGCGCACGCCCTCGAGCCGCGCCGCCAGCAGTCGATCGTGCCCATCGAGCACGAGGTAGCCGTCGAGCGGGCTCACCCACCAGAGCAGCACGGGCGGCAGCGTCCCGTCGCGCGCGTGCTTGCGGAACGCCTTCACGCGCGCCGCATCGGAGGAGGACGGATCGCGGAGCGGAAGCACGCGGCCTGCGCCGAACGAGAACCACGAGGAGAAGAGGGCGCGCGGCGCTTCGAGCGCGGTGAGCAGGTTGCGGGCGCGACAGAGCGTTTCGCCCTGGTCCAGGTACTCGTCGACGGAAGCGCGCTGCGCGCTCTCGGCGAGGGTCGGCCGCGGCGAGAGCCAGGCGAGCTCCCACTTTCCAGGGCGGAGCGGAGAGCGCGTGGAAGCAAGGAGCGCCTTCGCGAAGAACGCCGTCCATGCCTCGCTCGTTCTGAGCGCGCGCGCTTCCGTCGCGCGGATGGGCGGAACGATCGCGAGCTTGGGCGCCCCTTCCGCTCGCACCCAGGCGATGCCGCTGCCCGACGGTGCGGCGCGTCCCCACGCGATCGCGCGCCCGGCGAGCACGAGCCGGAGCCGCCAGGCCTGGCCCGCCTCCAGCGAGAGCCCGCGCGGCCGCACCGCTCGGACCGTGAGGCGGACCCGCGAGCCCTCGACGCGCCCCCAGGTGTCGGCCAGCGTCGCCACGCGCGGAGGGTAGCGTGTGTCGCAGCCCGGGTGTGATCGGCAGGTACCGCCGCCGAGCGTGATCCGCTACACGTGGGCCTCCGCAAGGAGTCGCCGTGATCACGCTTCCCATCGACATCGAAGACAAGGGCCCCGTCCGCGTCGTCACGCTCAAGCGGCCCGAGAAGAAGAACGCCTTCGACCTCGCGCTCGTCGAGAGCGTCTGGAGCGCGCTCGAGAGCGCCAGCACGGACGCGGCGATCAAGGTCGTGGTCGTCACGGGCTTCGGCGATTACTTCACCGCGGGCGCGGACGTGAACGTGTTCCTCGGCGGCATCGACGGCGACATCTCGAAGATCGCACGCCTCTACGAGCCGCTGCGCGCCTGCACGAAGACGACGATCTGCGCGGTGAACGGGCCCGCGATCGGCATGGGCGTGACGATGCTTCCGAGCTTCGACCTCGTGTACGCCGCGGACACCGCGACGTTCATGGTGCCGTTCATGCGCCTCGCGCTCGGCGTCGAGTACGGCGGCAGCTACCACCTGACGCGCCTGATGGGCCACCAGCGGGCCCGCGAGCTCATCCTGCGCGGCAAGCCGATCGACGCGGCGACGGCCGAGCGCTGGGGCCTCGCCACCCGCGTGTTCCCCAAGGCGAGCCTGATGGACGAGGTGCTGGCGATCGCGAACGACATCGCGGCGCAGCCCGAGGGCGCCGTGCTCGCGTGTCGGCGCGTGCTCGACTACGGCCTCGAGCACGGCTTCGAAGAGGCCCTCCTCGAAGAGAACCGGGTGCTCTCGACGCGCTACGGGAACGAGGAGAACGTCGCCGCGGTGATGGCGTTCTTCGCGCGAAAGAAGTCGTGAGAGGCCCGAGCAGCGAAGGGCTCGGCTCGGTCGAGCTGAAGCAGAAGCTGACGGCGGCGCTCGCGGGCAAGCCGTCGGAGCTCGCGTTCTGGCTGACGCGCTTCGGCGGGATGCCGGGGCCGCGGCCGAACCTCGCGCTGGCGTCGGGCTTCGGCGCCGAGGCGGCCTCGCACGGCGAGAAGTCCCTCCGCGTGCTATCCTTCCTCGCTGCGAACATCGCCTCGCCGGACACGTCCGAGGTCTTCCTCCCGATGGCGGCCGCCTACGGCTACACCGCGCTCATCCGGCGGAAGGTCGCGCTGCGCCCGGCCTGGGAAGCGCTCTTCGCGCTCGCCGCCGACGAACGGCTGCCGGTGCAGCACGCGACGATCAAGGCGATGACGGACCTCGCTGCCTCGACGACGCCAGACGCGCTGATCGCGGAGGTCGACGGCTGGCTCGGGCACGAAGCGCGCGAGGAGCGATGGGGCGCGCTGATGGTCGCCGTCTGGGTACTCTCCGAGCGCCACGCGATGGAGGCGATCACCGATCGCGAGGGCTGGCTCGATCGACTCTCGCGCATGCTGACGGATCTCGGCGATGCGCCGCGCGCGGCGGAGCGTTCCGAGGCGCGTCGACGGCTCCTCGCGGCGTTGCCGGCGGCCATCGCGCTCGTCGCCGCGAGCTTTCGTGCGACGCCCAGCGGCGCCGACTGGCTCGAGGCAGAGTGCCGGCGCGCCACGCAGGTAGACGTGCGCGCTGCGCTGTCGGCGTCGATCGATCAGCTCCGCAAGCGCGGCTCGTCCGAGAAGACCGAGGTCCTCGAGACGATGCGAGAGGCGCTCCAGAGCTCCGCGAAGCCCGACCGGCACGCCGCGAGGCGCCAGCCGGGAACGAACCGCGGCAAGAAGCAGCAAACCCGCGGCGGGTGATCAAGACACGAGTCCTCGCGACTACACACGAGTGCTCGCGAAGCGGAGCGCGTACGGGAGTGCTCGCGACTACAGCAGTGCTCGCGAAGCGGAGCGCGGGACGCGAGCTCAGTGCCGGAGCACGACGATGCCGAGCGTTCCGGCCTCGGGCCCGCGCGTTCCCTCGTTCACGCCGAGCCCGATCCCCACGCCCGCACCGGCCACCGCGACCGCGAGCAGCACCCAGAACCAGGCCTCGCTCGTCACGTCGCCTCCCGCAGGTGTGACCGGCGCCGTGATCGGCTCGCTCGCGATCGCGCCAGAAGCCGGCGGAATGCGCAGCGTCAGCGGCTCGGCTTCCGAGCCGAGGTGACCTATCTCAGCGCCGCTCGGTGCGGTCGCGGTCAGGTAGTACGCGACGTCGATCATCTGGTCTGCGGCGCCGACGACCGGGATGCGCGCCGTCCAGACGCCGTCAGGGCGATGGTTCAGCACGACGCGCGTGTAGCCGGACTCTCCGGAGTGACGGAACGCGAGGCGCACCTCGTCGACGGCGTCTGCCCCCGCGCCGACGCGCACCTCGATGCTCGGCGACTCGCGCGTCGCGAGCGTCCCCGGCGACCGATGCTGGAGGTCGGCGACGACGGCGGCCGGATGCGACTCGCGCACGCGCGCGAAGGCGCTGACGAGCGGCGGGCTCGCGTCGCGATCGGTGAGGCGATGCCCGGGGTCGCGCGAGAAGAGCGTGACCAGCGTCGTGCGCGCGGCGTCGGCCTGCTGCGTCGCGATCTGCGCCGTCGCGAGCAGCTCGAGCGCCGCGTTGCGCTGCACGGCGCTGATGTCGTGTCCGGCGAGGATCTGCTGCGCGCCGGTGATCGCCTCCGGGTAGGACGCGTAGAGCAGCTGCTCGCGAACGGCGGCGATCGCGGCATCCGTCGAGTCCTGCGCGGCCAGAGGGCGAGGCGCGAGGAGGCTGAGCACGAGACCCAGCGCAGCCAGGAGCTTCCACCAGTCGGCTCGACGTTCGATCTTCTTCATCGGGTCTCCAGCATGGCCGTGAACGCGGTCACGAGCGTCGACAACGTCTGTTCGCCGCGGGCGCGCGCGCTCGACGTGTGCTCCTTCGCGCCGACCTGCTCGCGCACGTCGAAGTAGTACTTGATCTTCGGCTCTGTTCCGCTCGGCCGGAGCATCACGCGATGCCCTCCGTCGAGCTCGAGGGCGATGGCGTTCGAGGGCGGAAGCGCGAGCTTCTCCAGCTTGCCGTCTTTCGTCTTCTCTCCGCGCTCGAGATCGAGGAACGCCGTCACGCGATGGGCGCCGAGCTCCGTCGGCGGCGCGCGCCGCACACCGTCCATGATCGCGGCGATCTCCTTGGCGCCATCAGCGCCCTTCTTCGTCACGCTGACCTGCTGCGAGAGGTAGAGGCCGTAGCGACGCGCCATCACGTCGAGCTCATCGAGGATCGTCGCTCCGCGCGCCTTCACGCTGCTCGCGAGCTCGGCGAACACGAGCGCCCCGCTGACGCCGTCCTTGTCGCGCACCACGTCGCCGATCGTATACCCGAGCGCTTCCTCGTAGCCCATCACGAAGCGATAGCCCTCGGGCTCGAGCGCCATCGCGCGGTTCGCGATCCACTTGAAGCCCGTGAGCGTCTCTTCCCAGTACGTGTCGTGCTCCTTCGCGATCGAGCCGAGCATCGGCGAGCTCACGATCGAGCTGAGCACCATGCGCTTGCTCGAGGCGTCGCCCGCGCTCAGCAGATAGTGCGCGAAGAGGCATCCCACCTCGTTGCCGGTGAGCTGCTGGTAGGTCCCGTCGCCTCGCGGGACCGCGATCGCGAGCCGGTCGGCGTCCGGATCGTTCGCGATCACGAGCCCGGCCGACACCTTCTTGGCCAGCGCGAGCACGAGATCCATCGCGCCCTTCTCCTCCGGGTTCGGAAAGCGAACGGTCGGGAACGCGCCGTCCGGCTCGGCTTGCTCCTTCACGCTGTGAACGCTCGTGAAGCCCGCCTCGGCGAGCGCGCGCCGCGTCGGCTGGTCACCCACGCCGTGGAGCGCCGTGTACGCGATGATCATGTCGCGCGGTCCGCGTGACGCTGCGTCGCCGGGCGGGAGCAGGCGAATCGCCGCGTGATAGCGATCGCTCTCGGCCTTGCCGAGGTGCACGAAGCGATCGCCGGCCTTCTCGATCGCGAGCTTCGCGATGCCGAGCGCCGCGCCGACCTTCTCGATGCACGACGCGATCCCGTGATCGTGCGGCGGGATGATCTGGGCGCCGTTCCCCCAGTAGACCTTGTAGCCGTTGTACTCGGGCGGGTTGTGGCTCGCCGTCACCATGATCGCGGCGGCCGCGTTGCGATCCTTCGAGGCGAAGGCGAGCACGGGCGTGGGCACGACGTAGTCGAACAGCGCGACGGAGAAGCCCGCACCGAGCGCGACCTCCGCAGCCTCGCGCGCGAACTCGAGGCTCATCGTTCTTCCGTCGTAGCCGATCGTGATGCCGCGGGTGAGGGCATCGCTCGTCGTCTCGCGCAGGTAGGCGCAGAGCCCGCGGGTGGTCTCGCGCACCACCTTGAGGTTCATGCGGTTGGGCCCGCCGCCGATCACGCCGCGAAGGCCCGCGGTCCCGAACTCGAGGCGTGTCGAGAAGCGATCGGTCAGCTCGGCCTCGGCTCCGTCCGCGAGCAGGGCGCGGAGCTCGGCCTGGGTCGTCGGATCGGGATCGTCGTCGATCCAGGCCTGAGCGCGCTTCGCGAGATCCGGAGCAATCGTCATATGGGCGCGATTCAATCACATGCCCGGCCGCTCGCGTCAGGCGATCGCGGCTCGAGCATGACGCGGTGCGTCGAAGCCCCGCACGCTTGACCTGCTTCCGCAACGACCGGCATCATGGTTCGGAGCGAGATCGATCGTGAAACGACAGCTTCCCGAGGAACGCGCCATCGCGAGAGGGCCTGCGCTAGCAGCGCTCGCGACGTTGATCGCGATCTCCATCGCGGTAGCGTCGTCTCCCGCGGCAGCACAAGGCACCCCCGAGCCCTCGGCATCCGATCGTCAGGCGGCCGGTGAGGCCTATGATCGCGCCACCGCCGCATACCTGGCCCACGACTACGCGCGGGCGGCGCCTCTGTTCGAGACCGCGTACCGGCTCGCCCCCAACGCGGCGGCCCTCATCCAGGCCATCCGCGCGCGTGACCGCGCTGGCGATCACGCACGCGCGGGCTCCCTCGCGCTCAGGCTCCAGGCCCGGCACGCCGGAGACCACCAGGCGGAGCGGCAGGCCGAGACGACGATCCGAGCCGTGGCCCACGATTTTCTCCGCGTGGACGTCACGTGCGATGCCGACTGCACGGTCGAGCTCGACGGGCAGCTCGAGGACTACACGTCGTTCTTCGTCGATCCGGCGAGCTCCCACACGGTCCGCGCGAGCTTCGACACCGGCGCGGCGGACGCGCAGTCCACGAGCGGAGCCGCAGGGGCGACCCAAGCGATTCGTTTCACGCGCCCACCGCCGCCGCCCGAGACCGAGCACGAGCACGTCGCCGTGGTGGTCGAGCCCCCGCATGAGCGCGTGATCGACGCCCCGCCGGTCGCGCCCCCACCGGAGAGCTCGAGCGGGCTGTCGCCGGCGGTGTTCATCACCGGCCTCGCGCTCACGGCCGTCGCTGGCGGCGTCCTCATCTGGTCGGGCGTCGATGCCCTCGACGGCGTGCCCGCCTACCGAGCCGACCCGACCGTGGCGCGCCTCCAAGATGGACAGTCCCGCGAGCTTCGAACCAACGTGATGATCGGAGTCACCGCAGCCCTCGCGCTCACGACCGTCGTGCTCGCCGTGCTCACCGACTGGGACGGAGACGGCGCCTCGGACGAGACGCCGACCGTCTCGGCTGCGGTCTCGCCCGACGGCGGCGCCGTCGCCATCCAAGGGAGGTTCTGAGCGTCATGGCACAAGCCGCCGCCCAGCCCGCGCGCGACCTCAGCGGCAAGAAGCTCGGCCGCTACGAGGTGCTCGTGCAGCTCGCCGCTGGCGGCATGGCCACGGTCTACGTCGCACGCGCGCAGGGGGTCGCGGGCTTCGAGCGGCTCGTCGCGATCAAGGTGCTGCACCCCCACCTCGCGCACGACGACGAGTTCATCTCGATGTTCCTCGACGAGGCGCGCCTCGCCGCGCGCATCCGTCACCCCAACGTCGTGCCCACGCTCGACATCTCCGACACGCAAGGCGACGGCTACTTCCTCGTCATGGAGTACATCGAGGGCGATCACCTCGGCAACGTGCTCCGCGAGGCCGCGCGCGGCGGTCAGCGCATCGCGCCGCCCGTCGTGATGCGGATCGTCGTCGACGCGCTCGAGGGGCTCGCAGCGGCGCACTCGCTGAAAGACCAGAACGGCGACGCGCTCTCGCTCGTTCACAGGGACATCTCCCCTCACAACATCCTCCTCGGCACCGACGGAGTCGCGCGCATCACGGACTTCGGCGTCGCGAAGGCGGAGGTCCGGCTCTCGTCGACGCGCGACGGCCAGTTCAAGGGCAAGCTCGCGTACATGGCGCCCGAGCAGGCGTCGAACGGCACGGCCGATCAGCGCAGCGATCTCTTCAGCATGGGGATCGTGCTCTGGGAGTCGCTCACGGGCCGTCGGCTGTTCCGCGCGGACAACAACGGAGAGCTGCTCAACCGGCTGCTCAACGCGCCGATCCCGACGCTCAGCGAGCACGTGCCCGAGCTCGCCCCCCTCGACGCGGTCCTCGAGAAGGCGCTCGCGCGCGAGCCGAGCGAGCGCTTCCAGTCCGCGACGGACTTCGTCGAGGCGATCGAAGCCGCCTCTCCGACCATGGGCGGCATCGCGAGCCGAAGGCAGGTCGGCAAGGTCGTTCGCGAATGGATGGGCTCGAAGATCGACGCGGAGGGCGCTCGCGTTCGAACGTCGATCGACTCGCTCGGACGGAGCGAGGTCTCGTCCAACGGAGCGGTGCCGCGTCCCGAAGGCAGCGCCGCGACGCCCGTCACCGTCTCGGCCGTGCTCCCCGGAGTCACGCCGAGCGCCGTGCGCGCGATCAAGACCGAAGACCTGACCCTCGGCGCGAAGCCCAGCACGCTCGTCTCGCCCGAGGCCGCGCCGACCGGGCCGAACCGAGCGGCGCTCTACGTCGCGATCGGCGTGCTGAGCGTGCTGCTCTTCGCCGCCGTCGGCTGGGCGGTCTTCGGTGGAAGCTCGGCGCCAGAGGCCGCCCCCGCCGCGACCGCGCCCGTCGTGGTCGCGCCGCCCATCGTGGTCGCGCCGCCCGTCGTGGTCGCGCCGCCCGTCGTGGTCGCCCCGCCGCCCACCGCGCCCGAGACGACGCCCGAGCCTCAGACGACGACGACGGAGCGCGACCCGCATCGCGGCCATCGTCGGCCTCCGCACGGAGGAGGCTCGGGTGGAGCCTCTGCGGACGATGACGATCTGTTGAACAACCCGTACCGGCATTGAGCTCCTCGTGCGCGCCCTGACCTCTCGCTCGGGCGACGTCCCGCTCGCTCTCGTCGAGCTTCCGTCTCGGCCCCTCGGTCCGGGAGACGTGCGCGTCGCGGTCCGCGCGATCGGCGTCAACCCGGTGGACTGGAAGATGCGCAGCGGCGGCCCGCTCCGCTTCGCGCATCGATTCGTGGGTCCGCGCGGACCGCTCGTCGTCGGCGTGGACTTCGCGGGAGAGGTCGTCGAGGTCGGCGCGAAGGTGACCGAGCTCACCGTCGGCGCGCGCGTCGTCGGCGGCACCGACTTCTCCCGCAAGCAGCTCGGCAGCTATGCCGACGAGGTGGTCGTGCGCCCCGACCAGTGCGCCGTCCTTCCCGAGGGCGTCGGCTACGAGCAGGCGGCGTGTCTGCCGGTCGGCGCGGTGACGCCGTGGATCTCCCTCGTGGAGCACGCGAAGATCGGCGCTGGCGCGAAGGTGCTGGTGCTCGGCGCCTCGGGCGGCGTGGGCCTCTTCGCGCTCTCGCTCGCGCGCAAGCTCGGTGCGTCCGTCGTCGGCGTCTGCTCGACGCGCAACGTCGCGCTCGTCGAGCGACACGGCGCGACGGCGATCGACTACACGTCGGGCGACGCGCTCGCCCTCGCGCGCCCGCACGGGCCCTTCGACCTCGTCTTCCACGCCGTCGGCACGGCGACCTACCCGCTCCGCGCCTGTCGTGAGCTGCTCTCGCCTCGCGGCATCGTGGATCTCGCCGTGGTGCGCGGCGCCGACGTGCTCTCGATCGCGTTCCTCCGCTCGGTGCGAACCGTGCTCGGACGGCCGACGCGCGATCGTCTCGCGCCGCTCGTCGATGCGCTCGCGAAGGGCGAGATCACGCCCGTCATCGAGGCGAAGCTCCCGCTGAAGGACGGCGAGCGCGCGCACGAGCTGTCGAAGGCCGGCAAGGTCGTGGGGAAGCTCTTGCTCATCCCGTAGGCCTCGGCGCGGGGCGCGCGTCGACGAAGCGCCACGCGACCAGCGCACCGAGCGCGAGGACGATGCCGGGGACGAGCAGCCGGCGGCCGCCGTCGACCACGGCGCCGCCCATGACGAGCGCTGCGCCGAGCAAGAACACGATCGGCGCGACCGTCGGCGTACGAAACGGTCGCGCGAGCGAGGGCTCCTTCCTGCGGAGCACGAAGAGCGCGATCACGGCGAGCGCATAGAACGGGAAGTAGCCGACGACGAAGCCGTCGGTGAGCTCCTCGAAGGTGCGCGAGGCCACGTAGAGCACGCCCAGCGCGCTCGTCACGATCACGGCGGTCCGCGGCGTGCCGGTCTCGACGTGGACGCGACCGAGCCAGCCGAAGCGCGGCACGTCGGTCGCCATCGGGATGAAGGCGCGCGAGTTCGTGAGGAGCGAGGCCATGCAGCCGCCGATGCACGAGACGAGCACCAGCGCGGCGAGCGCACGGCCTCCGACCGCGCCGAGCGTGGCCAGCGCGAGCGCCGAGCCTGGCATCTCGGAGCCTGCGCCCGCAGCCGCGAGACTCTCGTAGCCGAGCACCCGCGCATATCCGAGGTTCGTCGCGACGTAGGCGAGCGCGACGGCGAGCGTCCCGAGGACGAGCGCGCGCGGGAGCGTGCGCGAGGGGTCCTTCGTCTCGCCGGCGACGCTCGCGAGGTCGGCCCAGCCGTCGTAGGCCCACATGACGCTGACCATCGCGGCGAGCACCCCAGCGAACGAGGCCGTGTGCTCGGTGATGGGCGCAGCGCTCGGCGTGAACGGGAGCGCGAGACCGGCGATGGCGAGGAGCGCGAGACCTCCGAACTTGAGCGAGGTCACGACGGTCTGGATGGCACCGCCCGCGCGGACGCGAAGCAGGTTCGTCGCGAGCGCGACGCCGAGCACGGCGAGCGCGAGCAGGACCTCGCGCGTGCGATCGGGCGCGACGCCGACGAACGCCTCGATCGCCTCGGCCGCGAGGATGGCGAAGGATCCGACCGCGCTCGGCGCGAGCAGGACGATCTTGGCGAACGCGTAGAGGAAGGCGACGCGCGGACCGAACGCGCGACGGAGCGGCTCGTAGATGCCGCCCGCGCGCGGGAGCGACGCGGAGAGCTCGGCGACCGAGAGCGCGCCCGCGAGCGCCACGAGAGCGCCCAGGCCCCAGACGACGAGCGCCCACTGCATCGAGCCTGCGTGGCGAGCGACCGCGGCCGGCGTCCGGAAGATGCCCGTGCCGATCGTGGCGTTGATCACGAGCGCGATCGCCGGGATCAGACCGAGCTCGGCACGAAGGGACGACTCACCGAAGCGCACGGGAGGGACGCTACCCGAGCGCCCGCGTTCCGTGGTGACGGGAATGGGTCAGGCGATTTCAGAGGGACTCGTTGTGTCGCCCGCGGTCGGTCGTGCAAGCTCGCTTGGCCGCGCATCAACCGCGCGAGCGGGAGGATGCGGAATGGGTCTCTTCGACATGTTCGGGGCAGGGGGTGGGTCCGTCGCGTTCCAGCTGCAATCACCGATGGTGCAGGTGGGCTCGGCGGTCACTGGGAACATCGTCTTCACGGGCGGCAAGCGCGCGCAGCAGATCACGAAGATCACGCTGCGACTCTCGCAAGAGACCCGCGCGATGCAGATGACGAACAACGGGCCGCAGCCGCACACGCAGTCGCGCGACGTCGTGCCTGCGTTCCAGGTGACCGGACCCTTCCAGAGCACGCCCGGCCAGCCGAGCGCGTTTCCGTTCCAGATCCCGGTGCCTCAGGGCGCGCCGAACACGACGCCGGGTCAGGTCACCTATCACGTGCGCTGTGCTGTCGACATCGACAACGAGGTCGACCCGGGCGCGTCGGCGGAGATCCAGGTCGTCGGCGGCGCGCAGCCGCAGATGGGCGGCATGCCCGGACAGCCGCAGATGGGCATGCCCGGCAACCCCATGATGCAAGGTCAGATGGGCGGGATGCCGCAGCAGATGATGGGGCAGATGGGAGGCGTGCCCGGTCAGATCATGGGCCAGATGATGGGCAACCAGATGGGCATGCAGCCGCAGATGATGGGGCAGCCGCAGATGATGGGGCAGCCGCAGATGATGGGGCAGCCGCAGATGATGGGGCAGCCGCAGATGATGGGGCAGCCGCAGATGATGGGGCAGCCGCAGATG
>JBBSAT010000189.1:0-14882 GCA_038252025.1 Polyangiales bacterium | reverse complement strand
CCGCCGCGGCCGCGGGCGACGATGCCGACGCCTTCGCGACGAGGCCGAGCGTGAGGAGGTGGATCGACGCGATGCGTGAGGCGCTGTCGGCGCTTCGTGCGCGCGGCGTGCGGCCGACCCCGGGCTCGATCCGGATGCTCGGCGCGATGCCGCCGTCTCTGCTCACCGCCGCCGTGCGGGCCGCGCTGCTCGTGTCGCGTCCCTTGCGCGGCTACCTGCTGGCGACGGGCGCAGCGTCCGCGGACGAGGGTCGAGCGCTCGCGATCGCGATGCTCGCGGAAGCGAGCGCCGCCGAGATGCGAACGTTGAGCGCGCTCCTCGTCGCGGGGTGCAAGATCTGAGCGTTACTGCGCAGAGCGTGCGGCGCCGAGCCTCAGCTGGCGCAAACGGTGCGGTAGCCGTGCACGTTCCGGGATGGTCTCGGCGATCTCGCGACGGCACGAGACCTGCTGCGTGCGCCACATGACGAGCACGAACGCCCCTGCCGCCGAGACCGAACGAGCGGACCTTCGGACCGCGCTGGGGAGCGAGCACCAGCGGCTCCACGCCCTCTTCCGCGAGGTCGTGGATGCGTTCGAGTCAGGCAGCCGTGAGGGCGCTTCGGTGCGCTTTGCGGAGCTCGAGCGAGATCTCGAAGCGCATCTCCGGATGGAGGAGGACGAGATCTTCCCGCGGCTCGCTCGAGTCGATCCACGCGAGGCGCAGGCGCTGCGTGACGAGCACGATCGAATCCGCGAGGTCGTCACCACGCTCGGGGTGGGGGTCGACCTTCACGCGACACGCGCGAGCGCCGTCATCGACCTGGTGCGCATGCTCGATCAACACGCGAAGCGCGAGGACGCCCTGGCCTACCGGTGGGCCGACGCCAACCTCGACGAGCCAGCACGCGCGAGCCTGCTCGCGCGCGCGAGGGATCGGCTCGCGACGCTCGAGGCGCGAGTGAAGCTCGCCGGCGCGTCGACGCCGTGAGCGCCGCTCGACGGCCGAGCTCACGCGCCGGGTGACGGCGCGACGGCCTCGACGAGCGGTACCGACGCAGCGGAGCCGGGCGTCCACGGCATCCCGCGCCGCGCGGCGAAGTAGCCAAGCAGCCCGCGCGCACGCGTCGCGCCGGGGTCGGGCTCGAGGCCGCGCCCCATCCGATCGATCTGAAGCTGGTACCAGCTGCCCTGGATCAGCGAGTCGAGGTTCGCGACACCGGTCGCGAGCTTCACCGGGCGCGCATGCGCGCTCAGACCGGCGAGCAGCGTGGCCGGGAGATCCGGCTCGACCGCCATGGGACGCGCGAGCCCGACGACGTCCACGCCGGCCTCGATCGCGCTCTCCATCCCGACCGCCGTTCGGAGCCCCCCCGTCAGCATGAGCGGCGTCCGGACGCGCGCCCGCGCGTTCTGTACGTAGTCGAGGAAGAACGCCTCGCGCGCCTTGCTGCTCTCGCGCGTCGGGACCGTCTCCTCGAACATCTTGGCCGACTCGTAGGTCCCTCCGGAGACCTCGATCAGATCGAGGCCCAGCGTATCGAGCTGCTCGAGCACGGCCATCGACTCGGCCTCGTCGAAGCCGCCCTTCTGGAAGTCCGCCGAGTTGAGCTTGAGACCCACGGCGAAGCCCGGGCTCACCGCGCTCCGCACCGCGCGGACGACCTCGAGAAGGAACCGACGGCGCCGAACGGCGTCGCCGCCCCAGGCATCGTCACGCTGGTTCGTGTAGGGCGAGAGGAACTGGCTCACGAGGTAGCCGTGCGCGCCGTGGATCTGCACGCCGTCGAAGCCGGCCTTCTCCGCGATGCGCGCGGTCGTCGCGAAGCGAACGACGATGGCCTCGATCTCGTCACTGGTCAGCGCGCGCGGCTTGGCGAACGCGGGGCCTGCGCCGCGAAGGCCGATCGCCGAGGGCGCGACCGGCTCCTTCGAGAGCGTTCGCGGAGACTGGCGCCCAGGATGGTTGATCTGCATCCAGACGCGCGCGCCCCCCGACTTCGCAGCCGAAGACCACGCGCGCAGCGCGTCGAGATCGCGCTCGTCTTCGACGACGACGTTGCCCGACTCGCCGATCGCGCGCGCGTCGACCATCACGTTGCCGGTGATGAGCAGCCCAGCGCCGCTCCGTGCCCAGCGCGCGTAGAGCCGAACGAGCTCGTCGCTCACGCGGCCGTCCGCCGTGGCCACTCGCTCGCTCATCGCGCTCTTCGCGATCCGGTTCGGGAGGGCTCCGCCGTGAGCCAGGGTCAGGGTCGAGTGGATCGTCGTCATCGCTTCTTCCTTTTCGGTGGTGTCAGTCGCGTCGCGAGATCGCGCGCCGCCAGGATCGCGACTTCGCGATCGCTGGCCGTCAGCTCTCCTGCGTTCATCCGGCCCGTCGACGCGAACGAGACGAGGCCGTGGAGCCCCGCCATCAGCAGGCGCGTGTCGTTCACGGGCTCCTTGGATCCCGCTTCGCTCAGGAGGCAGACCACGCCCGTGAGGAGCTCGCTGCCCGCGGTCCGCGACTCGAACGCGCCGGAGGCCCGGAGCGCCGCCCAGTCGAAGCGTCGCTCGTTCATCAAGGGGTAGAGCCCCGGATGGTCGAGCCCGAACTCGACGTAGAGCTGCGCGCAGTCCGCGAGGTCGGAGGTGGCGGTCCAGGCGGCGGCGAGCCGCGCGCCGAGCTCCGCGAAGCCTCGTTGGCTCACGGCGAACAGCAGCGCGTCGATCGACGACCAGCGGTGGTAGACGGCGCCCGTCGTCTTGTCGAGGAAGCTCGCGATGCGACGCGCCGAGAGATCCGCGTCGTCCAGCTCGCGCCGGAGGAGGGCCTCGTAGATCCGTTCGACAGCGTCGTCCATAACAGCGTTACGGAGCTAGATAACACTGTTATGGCGACTGTCCAGCCGACGCCCTCACGGAGGAGCCCGTCGCCCCTACTCCACGGCCCTGAGCTCGTCCGTGCCGTGGAGCTCGGCATAGCCCCGGCGCACGCCATAACAGCGCGCTTCGAGCGAGCACCGAGCGCACGTGTCCGTCTTCAAGAACTCGCCGCCGTCGAAGCCGGGCGGGATGGTGTCGAGGTCGACGAACCGCCCCACCGACGCCGGGACGAGACAGAGCGGAATCCCGCACATCGAGTCGAAGCCGACCACCTTCAGGCCCAGCTCGCCCGCGAGCGCGAGCGACTCGGCGATCCTCGGGATCGCGTCTGCATAGCGAGGCACCAGCGATCGGTCCCTGGGCACGACGTCCGTCGAGGCTGCGACGAACGAGACGTTGAAGAAGACGCCTTTCCACCGCGTGCCGACGAGCCGCGTCGTCTCCACCAGGTCGTCGAGGTTCGCCTCGCAGATGACGAAGTTCGTCGTGACGACGACGCCTGCCTCGACGAGGTGATCGATCCCGACGAGCGTTCGCGCGAACGTGCCGGGGGCGCGCGTGACGGAGTCTGCGATCTCCGCGCGAGAGCCGTGGAGCGAGACGAACGCCTCGTCGAGGCCGGCCTCGCGCAGAGCTGCCACGCGTGCACGATCGTCGAGCCGCACCGCGTTGGTCTGTAGCGTCACGAGGTGACGGCTGAGGGACTTCGCGAGGCGCACGTGCTCGACGAGGCTCGCGTTCAGCGTCGGCTCGCCGCCCGACAGGATGATCCGCGCATCCCGACCGGCCGCCTCCTCGATCGCACGCCGCACCGCAGCGTCTCCGGCCGGCGGAAGGTGCGTCGAGACGAAGCAGAAGTCGCAGGCCTGGTTGCAGTGGAAGTTGACGCGAACGATCTCCTCCGAGGGATGCGCGCCCGGCTCGCGCGAGTGGCTCGCGCTCACGAGCTCGCGAGCGATCTGGGCCTCGACCGTCGAGACGAGCGCCAGCCGGCGGCGTCGGCGCTCTTCCGTGACGGGCCGCATCGGCGGCACGCCGAAACGGGCGACGTGCTCGATGGAGAGACCGGAGCATCGATCGCGTACGAGGCAGCCGGTGCAGGCTGGCGCGTGCTCGTGGTCCGTTCGCCGCGTGGCGCCCGGCGTGAGCGAGTAGAGATGCGCGACGCGGCCAGCGTCCGGGAAGACGCAGGGTGGCGGGCCCGCGTCGGGCGCGAGCTTGAGCGCGAGGCCGCACCCGCGCGCGCGATCGTCGAGCGCGAGGATCGTCTCGCTCGCAGCCTCGTAGTCGAGCAGCTCGGTCTCGTCCGGCGATCGTGTCGGTACGACCAGTCGAAGCAGCCGGATCCCGCGCGCGGCGAGCCGTTCGGGGAGCTCGGCGAGGAGACTCGTGGTCGAGCGGACGATCACCGCCGACGCCTCCACCTCGATCCCGGCGGCGAGGAGCGCATCGATCCCCACCAGCGCTCGCGCGAAGCCGCCGGGATCACGCGTGACGCGGTCGAGCGCCTCGCCCCAGCCCGAGAGATGCACGCGCGCGAGGTCGAGGCCCGCGTCTCGCAGCGCGAAGGCGTGCGCCCGCTCGATCGTCGTCGCGTTGGTCTCGAGCACCACGCGCACGCCGAGGCGCTTCGCGGCCGCGATCAACGACGCGAGGTCCTTGCGCAGCGTGGGCTCGCCGCCGGTCAGGACGATCTCGCGAGCCCCTTTCTCCACGGCCGCCGTGATCCGCGCGAGGACCGCCCCGCCGACGACGAAGCGCGGATCGTCGGTCGGGCGCCGGCTCGTACAGAACGTGCAGTTCTGGTTGCAGCGGAGGTGAGGCTCGATCTGCTCCGCGCGCATCGCGGTCGATGGTAGCCGCGTTCAGCCGGGCGTGTGGATCGAGGTCCACACGGCCTCGAGATCGTCCGGGGCCCTGGCGACGAAGCGCATCGGCTCGCCCGTCACAGGATGCGGGATCTGGACCGACTCGCAGTGCAGCATCGGGCGCTTCGCGGTGACGACTCGACCGTCGCCCAGCACGACGCGCTTCAGACCTCCGTAGTCCACGTCGCCGACGAGGGGGTGCCCCGCGCGCGCGGCGTGGACCCGCAGCTGGTGCGTGCGACCCGTCTCCGGGAAGAGCCAGACACGGCTCGCGCGCGCCGAGCTCTGGACGACCTCGAAGCGTGATGACGCCTGCTGCAGGCGCTCGCCCTTCTCGCCCGCCTCGAGCGCGACGCGATGAGTCTTGTCCTTCGGGTCGATGGCGATCGGCCAGGACCACCGCCCCTCGCTCGCCTCGAACGAACCACTGGCGATCGCGAGATAGCGCCGGAGATATTTCTTCTCTTCTCGCGCTCTCAGGATCGCGGCGATGGCGCGCTCGCTCCGCGCGAAGACGACCACCCCCGTGACGCCGATGTCGAGGCGCGAGGTGGCGTGCATGAGCTTGGGGTGAGGGCTCAGGCGCGACGCGAGCTCGACGAGGCAGCGCTTTCCGTCCGGCGAGGTCGTCGCGATGCCGGCAGGCTTCTCGACCACGAAGAGATCGTCGTCGCGATGGAGGACGGTCAGCTGCACGCGTCAGACACGACCGCGCTCGAGCACGCGAACCACGCCGGCATCACCGTCGACCTCCACGAGATCTCCCGTCTGGATCACGCGCGTCCCGGTCTTCACGTTGACGACCGCCGGAAGCGCGAACTCTCGCGCGACGACGCTCGCATGCGAGAGCGCGCCGCCGAGGTCGGTGACCAGCGCGCCCGCCGCGAGGAAGAGCGGAGACCAGCCCACGTCGGCATGGTGAGAGACGAGCACCTCGCCCGCGCGCAGGTCCCCTGCATCGTGCGCGCTGCCGAGCACGCGCGCGCGTCCGATCGCGCGACCTCCCGAAGCACCGACGCCGTGCAGCACATCGGTCGGGCCGAGCTCCGTCTCGGGCGGCGGAAAGCCGACGAACGTGTCGGGCGGATCCGGCATCGCGCGATCACGCTCGAACTGAACGCGGCGACTCTTGATCAGGCTCGCCACGCCGTGCGCCTCGCCCCGAAGCACCGCGTGGAGCTCCTCGATCGAGAGGAAGAACGCGCCGTCGGGCCCGCAGCCGGGCTCCATCGCGAGCATGCGCCGCGAGGCATCGAGCCCGACGCCCCGGAAGAGGCCGAGCACCTTCACGACGTGCCCACGGAGGCGCTCGCGCATCCGGACGAAGTGCTGCACCAGCGCGAGGAGCCGACGGAGCGGGGGCCGCGTGAAGAACGGGACGCGCTTCTCGATCCCTTCTTGTGCGCGCTCGCGAATCTCTCGCTGTCGCTCGACGACCTGGATCGGCGTGGAGCCGCCGGACCGCGTCAAGTGCATCCGGATGGTCGCGAAGGGCAGCGTCGGATCCTCGCCCCAGCGGGGCTCCGCGATCTCCGCCTCTCGTGCGCCGCGATCGCCGTACTGCTCGAAGAACTCCTCGAGCACCAGACGAGTGGGGCCGGCCGGGAGATCCTTAGCGCGCAGATCGCGCGGCTCGTGCTTCGTGAGGAACTCGAGCGCCGGCAGATCCCCGCGCGCCACCTCTGCGATGCGAAACAGAGCGATCCCGGGGCCGGCGCTGTCGACGTCGATCAGCCCGGTGAGCAGCTCTCGCATCGCCGTGTCCGCGCCGTGCCCGCTCGTGTCCTTGCGCACCGCGAGCGAGACGAGGACGCGGAGCGTCACCACGGACGCGAGCAGGTTCCCGTAGACGTTGAGCAGCACCTGGCCGGACTCGTCGAGGAGCCGCTCCACGTCGACGAGCGTGCGGTCGAGCGCGGTCGCGGACAGGAGGCGCAGGTCGATGCCGTCGATGCGCGCGACGTCGTCGAGGAACGATTGGTCGAACGCGTTCACGCGCTCGGTCAGGCGGAAGTTCTCCCGAAAGTAACGCGCGGTGGTCATCGGCAGGCGCGCGTAGAACCCGGCCGAGCTCTGCCGCGCCATGTCGATCTGGAGCCGCTCGGCCTCGTCGCCACCGCCGAGCGAGAGCAGCGTCTTGGCCTTGAGCCCCGGCACTTGCGACGCGATGGACATGAACTCGGTGAGGTTCAGGTAGATGCGACCGCGAAAGCTGCCGACCAGCTCGGCGTCCTTCGGCACGCTGCACCCCAGCGCTCCGAACGCGCGGCGAAAGCCCTGCTCCGAGAAGCCGCTCAGGATCGACCACGTGAACGGGGTCGCGACCCCGGGGAGCGCCTCGCCGACGTTGAGGTTCGACCAGACGAAGTGCGCGCGATCCGCCGCGAGCCGCCGCGCGCCGGCCTTCACCGGAGGCTGCTTGAGCGCCGTGACGGGACGCGCCTGAAGCACGTAGAACGAGCCTCCGACGCGCGCCCACTCGATGTCGCGCGCGTCGCCGAACTGCGCTTCGATGCGCACGCCGAGGTCGACGAGCGCGGCGATCTCGCGCTCCGACAGCACGAAGCACCCGGCGTCCTCCGCGCTCACCTCCGTGTCGACGGTGCCGCCCTCGCCCGCCTCACTCGACGAGCGAAAGCGGAGCGCGCGAGCCTTGTCGCCTCGCACACGGTCGCGAACGAAGCCGCTCGCCTTGTCGATCCGGACGGTGTCCGGCGAGACACTGCCGTCGACGACGGGACCGCCGAGACCGTACGCGGCGTTGAGCACCATCTCGGTCGGGTCACCCGAGAGCGGGTTGACGGTGAACAGCACGCCGGCGGCGTCGGCAGGAACGAGCGCCTGGACGATGACGCCGAGCCCTGCGCGGTTCGTCACGCCGAGCGCTCGCAAGTACGAGATGACGCGAAGATCGTAGAGGCTCGACCAGACGTGGCCGAGCGCATCGAGCAGCCCCGCATCGCTGGTGACGCCGAGCACGCTCTCGTAGATCCCGGCCGCCGATCGCGCGTCCTCGTCCTCTCGCAGCGCAGAGGATCGGACCGCGACGGCGTGCGCGCCCTCCTCCATCAGTGCCCCGAAGAGCCGCCGAACAGCCTCGAGGACGGCGGGCGGCATCGGCGCGCCCCTGATCTTCTCGCGGATGGCGCCGAGACGCTCGGGGCTCACCTCGCGCGCGGGGGCCACGAGGATCCGCTCCGGAAGCTCGTCGGGCCCGAGGGCGCTCTTGAGGAGGGCATCGAGCACCTCGGAGGAGATCGCGAACGCCGCGGGAACGGGAAACCCAGCCCGGGCGAGCGTCGCGAGCGAGCGCGCCTTTCCCCCGTAGGCAGCCGCCTTCTTGGGCACGAGAGTCTCGATGCGACGAATGCTGGGGTGCATGCGCGGGATCTCGGACGCCTCCCCGGAGGCCGTTACGAGTTTCGGCGCGGCTGTACTAGCATGCGTCCCTCGAGCCGGAGCCTCTCATGAACCTACACCGCGCCCTCCTCCTCTGCCTTGCGCTGATCGCGCTGTCTCTCGGCGCATGCGCCCGCGGGCGCTCGCTCCCCGACACCGGTCTCGGTCGCCCCGACGCCGGCAGCACGGACGCCAGCCGGACCGACGGCGCCAACGGAGATGCGGCGCACGTGGACACCGGCTCGGTCGGAGTCGACACCGGCAGCGCCCAGGACGACGCCGCGATGATCGACCTCGACACGGGCGTGATGTCCGACACGGGCGTGGTGCGACCCGACTCGGGACCTCGCGACGCGACGATCCCGACCGACGCGGGCTCGGACGCCGGCGGCTGCACGAGCGCGGCGGAGTGTAGCGACGGGATCGCGTGCAACGGGATCGAGCGCTGCGAGTTCAGCCGATGCGTCGCTGGCACCGTCGTCACCTGCGACGACGGAGTCGCGTGCACGGTCGACACGTGCGTGGAGTCGGGGAGCTGCACGTACACGCCGAACGACTCGGTCTGCCCGAGCGGTCAGATGTGCACTTCGACCGGCTGTCGCTCGGGCTCGTGCGCGGAGTCGCCCTGCCGTCTCACGCCGACCCAGTGCGGCTGTGCAGCGGGCGAGGGCTGCTACGTCACCGGGACGACCCGCATGTGCGCGACGGCCGGCACGGGCACGAGCGGGACCAGCTGCACCAGCAACGCGCAGTGCGCCGCCGAGTACGAGTGCGTGAACTTCTCCGCGGGAACACCGGCGTCGATGTGCTCGCACATGTGCGCGACGGACTCTGGTTGCGGCGGCGGGCTCTGCATCCATACGCTCGACGACGGTACCGGCGGGACGATCCCCGGCCTCACGCTCTGCTCGCGCCCCTGCGATCCCGTGAACCAGACGGGATGTGCGGCGGGCCTCTTCTGCAACCTCTTCCAGGAGGCGGCCGGCGGCATGCGGCTGTTCACCGACTGCACGGGGCCCGCAGGCGGTGGCACGCAGTACACACCGTGTGCGACGGACGCCGAGTGCGCCGCCGGCTTCGCGTGCATCGACGGCGGCTTCGGCCCCGAGTGCTCGCACTGGTGCCGGTACCCGGGCGGGTCGTGCCCGAGCGGAGCTCTCTGCACCGGCTTCACCACGCCCATCGTCATCTCCGGCGTCACCTACGGCGTCTGCACCTGAAGGGTCGAGCGCGATGGCATTGTGCAAGACGTGCGGGAACGAAGCGGAAGAGCTCTTCGCCGTGAAGGTCGCCGGCAAGACGAAGAAGCTCTGTGAGGACTGCAAGGACCGCCTCCAGGAGGAGGGCGAGGTCGCCGAGGAGAGCGAGCGCGTCGTGCGCGGGATGATGGGCTACAAGGGCCAGCGCTGACCGCGATCGTCAGTGAGGCGCGACGCGCTCACCCGAGGCCGAGGCCGAGCGCGCGCTCGATCATCCAGAACGTGGCGAGCGCTGCGATCACCGTCGACCCGCCGCGGACGACCCACTGGCGATAGCCCGGCTTGGTAGCGAGCCAGGCAAGCGGGCCGATGGCGATCGCCACGCAGCCGAGCTGCGCGAGCTCGATGCCCACGTTGAACGAGAGCAGGCAGAGCACCCGGGCCCGTGACGGCAGACCGAGATCGGCCAGGACGCTCGAGAACCCGAACCCGTGTACGAGCCCGAAGCAGAGCGCGACGTACGGCATGTACCGCCGCGACTCGGGCCGCACGATGTTGAGCACGGCGACGACGACGATCGACCCCGCGATCACGCTCTCCACGAGCCGTGCGGGCAGCACGATCACGCCGAGCGCCGCCGCCACGAGCGTGATGCTGTGACCGAGCGTGAACGCCGTGACGACGAGCCCGACGTCCCTCAGCGCCTGCCGATGTCCGTGCTTCTTCGCGAGCTCGCCGGCCGTCAGAAGAAGCGAGAGCAGGAAGAGCAGGTGATCGTACCCCGTCAGGAGGTGCATCACGCCCTCCCACAGGAACTGCCCGAGCAGCGCAGCGAGGCTGATCGGCTCCCCGATCGGAGCGTCCTGCCGGCCGACGCGGAGCACGCGAGTCTCTTCGCCCGACCCGAACCGCTCACGAACGAAGCTCTCGTGCTGTGCGTCACTGCCGAAGATCGTCGCGTCGTGGAGGACGAGACCGGTCGCAGGGGACGGGCAGACGTACGCGAGCTCGACCGAGAGCCGAGGGGCGTCCTCGCTCGCGGCGTGCGTGATGGGCCCCGCTGTCGCCACACACGGACCACCGGCGCCCTCGAGCGTGATGCCCGACGTGATCCAGCCCCGAAGCCGCTCTTCGTCGGCGAGGACCGCCGTCTCTTCAGCGCCCTCTCCGAGGCCGAGCTCCATCGCCGCGTCGACGATCTCCAGCTGCGCCGTCACCCGCGCTCCATCCTCGGTCGGCTCCACGACCAGGTAGGTGGCGCTCCCGCGATGAGCCCGGGCCATTGGGCAGTCGGCTGCCATCACGGCGAGCGCCGCGAGCGGAACGATCACGAGGGCTTTCGGCACGACGAAGGGCGCGAGGGTAGCGCGCCGTGGAGCCGGGCGCGTGCGATCTCGCGCCCCCGGGCAGACGGGCGTCTGGACGCCCGGAAACGCCGGTACTACAAGCCACGTCGATGAACCAACACGCGGACGACGGTGGGTTCTCGGACGACCACTTCCACGACCAGTGCGGCATCTTCGGCATCTGGGGCGCGAAAGAGGCTGCGAACCTCGCTTACCTCGGTCTCCACGCGCTGCAGCACCGCGGACAGGAGAGCGCGGGGATCGTCTCCACGGACGGCGGTCGCGTCTTCGCACATCGCGCGCTCGGGCTGGTCCAGGACTGCTTCAGCCAGACGACCCTCGAGAACCTCCCGGGGGACCGCGCCATCGGTCACGTGCGCTACTCCACCGCGGGCGGCGCGGGCATCAAGAACGCTCAGCCGATCGCCGTCGACTACTCGGCTGGCTCCATCGCCGTGGGCCACAACGGCAACTTCACGAATTTCGAGGAGGTCTGTCGACGTCTCGAAGAGGCCGGCTCGATCTTCCAGAGCACGAGCGACACGGAGGTCCTCGTCCATCTCATCGCGCGCAGCCGCGCGGCGACCACCGTGGAGCGAGTCTCCGACGCGCTCGGCGAGATGGAGGGCGCCTACTCGATCGTCGTGCTCACGACGGACGAGCTGATCGTCGCGCGCGACCCCTACGGCTTCCGCCCGCTCTGCATGGGCAAGCTCGGGGACGCACCGGTCTTCGCGTCCGAGCCGGTCGCTTTCGAGCTCATCGGTGCGGACTGGGTCCGCGACGTCGAGCCCGGCGAGATCATCATCGTCGATCGCGATGGAATGCGCTCCATGCACCCCTTCGAGCCCAAGCCGAAGAAGATGTGCATCTTCGAGTACGTCTATTTCGCGCGTCCCGACTCGGACATGGAGGGCGTCAGCGTCTACGAGGCGCGGAAGCGGACCGGGATCATCCTCGCGGAGGAGCAGCCGGCCGACGCGGACATCGTCATCGCGGTGCCCGACAGCGGCGTCGCCTCGGCGATGGGCTACGCGACGAAGCTCGGCCTTCCGTTCGAGATCGGGCTCATCCGGAGCCACTACGTCGGCCGCACCTTCATCGAGCCGGCACAGTCGATCCGGCACTTCGGTGTGAAGCTGAAGCTCTCTCCGGTGCGCCGCGTGCTCGAAGGAAAGCGCGTCGCCGTCATCGACGACTCGATCGTGCGCGGCACCACCTCGCGCAAGATCGTGAAGATGCTGCGCGACGCCGGCGCGAAGGAGGTCCACCTCCGCATCAGCTCTCCGCCGACGCGCTGGCCCTGCTTCTACGGGATCGATACGCCGAGCCGCGCCGAGCTCATCGCTGCCAGCCACAGCCCGAGCGAGATCGCGAAGTACGTCACGAGCGACAGCATCGGCTTCCTCAGCATCGAGGGCCTTCACCGCGCGATCACCGGCGTCTCCAAGCCGAACGGTCACTGCGACGCCTGCTTCAGCGGCAACTACCCCGTCCAGTTCGCCAAGAGCGGCGCGAACAACAAGCGCAGCCTGCCGCTCGCGACGCTGTAGCGAGCGAGCGAACGGTTCGGTTCCGGGGGCTACCCCTTCTTCTTTCGCCCTCCCCAGGCCATCGCGATCACGCCCATGCCGATCGATGCCATCACGCGCATCCCGGCCCAGAGCGGAGACCACGCGCCCGGCTGCAGGAGCACCACGATCGCCCAGACCCGGCCCGCGAGCTCGAGCACACCGAAGGTGGAGAGCCCGGCGGCGATCCCGAGCGCGAGGCGCTCGCCCTCCGACTGGATCATCGGCGCGCTCCGCCAGTGCGTCCGAAGCGATCTCGCGAGGGTCGCGAACGAAGCGGCGAAGGCGACCGTCCCGCCGATCAAGACGAGCACGACGTCCGTCGATCCGATGCTCGTCCCTTCCCTCAGCCCGTCCACGAGCAGAGCGAGCGCGATCCCCACGGCGAGGCCGACGCCGAGCGCGGCGGCTACGGAGTAGACGACGGCGAGCGGTCGAACGCGCTTGGCCTTCGCGCTGAGCGCGTTCGCGTCGCCTGGCGCGATCGTGGCGCCCCCCTTCGTCTTCGACGAATCGAGGATCACGGTCCCTCCGCCCACGTCGAACGCGGCGATCGCTCCTTCGAGCTCCGGGATGCTCGAGAAGCGCTGCTCGGGATCTCGCGCCATCGCGTGCTCGATCACGGACTCGAGGCCCTCCGAGATCGACTTCTCGATCGATCGAGGGCGCGGCGGCGCCTCCTCGATCACGCGGATGAGCGTGGCCCCACCTTCGCCCTCCTTGAAGGGCGCCTGGCCCGTCAGCATGCGGTAGAGCACGGCGCCTGCTGCGTAGACATCGGTTCGCTGGTCGATGTCGCTCGAGCCGCGCGCCTGCTCCGGCGACATGTACGCCGGCGTTCCGACGATCGCGCCGGTCCCCGTGAGCTTGTCGTCGCCGCCCATCTTCGCGACACCGAAGTCGAGGATCTTGAGCGTCACGCCGCCGCCGGGATCGCCGGAGAGGAACAGGTTCGACGGCTTCAGATCGCGATGCACGACGCCCTGCGCGTGGGCCGAGGCGAGGCCGCGGCACATCTGGCGAAACAGCGCGAGCGCCTCGCGCACGGGGAGCTTGCCCTTCTCCTCCAGGTAGTCCTCGAGGTCCTGGCCTTCGAGCAGCTCGACGACGATGCAGGGCCGACCGTCGGGCGTTCGCAGGACGTCGACGACGTCGACGACGTGATCGCTCTGCACGCGGCTCATGGCGCGGGACTCTCGGTCGAACCGCGCGAGGAGATCCTCGCGGCCGGCGTAGTCGCGATGGATGACCTTGACGGCGTATCGGCGATCGAGGCGGACGTGCTCGGCCTCGTAGACCCGGCCCATCCCCCCCTCGCCGAGCACCTTCGCCACGCGGAACGTGCCGGCGAGCACGGCGCCGATCATCGAGTCGTCGCTGTCTCCCCCGGCCGCGAGCGAGCTCCCGTCGATCGGACAGACCCGAAACTCGGGCGGATACGCCTTGCCGCAGAGATTGCAGCGATGCTCCTCGTTGAGGGCGCTCGGCCGGGGGCCTTCCTCATGAGCGAGAAGCGTTCGATCGACCTCGGCCACAGCCGGAGAGTACGTGAAAGCCCCACCTCCCGGCGCGTCTCACGCGCGGCCTCTCGCTCAGGAAGAGCTTTCTGGGTGGCTCTGCTAGCATCCGCTCGGCATGTCCTACCGGCACATCTTCCTGGCCTCCGTGCTGGGGCTCGCGTCTCTGGCCGTCTCCGCTTGCGGAGGGGCCGGGAACGGCACCGGCTCGACCACGGCGGCGCGCGCGCGCCCCCCCTATGCACCCTGCGACAACCCGGCCGAGGTGCGCCTCGCGCCGACCGTCTGCTGGAGCCCGGTCGGAAGCCGCTGGCGCGTCGTCGCTCAGGCCCCGGGCGGCGAGTACACGTTCGACATCGAGCTCATGGCCGGCGGCCGCGTCCGTTCGACCGACGCCACGGGCGCGACTCCGGCGACCGACGAGTGGTTCGTCGAGAACGAGATGCTCCGCATCTTCCTCCAGGACCGGTACGTCGAGTACCGCGGTACGCTTCGCAACGGGACCGTGCTGATCGGAGAGGCCGTCAACGTTCGCGGCGATAGCTGGCAGTTCCGCGCCGATCGTCGACACGAGGGCAGCGGCTGCCGGGACAACGAACTGGTCGCGACGGGTGGCGAAGAGCCCGGGTGCTACACGGTCGCCGGCTCGCGATGGACCGTGCATGCCGGCCCGAGCGAGTACGAGGTCCAGTTCGCCGACGGCGGCCGGCTCCTCTCGACGAACGCGGCCGACACGACCCCCGACGACGACGGGTGGGAGCAGCAGGGAAGCACCGTTCGCTTCTGGTTCGACGATCACGCGACGGAGCTGACGGCGACTCTGACGCCAGCCAACCTCTCGCACCTCTCCGGCAACGGGCACGACGCCCGCGGCGGAACGCTCACGTTCACCGCCGAGCCGATCCCGACCTACCCGCCCCCGATCCACTGATCGCGGTGCTTTGACGGACGGCGCGCTACGCGAGCACTCCGGCTGTCACTGATCGGCTCGCTACGCCCACCGCTCCCGTGCGTGCTCGATGCGAGCACTCCCCTCCGCGGCGCGCTACGCGAGCACTCCTGCCGTCACTGATCGGCTCGCTACGCCCACCGCTCCCGTGCGTGCTCGATGCGAGCACTCCCCTCCGCGGCGCGCT
>JBBSAT010000188.1:0-14889 GCA_038252025.1 Polyangiales bacterium | reverse complement strand
GCGCTCTCGATCGGCCCGAGCGTGGCGCAGGTGCTCCTGCACCGAGGCCTCGGTAGCCCGGCGCAGGCGCGTGAGTTTCTCGACGCGCGCCTCGCGGGGCTGAGCGCCCCCGACCAGATGATCGGCCGGAGCGAGGCCGCCGAGCGCATCGCGTCGTCGATCGGTCGGCACGAGCGGATCGCCATCTTCGGCGACTACGACGTCGACGGCACGACCAGCGCCGCCATCATCGCCGGGGTCATCGAGGCGCTCGGCGGCGAGGTGGTCGCGCTCGTCGCGAGCCGCTTCGAGGGCGGATACGGCTTCAGTGACCCGGCGCTGGCCCGCGTGATGGCGACCGGAGCGAAGCTGCTCATCACCTGCGACTGCGGCTCGAGCGACCACCCACGGATCGACGCCGCGCAGCGCGCCGGGATCGACGTCATCGTCGTCGATCATCACCGCGTTCCCGAGGAGAAGCTCCCCGCGGTCGCGTTCCTCAACCCGCACCAGCCGGGCTGCGGATTTCCGTACAAGGGGCTCTGTAGCGCTGGGCTCGCGCTCTCGATCGGTGCGGCGTTGCGTGCACGGATGAACACCACGCTCGACCTCCGACCCTTCCTCGACCTCGTCGCGCTGGGCACGGTGGCGGACGTGATGCCGCTCGACGGCGACAACCGGCGCCTCGTCCGTGCGGGCCTCACGCGGCTCTCGTCGGGCGATGTGCGGCCCGGGATCGCCGCGCTCCGCGAGCGCGCGAACGTCCGCCCCGGCACCAAGCTCGGGGGCACCGACATCGCGTTTCGTCTCGCGCCGCGCCTGAACGCCGCCGGACGCCTCGGCGACTCCGCGCTGACCTTGGCGCTCCTCCGCGCGAAGACGCTCGACGAGGCCCGCCTCCTGGCGACGCGCATCGAGCTGCTCAACGACGAGCGGAAGAACCTCCAGCGGCAGAACACTGAAGAGGCCGCCGACGCCGTCCGCGCGATCCATGGCCCGCGCGTCGAGGGCGGGATCGTGGTCGCGTCCGATCGCTGGCATCGAGGCGTCGTCGGCATCGTCGCCGCACGGCTCGTGGAGCTCTTCGGCGCGCCCACCATCGTCCTGGCGATCGAGGGCGACACCGCGCACGGGAGCGGCCGCACGCCTCCCGGCTTTCCGCTCTTCGACGCGCTCTCGGCCTGTAGCTCCGTGGTCGAGCGCTTCGGCGGCCACCAGGCTGCGGTGGGCGCGACGCTCGCCAAGGACCGCGTTCCGCTCCTGCGTGAGGCCTTCGACGCGGAGTGCCTGAGGCTCCGCGCGAGCGGCCTCCAGCCGAGGATCGACCGCGCCATCGACGTCGTGATCGACGGCGCTCGCTTTCCGATCCCGAGCGCGAGCGATCTCATGCTCCTCGAGCCGCTCGGGCACGCCAACCGCGAGCCGCGCTTCCTCGTCGAGGGCGCCCGCGTGGAGGACGCGAACAGCGTCGGGGAGGGGCATCTCAAGCTCGTACTCCGCGTGGGCGGACAGCGCCTCACGGCGTTCGGCTGGGACCTCGCGCACGAGCTCTCGCGCATCGGCCGCGAGGTGAGCATCGTCGGTGGCATCCGGCCGGACGGCTACCGCGGCGGCGAGGCGGTCGAGCTGCGCATCGAGCGGGTCGTCTGAAGCGGAGCAGGCGACGTGGCCCGGCGCCCCGCCGCCCGCTTTCGACGTGACGCGCCGCCACGGATCGCGCTCTCGATGCCGCTCGCCCACGCCCGCGGCGCTGCGGCACGCGTGGTGCTGTAGAGCTCGCGGAGGCAGCATGAAGGGACGTCATCGGAGCGCCGCGCCGATCGAGCCCGCGGAGCCCGCGAAGGACTGCGTCCGCTACGCGGTGGTGGGCCTCGGCTACGTCTCGCAGGCAGCCGTGCTGCCGGCCTTCAAGCACGCGCGCGAGAGCTCGGAGCTCACGGCGCTCGTGTCGGACGACCCGGAGAAGCTCGGCGCGCTCGCGAAGCAATACAAGGTGGCCAAGACCTATGGCTACGAGCAGTTCGAGGAATGCCTCCGCGAGGTCGACGCCGTCTACCTGGCGGTGCCGAACGCGATGCACGCGGATCTGACGCTTCGCGCAGCCCGGGCCGGGGTGCACGTGCTCACCGAGAGGCCGATGGCGCTGACCGAAGCGGACTGCGAGGCGATGTGTCGCGAGTGCGACGCGCACGGGGTCCGGCTGATGGTCGGCTATCGGCTCCACTTCGATCCCGGAAACCTGGCCGCCATCGAGATCGTGGAGAGCGGCGCGCTGGGCGAGCCGAAGCTCGTGTCCGCCGAGCTCACGCTTCAGGTCGAGGAGGGCAACATTCGCCTCTCGCGAGAGCTCGGCGGGGGACCGCTCTGGGACGTCGGGATCAACTGCCTGAACGTCGCTCGCTCGATCTTTCGCGCCGAGCCGCTCGAGGTGTTCGCGATGCAGACGAGCGGCGACGCCGACCGCTTCGCCGAGGTCCCCGAGTCGACGAGCGCGCTCTTGCGCTTTCCCGGCGAGCGCCTCGCCCAGCTCACTTGCAGCTTCGGCGCCGCGAGCGTCTCCTCTTTGCGCGTGATCGGCACGCGGGGTGACCTGCTCGTCAGCCCGGCGTTCGACTTCGACAAGGCCCTCGTCCACGCGCTCACCGTCGACGGGAAGACCACGCGCAGGACCTTTCCGAAGCACGACCAGTTCGGCCCGGAGCTCGTCTATTTCTCCGAGTGTGTGCTCTCCGGTCGCCGTCCGGAGCCGTCGGGCGAAGAGGGGCTCGCCGACGTGCGCGCGATCCTCGCGATGCTCGAGTCGGCGCGAACGCGGGCTTCGGTCGCGTTGCACCCCGCGACCGACGTCGCGCATCCCGACCCCTCGCAAGCGATCCGCAAGCCGCCCGTGCTCGAGCCGCGCCTCGTTCACGCGTCGCCGCCGAACCTCAGCTGAGGCCCGGGCCGCCCGACTTCTTCGCGATCTGCGCCGAGCCCTCTCGCGCCTTTCGCCGGTCGTCGACCGTCGCCAGCACGAGCGGGAACCAGAGCGTGGTCGAGACGTAGGTGAGCACCACGCCGAGCGTCGCGAGCCACGCGACCGAGCGAAGCCCACCGTGCGACGTGAGCGCGAGCGCGCCGAAGCCCAGCAAGTTCGTCGCGCTCGAGAGGGCGTTCGCCAGCGTCGTGTGGCGCAGCACGATCGGGATCGAGCCCGGCCCTTCCTCGCGCCATCGGTGGACGACGTGGATCGCGTTGTCGAGGCTGATGCCGATGCAGACCGGCAGGATCGCGGCGTTCATGAAGTTCAGGCGGACGCCCGTCACCCACATGCCGCCCGCGATCCCGATCACGCCCAAGAGGACCGCGCCGAGGACGGCGCCCGCCATCAGCGGCCTCCGGAGGTCGAGGAGCAAGACGAAGAAGACGACGATGAGCGTCCCCGCGAGCAAGAACTGCCCGTCGCCCTGGATGCGCTCGAAGACCTCGCCGGCCACCCAGTTCTGGCTGAGCATCGCGACGTGGAGGTGGCGCGCGTCGAAGGCGAGGGCGAGCTCGCGCGCCTGCGCCGCCCACGCGACGAGCCCGCTGGTCTCCGTTCGCGCCGTGTCCTCCGCGGCGAGGTACGCCATCGTCCCGACGCCATCCGCCGTCCGGTAGGAGGCGATCGCGATGTTGGGCACGTCGGTGTCCGAGAAGGGCGTGCTCGCCTCTACGATCCGCTGCGCGCGCGCCAGCTCTTGCTGCTGCGCTTCGTCGAGCCACTCCGGGTGGATCCGAGCGAGCTGCACGCCGAGGAGCCGCGCGCGCTCGGCCCGCGCTTCCTGGTGCGCTCGCGTGGGCACGAGGCGGCGCAGCGTGCGGACCTCGAGCACGTCGAACGTCTCGCCCCGCGCAGCTCGCGCCGCGCGCACGTCCTCCACCGCGGCGGAGACCTGGTCGAGCTCGTCGTCGTCGGCGACCCAGACGATGGCCGCGTCGTACGTCCCCGCGAGCTGGGTGCGCAGGTACTCCCCGAAGCGCGTCGTCTCCGTGTCGCCCACGAGCACGCGCCAGTCGCCGTCGAAGCGGACCTGACCGTCGGCGACGAGGAAGAGTGAGACCAACGCGAGCAGCGGCACGAGCACGAGCACGCTCGTCCGGACGGGCCGCGGGATCTGCACGCCGCGCTCGGCGTTCTCCTTGGGAGCCGGGAAGTGCATCGGCTTCCAGCGCTCGCTCACCACGAGGAGCGCCGGCAGGCCGAGCAGCGTGCTCACGAGCGTGAGGAGCAGGCCGACGGCCGAGATGTAGCCGAACTCGCTGAAGCCGCGGAAGTTCGCGAACGCGATGATGCCGAAGACGCTCGCGTTCGTGAGCGCTCCGGCGAAGAGCGCGCGCCCGGTGGACTCCACCAGGGCCTCGACGCTCGGAACGAGGGCCTCGCCGCGCTCGCGCCGCTCGCGATAGGCGTGGAGCAGGTGGATGCCGTACTCGATCCCGATGCCCGAGAGGATCGAGAAGAGGAAGCCGCTGATGATGTTCAGGTGGCCGACGGCGAGCCGCGCGAACGCGAACGTCCAGCCGAGGCCGGTGCCGAGAGGGATCGCGAGCAAGAGCAACGCGCGCGGGGCGCGCAGCGCGAACACGATGAGGAGCACCACGCCCACGAAGCCGAGCGTCCCGGCGAGGCTCAGGTCGGCGACGAGCGCGCGCTGCTCGTCGACCCGCGTCGGGACGCCCCCGGCGTAGCGAACGTCGAGCTCGGACGGGAAGTCTCCGTGCGCGAGCACGTCGCTGACCGCGGTCCGCACGTGATCCCAGGAGCGCGCAGCCTCGTCGAGATCGCCTGAAGGGCTCGAGAAGAACACCCAGATCGCGAGATAGCGGCCGTCGCGCGTGACCACCCACTCGTCGATGGGGAGCTGGTCGTCGTGCTGGCCGACCTCGTCGATCAGCTCCGACGCGCTCGGGCCCTCCTCGTCGTCCTCGAGGTCCACGTACATGCCGTTCCGCGAGATGATCTCGTGGTCGATCGCGGCTTCCGTGTCCGCGACGAGGCGATCGAGATCGGCCTCTTGGGCGTAGAGGAGCTGGTGGTCGCGGAACCAGCTCGGGTCGACGTAGCCGCTGACCATGTCGATGTCGGGATCGGCCTCGAGCCGCGCGATCAGCGCCTGCGCGAAGCGCTCGGCGAGGGGACGGTCCTCGGCCGGGATGGCCACGACCACGTCGCTCGTCGTGCGCGAGTGCCGCACGACCTCGCGCAGCTCGATGGAGGGCCGTGCGTCCTCGGGGAGCAGCTCCATGAACGAGGCGCGGACCTCGAGCCCCCACGCGAGGAAGAGCGAGACGCACCACGACATCCCGAGGAACGCGAGCACGAGCCCGGGCCGCCGCGTGGCGAGACGGCCGATCGCGCGGAGTACGGGCCTGACGGGGTCGAAGCGCTCGGACAAGCGACTCGCTCGTGACACGGGTCCCGGCCGTTCGCCACATCGATCCCCGTGGGGCTCGACGCGCGGCGGAAGAACGGTGCATTCTCCGCCTCCGAACCCGACTCAGCTCGCCCTGAATGCCGAACGCCCCTGACGAGTCAGAGGGCCGGAGACGGGCGCCTTGGAGAACCGATGAAGACAGCCCGCTCCTCCGCTTCGAATCTCGCCACGTCGTCCAGGACGCTCGGCTTCGCGCTCGCGCTCCTCGCCGTCCCGGCGTGCATCCCGCTCCTCGCCTGCGACACGGGCCAGTTCGCGGCGTCTTCGACCGTCGGCGTGATGCGTCGCGCGGCACCGTCCGCCTCGCGCTACCGCGACCCCGACCTCGCCGAGGCTGCGATGCCTGCCTCGATGGGCCAGATGGAAGGCCTCCTCGAGCTGATCCCGGGCGACATGGTTCTTCGCGGCCTGATGGGCCGCTCGTACGTGAGCTTCGGCTACGCGTTCATGGAGGAGCACATGGAGGTCGCCGAGCTCGCGGGGACCGAGGAGGAGATCGATCACTGGCGGAACCGCGCGACGCTCGCGTACATCCGCGCGCGCGAGGTCACGCTCGAGGGCCTCGACCAGCGCTATCCGCAGGACGGCGGTCTCGTCGCGACCCAGCACACGGGGCTCGAGGCGTTCGTCAACCACCTCAACCTCTACACGAACGTCGAGACGGACATGCCGCTCCTGATGTTCGCGACGTACGCGTGGGCTCGGTACATCGGCCTCCATCGCGACGACATGAACGCGATCGCGGACCTTCCGTACGTGACGGCGATGTCGGATCGGCTGCTCGAGCTCGACCCGACGTACCTCGACTACGCGCCGCAGGCGCTGCACGCGGGCCTCATCGGCAGCGCGCCCCAGGCGCTCGGCGGCCGGCCGGCGGACGCGCGGATCGAGCTCGAGCACGTGATCGAGCTGAGCCACCGCCAGAACCTCCTCTACTTCATGACGGAGGCTCAGATCTGCGCCATCTCGCTCCAGGATCGCGCTCTCTACCGCTCGCTCCTCGAGGAGATCCTGGCGTTCGACCTCGACTCGGTCCCCGATCAGCGGCTCGCCAACACGGTCGCGCAGCGACGCGCTCGGCGCTGGCTCGATCGGATCGACGAGTTCTTCGAGCCCGAGGGCATGGACTCCTCCTCGGCCGATGGCGAGACCTCCGGCGGCGAGGCATCCGGAAGTGAAGACGGGGACGCCGCCGCCGTCGAATGACCCGGCGCGACCGAGCCGCACCCTTGATGGACCTCAGCGCAGACCGATTGCGGAGAACGAAATGAAGAACCCTCAGAAGCTTGCAGTCCTCGTCCTGGCCTTCATGGCCATCTTCGCCGTCGACGCGACGCACATGCGCGCGCAGGAGATGCGGACCATCTCGCTGGCGACGCTCGCACCGCCCGGCTCGACCTGGGCGCGCGTGTTCGACGCCTGGAACCGCGAGATCCGGCGCAGGAGCGGCGGCACGCTGCAGCTCCGTGTGTACGGCGGCGGCGTTCAGGGCGACGAGTCCGAGGTCATCCGCAAGATCCGCAGCGGGCGCCTCGATGCCGGCGCCGTCACGGCGGTCGGTCTCGCGCAGATCCACCGCCCGGCGCTCGTCTTCCAGATGCCCGGCATCCTCAGGACGTACGCGCAGCTCGACGCGGCGCGCGATGCGCTCGCGGCCGACATGGACGCGGGCTTCACGAACGGCGGCTTCCACCTCCTCGGCTGGGCCGATGTCGGTCAGGCGCGGATCTTCTCGACGCAGCGCACGGTGCAGCCGTCCGACTTCGCGTCGCGCCACCCCTTCGTCTGGCGTGACGACCTCGTCCTGCCGACGCTCTACGAGATCGTCCACACGAACCCGGTGCCGCTCCAGCTGCCCGAGGTGCTCGGCGCGATCCAGACCGGCCGCGTCGACACCGCCATCGTTCCGCCCGTCGCCGCGCTCGCGCTTCAGTGGAGCTCGCGCCTCAACCACATGACCGACATGCCGCTCACCATCGTGCTCGGCGGGACGGTCATGGGGAACGACCAGTGGCGTGCCCTCACGGACGAGCAGCGCACCATCATGACGGAGACGGGCGCGCAGTTTCACACGCTCGCTCGCCGGAACCTCCGCCGCGACGAGACGGCCGCGCTCGAGTCCCTCACGACGCACGGCGTGACGGTCGACGCGGTGACCGACGCGCAGCGCGCCGAGTGGCTCGCGCTCGGAGCCCGCATCCGGACCCAGCTCACGGGTCAGATCGCCGATCAGGCGCTCGTGGACCGCGTCGCCGCCTTCGGCCACTGAGGGCTCTACCCCTCGTCGAGCCCGGGCCCTCGCCCGAGCGCCCCGGAAGGCCGCTGCAATCACCGTGATTGCCGCGGCCTTCGCTTTTTCGATACAAGTGCTGCCATGGCCGGCGCAGCTCCCTCCGCGAAACCCGCTCCTTTCCTGAAGCCGCTCGATCTGCTCGATCGCGGGATCCTGCTCGCCGAGAGCTCGCTCTCGGTGGTCATCGTCCTCGTGATGGTGCTCTTCGGCGTGGCCGACGGCGTCGGGAGCATGTTCGGGATCCAGCACCCGCTGCTGCGCGCCGCGGGCGACGTGTTGATGCACGGCACCGTCTGGGCGGCCTTCCTCGGCGCGAGCTTCGCGACGCGCGGGCGCAAGCACCTCGCGATCGACGCCCTCGGGCGCCTCCTGCCCGATCGCGCGCGCCGCGTCGTGGTCGCGATCTCGAGCAGCTTCGGCGCCGTCATCGCTTATGGGCTGGGTCGAGGCGTCTACGACTCGCTCATCGAGCAGGCGCACCAGGCCGTCACGTCTGCAGGCGAGCTGGTGGACTCCGGCATCGGCGGCGGGACCATCGATCACAGCTTCGAGTTCCAGTTCGTCATCCCGATCGGCTTCTGGCTGATCGCGATCCGCCTCCTCATGCACGGGTTCCACGAGCTGCTCGCCGCGGCGAGCAAGTCGACCGTACCGGCGGTCTCCCCTCCGCCCGCGCCGGCCGCGGACGAGTCGGTGCCGCACGAGGAGCCCGACGGCACGCCCAGCGAGCCTGGCGATCCGAGCCGCGTCTCCCCCTTCGCGCAGTCGGGCCCGATCGAGGTCGGCATCGCGTGCGCGGCGCTGCTCGTTCCCATCGTCGCCTACGTGGGGACCGGCGCGTTCGTGCCCGTGCTCCTCGCATCGCTCGCGGGCATCGCGTCGATCGCCGTTCCGATGGCGCTCCGGGTCCGGACGACGAAGTCGACCGCGGCGACCGCGCCTCTGCCCGACTACTACGCGGTGGTCGAAGGGCCGGTCCCGGTGCTCAGCGCGCTCGTGGGCGTGGGCGTCATCCTCTCGCTCACGTATCTCGGGATCCAGAACCTCTCGGGCGTCTCGATCACCGTCGGCATCGTGTTCTTCGCGGTGATGGCGTTGATGGGCGCGCCGCTCTTCACGTTCCTGGGCGGGATGGCGCTCTTCCTCTGGCTCCACGGCTCGGACGAGGTGCCCGTCACTTCGCTCGCGAACGCGGTCGAGGACGTGCTCGGCAACCACTTCGCGCGGATGAGCGTCCTGCCGACGATCCCGGTCTTCACGCTCGCCGGCTATCTGATGAGCGAGAGCAAGACGCCGCAGCGGCTCGTCCGCGTGGCGCGCTCGCTCCTCGGCTCGCTCCCCGGCGGTATCGCCGTGGTCTGCGTCCTCGCGTCCGCGGGCTTCACCGTCTTCAGCGGCGCGAGCGGCATCACCATCGTCGCGATCGGCGGCCTGCTCCTGCCGGCGCTGCTTCGCGACAAGTACCCGGAGAACTTCTCGCTCGGGCTCGTCACGAGCGGCGGCGCGCTCGGCATCACCTTCTTCCCGTGCTTGCCGCTCATCGTCTACGGCATCGTCGCCGGCCTGCAGGAGATGCCTCCCGGCGTCGAGCGAGTCGAGCTGAGCAAGATGATCTACGCGGGCTTCCTGCCTGGCGTGCTCGTCATCCTGCTGATGATGGCCTACGCGATGTTCATCGGCGTGCGCGCGAAGGTGCCGCGCTCGGCGTTCAACGCGGCCGAGGCGCGCGCTGCGATCTGGGAGGCGAAGTGGGAGCTGCTGCTGCCCATCGTGGTGCTCCTCGGTCTGCGCTACGCCGGCCCGCTCGGCGCAGCGTCGTTCACCGCGTTCTACGTCTTCATCATCGAGGTCTTCGTCTACAAGGACCTCTCGATCGGCGCGGACATCCCGCGGATCGTGCCGGACTCGATGGTCCTCGTCGGCGCGATCTTCGTGAAGCTCTGCGCGGCCACGGTCCTCACGTTCTACTTCGTGCAGGCGCAGACCGCCGACGCGCTCTTCGAGGCGCTCACGTGTGGGCCGCCGGCCGAGGCGTACCTCGCGCAGCACTCCGACGTGATGTTCCAGTGCCGCGAAGCTGTGAACGCGCTCTCCGCCCAGGGGCTGAGCTCGGGCGGCATCATCGACTCACCGATCGCGTTCCTCCTCGCGTTGAACGTGTTCTTGCTCGTGGTCGGCATGCTCATGGACATCTTCTCCGCGATCGTCGTGATCGTGCCGTTGATCATGGGCATCGCGCTGCACTTCGGGATCAACCCGTACCACCTCGGCATCGTGTTCCTGATCAACCTGGAGATCGGCTACCTGATGCCGCCGATGGGCCTGAACCTGTTCATCGCAGACTTCCGGTTCAGACGGCCCGTGCCGGACCTCTATCGCGTGGTGTTGCCCTTCATCGGGGTGTTCGTCACTGCGCTGATGATCACGACCTACGTGCCGTGGCTGAGCCTCGCGTTCCTTCCGGATCAGCTCGCGCTGCAGGCCGCATCGGAAGCAGCGGCGCGCGAGGAGGCCGCGCATCCCGACGTCCCGACACCGCCCCCGGGGGACGGAACGGGTGGTGGCTCGGACACGGCGGACTGCGACGTCCCGCGCGAGGGCGAGACGTTCGACGCGTTCGAGGCGCGCTGCGAGGGCGCCGATGACAGCGGCGGAGGCGGCGCGGCCGACACGGCCGACTGCGACATCCCGCGCGAGGGCGAGACATTCGACGCGTTCGAGGCGCGCTGTCTCGGGGGCGACCCGAGCGACGAGGGCGGCGGAGCAGCGGCGCCGGCGCCTGCCGACACGGCGGACTGCGAGGTCCCGCGCCCCGGCGAGTCGTTCGACGACTTCTCGGTTCGATGCCCGATGTGATCGATCCGTCGCCCTCTCCTGCGAACGCCGGAGAGGGACTCCTCACCCCCACCCTCTCCCCGCTGTGCGGGACGAGGGTGCTGGCGCTGGTCGCGCTGCTCGGGCTCTCCATCGCGGCGTGCTCAGGGGGCGACGAGCCGCACGAAGCGCCGCGCCCACGGCGCCCGACTCACGAGGAGCCCCGCCACGAGGAGCCGCCGCCTCATGACGACGTCACCGCTGCCGAGGCGGGCCCGCACCTCGTCCGGATGCAGCGCGACCTGATGAGCACCGTCTACCAGATGACGGTGGTGAGCGACGACGAGGAGGGCGCGCGTGCGGCCATGGACGCGGCGCTCGACGAGATCGCTCGGCTCGAGGACGTCCTCAGCGAGTGGCGCGAGGGCACCGAGATCTCGCGCATCAACGCGGCAGCGGGCCGGGAGCCCGTCAGCGTCGGGCCGGACACGGAAGAGGTGGTCCGCGCCGGGCTCGAGGTCTCCACCTGGAGCGACGGCGCGTTCGACCTCTCCTGGGCGGCCCTTCGCGGCATGTACCTCTTCCAGCGCGGCCAGGAGCACGTGCCGACCGATGCGGAGATCGCGGCTCGCCTTCCGCTCGTGAACTATCGCGACATCGTCCTCGATCCCATCGCGCACACCGTCTTCCTCCGCCGCGCCGGCATGGCCATCGGCACCGGCGGCATCGCCAAGGGCTACGCGCTCGATCGCGCGAGCGCCGTCCTGATCGAGCGCGGCTTCACGCAGTTCATGATGTTCGGGGGCGGCCAGGTGAGCGTCCACGGGATGCGCGGGGATCGCCCCTGGCGCGTCGGCATCCAGCATCCGCGGCGCGACGACTACATCGGCTTCTTCGAGATCGACGGCGGCTCGATCGCGACGAGCGGCGACTACGAGCACTTCTTCATCGACGAGACCGGGCGTCGCTGGCACCACATCATCGATCTCTCGACCGGGCGCCCCGCCACGCGCTCCGTCCAGGTCAGCATCATCACGGACCGCGGCATCTACGCGGACGGGATGACCAAGCCCTGCTTCGTCTGGGGCCCCGAGCGCTGCATCGAGTGGCTGCGCGGCCTCCCCGGGCACCCGGACGCGGTCATCGTCGACTCCGACATGCGCCTCTGGATGACGCCAGGCGCGCGCGATCGGGTCCGCATGCACGTCGACCTGGTCGACGGCCGCATTCCCTGATCCGCTTCAGGGCTTCGGCAAGGTCGCCGGCGCGCCCGCGCGCTTCTTCGGCTTCGGTCCGAAGACCATCAAGAGCGCCGGCAAGAAGACCAGCGTCGAGAGCAGTGAGAGCGTCAGCGCAGCCGCGATGAGCTCTCCGAACTGCCGCACCGGAACGAACCCGGAGAACAGCAGCACGGCGAAGCCGAGCACCACCGTCGCGGAGGAGACCACGATCGATCGCCCCGTGCCGCGCGCGGCCCGAAGGATGGCGGCGCGCAGGTTCAGGCCGCGCTCCTGCTCCTCGATGAGCCGAGCGACCGCGTGGATCGTGAAGTCCACCGAGGTACCGATCGCCACCGAGAACACGATCGCCGTGCTCGCGTTGAGCGGGATCCCGCGGAACACCATCCAGGCGATGGTCCCGAGCTGTGGGACCACGTTCGGCGGGATGCTGAGCAGCCCGATCCGCGCGCTCCGGAACAGCAGCGCGATCATCAGGAAGATCACGAACGCAGAGAGCGTGAGGCTCCCGAACATGTCCTGCACGACCGCGTCCACGCCGTGCGAGCCGATGAAGGCCTCGCCCAGGATCTGGGTGTGGACGTCGCCGAGCGGCCCGAGCTCGCTGTCGAGGTGGCGCTGCACCTCGTCGATCAGCCGGATGCTGCGCTGCGCGCCGATGTCGGCGAGCCGGATCTCGAGCCGTGCGTGCCGGCCGTCCGCCGTCCGGTAGGCGTCGAGCGGGTTCGGATCGAGCCGCCCGATCAGCTCGTCGAGCGCCTCGACCTGCGCTCGCGTCGCGAAGGGCTGATCCGGCTCGTCGTGCCCGAGCCCTGCGATGCGGCGCCACGTCTCGTGCCGGTAGTCCGAAGCGGACGTCACCCGGAGCACGCCGTCCTGCGTGCGCGCCCACGACGCGACGCGGTCGATCGCCGCGATGACCTCGGGGTCGCGCAGTCGGCCTTCTTCGTCGCCGTTGATCAGCACCTCGAGCGGGCGGATGCCGTCGAGGTGCTCTTCGATGAGGCGCACCGAGACGACGACCGGATCGTCGGCATCGAACGTGTCCCTGAGAGACGTGTCGACTCGGACCGCGCGGTACGCGAGCCCGCACGGGACGGTCAGCGCCACCGTCACGATGATCACCAGCCAGGGGCGGCGCGTGATCCGCCTCGTCATCGGGACGAGGACCTTCTCGATCCAGTCGTGCGGCGTGGCGTCCGCGTGCTTGGGCGAGACGCGCGGCGGGCCGAAGAAGGTCATCGCGGCCGGCACGAACGTCATCAGGATGACGTAGGAGATCATCACGCCGATGGCGGCGACCATGCCGAAGCGGCGCAGCATCTCGGTCTGCGCGACCATCAGCGCGCCGAAGCCGACTGCCGTCGTGAACGACGTGAGGAAGCAGGCGATCGCGAGGTGCCGCATCACCCGACTCGCGGCCGAGATGCGATCGGGATTGCGCGCCGACTCTTCCGCGTACCGCCCGAGCACGTGCACCGCTTCGGAGATGCCCATGACGATCATGAGCGTCGGAAGCGTGTTCATCAGGATCGTCAGCGGCTCGCCGACGAGCGCCATCAGCCCGAGCACGGTGACCACGCTGAAGGCGACGGTGAGCAGCGGCAGCACCGTGCCTGCGAGCCAACGGAACGACGCGAACAGGATGATGATGCAGACGAGCAACGAGAGCGGCACGAGGACGGTCTGGTCCTCGAACATCGCGTCGCTGATCGCCGCGCGGAGGTGCGGCAGACCGGCGGTGTGGATCGTGACGCCGGGAGGCGGCGGGTTGGCCGCCAGCCAGCTGTCGACGTCATGCACCAAGCTCAGCCGCCGTGCGCCCGTTCCGACCGCGGGGTCGAGGATCATCGCGACGGCGGCGAGGGTGTGATCACGGCTGATCAGGCGCCCTTCGACGAGCGGCGCGTTCTGCACCGCGTCTCGGATGGCCCGCGCCTCGGGCTCGGTGACGATGTCGCCCCGGACGACGCCGCGCAGATCGTTCCCCGCTCCCACGCGATCGGCGACGGTCATCAGGCCGAGCGGAAAGCGCTCGGGGGCGACGGCGATCAGGGTCTCGAGCGCGCGCTCGTCGGCCGGATCCATCGGCGCCTCGGCTGCGCTGTCGAGATCGTCCAGGTCCTCGAGCGAGCCCAGATCGCCGAGCGAGCCCGGGTCCTCCTCGACGAACGCGCCCGGCAGCGGCGTGACGGTGAGGCTGTGGACCTGCGCGACCCCTGCCTCTGACTGGAAGTGGCGCGAGAGAGAGTGGATGTACGAGAGCGGCGCAAGCTGCGTCACGTCGTCGGCGTGGACGAGGATGACGATGACGCTGTCGGTGTCTCCGAAGTAGCCGCGGAACTCGCGAACGCGCTCCTCATAGCCTCCGAACGAGATGATCAGGTTCTCGGGAGACGAGTCGGTCTGGAGCCGCGGCAGCTGGGCCGCGCAGAACGCGACGAACAGGAAGACGCATCCGAGCACGAGCTTGCGGCGCTTCGTTACCGTGTCCGCAAAGCCATCGATCAACCGTTCCAGCATCCGGGGCGGCGACTATACCGGGTGCCGCGGCCTCACCCGAGAAAAGGCGGCCGAGCTCCCGGTTTCCGCAAGAACGCAGGGGCGTTGACCTCGCCGACCGGACGGCTTGAGCGGGCGCCCCCGTGTGGGTACATGCAGGGCAAGGAGCTCACCGATGGCCGTCGTCGCAGTCACTGAAGCCACTTTCGAGCGCGAAGTTCTTCGCTCGGAGATCCCCGTTCTCATCGACTTCCACGCGGACTGGTGCCAGCCGTGCAAGCAGCAGACGCCCATCGTCCTCGAGGTCGCCGCGGAGCTCGAGGGCAAGCTCAAGGTCGCGACGATCGACGTGGACAAGAACCCGCGCATCGCGGCGAGCTTCAAGATCCAGTCGATCCCGCAGCTCTTCGTCGTCGCGGACGGTCAGGTCGCCGCGCAGTGGGATCGCGGGCTCGCGAACAAGGAGACGGTCCTCAAGCTCGTGCGCCCCTTCCTGCCGGCCGCCCCGAACGAGATCAAGCCCGCCGATCTCGCGCAGCTGATCACCCAGAAGCGCGTGGTCCCGGTCGACGTGCGCGAGGCTGCGGCGTTCGCTCGCTATCAAATC
>JBBSAT010000187.1:0-14966 GCA_038252025.1 Polyangiales bacterium | reverse complement strand
GCTGAGCGGGGCTAGCTGAGCGGGGCTAGCTGAGCGGGGCTAGCTGAGCGGGGCTAGCTTGAGCCGGGCTAGCTGAGCCGGGCTAGCTGAGCGGGGCTAGCTGAGCGGGCCAGCTGAGCGGGACGCCGCTCGAAACGACCACGCCCTCGGAGCTTCTCCGGGGGCGTCGTCGTTTCCGGGGCATGCCGATGGTCCCTGCGCGCGGGCTCAGTCCTCGCCTGCGAGCGCGCGTCGGACCACTTCGTAGATCGCGGGATGGTTCTGGATCTGGTGGTGCATCACTCCGCCGAAGCGGCTCGTCTCGATCGCGAACGTTCGCCGGATGGGAACGGGACCTCCGCTGCTCGGCGGCCGCACCAGGAGATCGCCGATGAGCCGTCCGACCGGATGCTCTGGATCGGAGGTCACGGTCGCGGCCACGAAGTGGTAGGTAGCGTTCGGCAAGAGAGGCACCTCGCGCTGCTGCTCGGCCATCAGCGCGTCGGGATCGCGACCGAGCCAGTCCTCGTCCACGAGCGAGCCGTGACGCAGATCCTTGATGCCTGCGCTGCGCCCCTCGAGGATCCGCGCCGTCACCTGCGTACCCGGAAGGTCGATCGCACCGAGCAGGCCCGTCACGACGTTGCCGAGCTTCTCCAGCGGGGCGCCCTGATGCGGCGTGCCGAGGCAGACGACGTGGCGCACGAGCTCGACCCAGGGCTGACCGCCCTCGGCCGCGTAGTGACAGGCGCTCCGCAAGACGAGCCCGCCCATGCTGTGGCCGATGAGGGCCAGCTCCTCGATCGGGACCGGATAGGCGTCGACGAACCGCTGCAGGTCGGTCGCGAGCTGTCGGCCGTTCGACGACACACGGCGACCCGTGTTGTAGCGGAGCCACACGGGCGTGAACCCGAGGTCCTTCTCGAGGAGAGAGCCGAAGCTGACCCCCGCGTTGCCGTGGTACGCGAGCGACTCGAGGCACCACGACCACTCCGTGGTGGCGAGCCCGTGCACGAAGAGCGCGACCTTCCGCGATGGCGTCGGCAGCGCGCGAGCGATCGCCTCCGCCTCGAGCGGCACGTAGGTGTCCGCGATGCGGAAGGCCATCCCGAGATCGAGCCCGTTCCCGCGCTCCGCGAGGTGGTCGCCGACCACCGCGTTGACGAGGCCGAGCGCAGCATCGCCCACCCAGCTGGCGCTCCGAACCGCGTCCGAGCGCATCGGGACGGCGGCGAGCGTTCCTTCCATCGTCGCGTGGCCGGACTTCGCGGCGAGATCGAGGCCCGCGTCGCTCACCGTCTCGAACGTTCGGTTGACGAGCTTCACGGCGGAGAGCACGCCGAACGTCGAGACGCGACGCACGGCGTCGACGAGACGGGCCGGCCTCGCGAGCGGCTCCACTCGGTCGGTCACGCCGAGCACGACGCGAGCGGTCGACTCGTGCCCGACACCGACGAGGTCGGTCGTCCGATCGACGGCGTCGTGGACGAGCGCCTTCAGTCCCCTCCATCGCCGCATGCACGAACTCTCTCATGGCCGGTCCGGCGCTGTACGCTCGGGCGGTCCGGAGTAGACTCGTCCTCATGCACAGAGGTCTCGGCTCGCTCAGCCTGCTCGTCGCCGCGAGCGTCGTCGGTTGCACCGCTCTGGTCTCGCCGGACCCGGGACGGCTGGGTGCGGGCGAGGACACCAGCATCGTCGGGACCGACGCAGGGCACATCGAGCTGGACGCCGGAGGTGATCCGATCGACGCGTTCTCCCTGACGGACGCGCCCGGGCTCGAGGACGCGTCCGAGTCGTGCGCGGCACCCTGCGAGGACGGAAGGCTCTGTGTCGACGGCTCATGCGTCTGCCCCGAGGGTGCGTGCTGTCCCGGGTGCGGGGCGGACGAAGCCTGCCTCGCAGGGACGTGCGCGCCGTGCGGGGGACTGAACCAGTTCTGCTGTGGGGATCGCTGCGCCGGCGCCGATGCGATCTGCCTGGGCGGTCGATGCGCGCAGTGTGGTCGGCCGGGAGACCCGTGCTGCGCCGGAGGCGGGTGTGTGGCCCCGGCGACGTGCGACGGCACGACCTGCCACGGAACGTGCGGCGAGGTCGGCCAAGCCTGCTGCACCGGAAATCGCTGTGCGCTGGGCACGGTCTGCGCGGGAAGTTTCCCCCTTCCCATGAGCTGCGCCGTCTGCGGCGGGGTTGGACAGCCGTGTTGCGACGGGGGGACCTGCGCCGGTGACGCCCTGGCCTGCGATCGCGGGGGCAACTGCCAGACGTGCGGGGGCGCGCTCGAGACGTGCTGCACGGGCGGCCGGTGTCGTGACGCGCGGACCTGTCGTCTCGGCACCTGCGCCTGAGACGTTTCACGTTGGCTTGACGCGATCGGCGTGTTTCCCTAGGGGTACCTCGTCGTGCGTCTGCTCGCTCTCACCCTCGCGTTCGCCGTCCTCGCCGCGTGCTCCGGCAACGCCGATGTGGTCACGCGTACGCCAGGAGAAGCGAGCATCGGCGCGCTGAACGGCGAGCGACGCGGCGCGCACGAGGATGCACGGTCGACCGTGGGCGACGAGCCGCGCGACGAGGACTCTTCCGGCGAGACCGACGACTCGCCCGACGACAGCGACTTCGAGCTGGTCGCCGTGCTCCCTGATGCGCTCCCGTTCGCGTTCATGCTCGGCAGCGTGCAGCGCTGGACACGAACGCACGCTCGACCGAACGACGATCCGGATCCCGCCGACCGCCACCGCCCCCCGATCAGCGCCTGAGCCTCGTGCGACGTGGTCCCACGGGACCGCGTGAACGTGACTCTTTGGGCGTGCCGGGATCGGCACGGGTTGGGTGTCTGGATGCGGATGACTACTTTGAATTCCGTCCCGCCGGGCGCGCCGCAGATGCGGCCGCGGCTCTCGCGCTCGTGGGATCTCCTGAAGCACGAATGGCGGTTGGCCGCGTCGCGAGAGCACCTCGCGAGCGACGTCGTGGCCGGCGTCAGCGTCGGTCTCGTCGCGCTGCCGCTGACGCTGGCGATCGCGCTCGCGAGCGATGTGCGCCCAGGCGTCGGGCTGGTCACGGCGGTCGTGACGGGCATCATCGCCGCGCTCTTCGGAGGCAGCCGTCTGGCAGTGACGGGCCCCGCGGCGGTCATGGCGGTGCTGGTCGGGCAGATCGTCGATCGCCACGGCATCGAGTCGCTCTTCCTCGTCGGCATCGTCGCGGGCGTCATCCAGATGGCGATCGGTGCGCTCGGGCTCGCACGGCTGGCGCGCGTGGTGCCGCTGGGGGTCGTGCGCGGGTTCACGGCAGGCATCGGGCTCACCTTGATCGTGAGCCAGCTGCCGCGCGCGCTCGGGCTTCGCGCGACCGACGAGTCACACGTGCTCGACGTTCTCCTGCACTTCGTGCGGTACGCGTCGGAGGCTCACCCGCTCGCCGCGCTCTTCTCCATCTTCGCGTTGGTCGTGGTCCTCGCGGGGACGCGCTACGCACCGCGCTGGCCGCTCGCGATCGTGGGCGTGGGCGTCCCGACGCTCGTCGCGATCTGGATCGGGGTCGATGAGACCGCGGTGCCGCGGCTCGGGCCCATCGCGCTGCCGTTCACGACCTGGCCGACGTTCGCGTGGCCAGGATCGAACACGGGCCCGATGCTCCTCGATGCGACCGCGGTGGCGGTGATCGGGACCATCGAGGCGCTCACGCGATCGGTCGCGCTCGACGGCGAGCGCTCTGGAGGAGCGCAGTACGATCCGGATCAGGAGACCCTCGGCCAGGGTCTGGCGAACGTCGCGTCCGCGCTCGTCGGCGGCATCCCGGTCACCGCGGTGGTGTCCCGCTCCGAGCTCAACGTGCGAGCCGGCGCCCGGACCCGACGCGCCTCCGTCATCGCGGCGCTCGTCGTGCTCGCGCTCTCGTTTGCAGTCACGCCCTTCCTGGAGCTCGTCCCGGTCGCAGCGCTGGCGGGTCTGCTCGTCGCCATCGCGATCCAGATGACGGCCGTGCCGTACTTCGTCGAAGTCTTCCGCACCTCGCGCAGCGAGGCGCTGGTGTTCGCGGTCACCGTCGTCTCGATGGTCGCGTTCGACATCGGCGCCGGCGTGCAGGTCGGCGCGCTCGTGGCGCTCGTCGCGGCGCTGCTGCGGGTCACTCGGGTGAGGGTGACCGTCGACGTCGGCGAAGAGGGCGTCCCGCACCACGCCAGCTTCTCCGGGCCGCTCACGTTCCTCGCGACGGCGCGGATCGACGCGCTGGGTCGACAGCTCGGGCGGCTTCCGCCGGAGCCTGGGTTCGTCCTGGATCTCAAGCAGGTGGAGAGCGCGGACGCGACGGCGATCGGACACCTGGTCGCCATCGTCGACAGCCTCACGGAGCCCGGCGCGAAGGTCGCGTTTCTCGGGGCGAACGCGGAGGTCGGCGCCATGATCCGCGAGGCAGCGCCTCGCCTCGGCAACCTGCTGACGAGCCGTGAGGCAGACCTCGATCGCGTGCTGGAGCGCTCGCGCCTGGCGCACGGGCGCAGCCAGCTGGTCTCGGGCGTGAGGCGCTTTCGGCGCGACCTGCGGGAGAACCTCTCGCCGCTTCTGACCGAGCTCGCCGCTGGACAGCAGCCGCACACGCTCTTCCTCACGTGCGCCGACAGCCGCGTCGTGCCCTCGCTCTTGACCGGGACGGCGCCCGGCGAGCTGTTCTGCATTCGCAACATCGGAGCGCTCCTTCCGACCTACGGTCACGACACGCTGAACGACGAGGGTGCCGGGCTCGAGTACGCGATCGAGGTCCTGGGCGTCCGAAACGTCGTCGTGTGCGGTCACAGCAAGTGCGGCGCGATGGGAGCGCTCAAGAAGGGCGGGCTGCCCGACGAGCTCGGCGCGCTGAAGCACTGGGCCAAGGGCGCGCGCGAGCTGATCGTCGACCCGAGCGCGCACCTCACCGTGGACGACGTCACGCGCGCCACCTCGGTGAAGCAGCTCGACCACTTCCGCAGCTACCCCGTCGTGCAGCGCGCGCTCGAAGCCGGGGAGCTCACGCTGTCTGCGTGGTTCTACGACGTCGAGCGAGCCGAGGTGCTCGAGTGGTCGCCGAGCCGCGAGCGCTTTCTCGTGGTCGGCGAGCCCGAAGCACGGCTCTCGCGCGCCCCCGGGCCGATCGCTCACTAGCAGTCGAGAACGGGAACGCCGCGTCAGGACGCGAGGACGAAGTCGAGCATCGAAGCTTCGGTCGCCGGCGGGCTCTCGTCGGCGAACCGGATCGCGTCCTCGACCTCTGCCTCGACCTCGGCCTCGATGGCCGCGAGCTCCGCCTCGGTGACGCCGAGACCGGTGAGCTGCACGCGCGCCAGGCGGACGGGGTCGCCGGACTTCTTGCGCTCTTCGACCTCGTCGGTCGTCCGGTACTTACCTGGATCGGACATCGAGTGACCGCGAAAGCGATACGTGACGATCTCCACGAGCGTCGGGCCTTCGCCATTGCGCGCGCGCGCGACGGCGGCCGCGATCCGATCGCGGACCTCGATGACGTCCTGCCCGGTGAATCGATCGCGCGCCATGCCGTACCCGGCGGCCTTGTCCGTCAGGTCCTTGGCCGGCATCGTCCTCTCGACGGGCGTCCCCATCGAGTAGAGGTTGTTCTCGCAGACGAAGACGACGGGAAGCTTCCAGAGGCCCGCGAGGGAGAGGCCCTCGTGGAAGCCGCCGATGTTCGTCGCGCCCTCGCCGAAGAAACAGAGCGTCACGTCCTGGGTCTTCAAGTAACGGCAGCGGAACGCCACTCCGGTGGCGAGCGAGACGTGGCCGCCGACGATCCCGTGCCCGCCGAGAAAGCGGTTCGCGCCGTCGAACATGTGCATCGAGCCGCCGAGCCCGCGCGAGCAGCCGGTGTCCTTGCCGTAGAGCTCCGAGACGATCGCGCGCGGAGGCGTTCCTCGCACGAGCGCGAAGCCGTGATCTCGGTAGGTCGTGATCACGTAGTCCGTCTTGCGGATCGCGGCCTCGGTGCCCGTCGCGATCGCCTCTTGCCCGATGTAGAGGTGCAAGAAGCCGCCGATCTTGCCCTGCACGTAAGCGCGCGCGGCTTCCTCCTCGACACGTCGGATGAGCTGCATCCGGCGGAACAACGGCAGGAGCTCTTCTCGGGAAACAGACATCGATCGAACCTCCGGGCGCGGGACGCTACCACGACTGGCAGGCGCCGAGCCCGTGCCTGACGACGGACGGGCAGCGAGCCCATCCGGTATCATCCTCGGCGATGCTTGCCACGAGGTCGCTCGGGTCCTGGCTCCTCCTTTGCGCGTCGATCTTCGCGCTCGCCGCGTGTGAGTCGGGGGCCGCCGCGCTGCCGCCTGCCACGCACGTCCTCGCGGACGGTACGCGGGTGGAGGTGGCGAGCGACGGCGCGGTCGCGCTGTTCTCGGCCGACGGACGCGCGCTCGCGGGCACGGCGGCCGGAGCGTTCGTCACGGCGCGCACGTTCGACGAGACGAGCCCGATGTCCTTCGGATTTTTCCGGTTCACCCGCTCGAACGAGGTCGTGAACGAAGCGCGCCGCTTCCTCGGCAGCTCGCTCGAGGGCGACGAGGTCGTGCTCCGCTTCGAGGGCGACGCCGGGCTGACGGCGGAGCTCTCGATCGGGGTGGCCACGGCCGCGGTCGCGACGCGCCTGCGATGGACCCTCGGAGGCCTCGAGGCAGACTCGATCGCCCTGCCCTTCGCGTGCGATGAGAGCGCCTCGTTCGTCGGCTTCGGAGAGCAGTACGACCAGACCGACCAGCGGGGCGAAGCGTTCCCGCTCTGGACGCAGGAGCAGGGGATCGGCCGCACCGGCGTGGGCGCGATCTCCGGTGACGAGCACACGACCTACTTCCCGATGCCGTGGTGGATGGACTGGCGCGGCTTCGGCGTGATGGTCGACACCTCCGCGCGAACGCTGGTCGACCTCTGCGTACGCGACTCCGAGGTGGCCTGGATCGAGGTGGAGAACGGCACGCCGCTCGAGGCTCTCGTCTTCCACGGGCCCGCGCCGCGAGACCTCGTGCGGCAGCTGGGTGACGTCGTCGGCCGACCGACGCTCCCGCCGGAGTGGGCGTTCTCGCCGTGGATCGGGATCCAGGGTGGCCGCGACGTGGTGATGAACGAAGTGCTCGCGCTGGAGGCCGCCGACATCCCGTTCTCCGCGATCTGGGTGCAGGACTGGATCGGCGGGCGGCAGCTCACACCGACCATCTACGACCTCACGTATCGGTGGGTGCCCGACGAGACGCTCTATCCCGATCTCGCAGGGATGATCACCGACCTCCACGACACGCACGGCGTCCGCTTCCTCGCGTACGCGAACCCCTTCGTGATCGAAGGTCTCGATCACTTCGCCGAGATGGAGGCCATGGGGCTCTTGCCGACGCGGGCCAGCGGAGCGACGTACACCTTTCCGGCCGCGCTGAGCGGCAGCGGCACGGTCGCCGACCTGACGAACCCGGCGACGCGGACGTACATCCAGGGCTTCCTGCGCACGATGGTCCGGGACTACGGCATCGACGGCTGGATGGCCGACTTCGGCGAGTGGCTTCCGACGGACGCGATCCTGCACGAAGGCGACGCGCGCCTCGCGCACAACCTCTACCCGGCGATGTGGCACGCCACGAGCCGCGCGGTCTTCGACGAGCTCCGCCCGGACGGCGACTGGGTCGTGTTCTCTCGCTCGGGCTGGCTTCGCGACCACGCCGTCGCGCAGGTGGTCTGGCTCGGTGACCAGGAGGCGACGTTCAGCGCGACGGACGGGCTTCCGACGGTCGTGCCGGCGATGCTCAACCTGGGCCTCTCGGGGGTCCCGTTCGTGACGCACGACATCGCCGGCTACAGCGGCGGCCCGAGCGACGCAGAGCTGTTCGCGCGGTGGACCGAGCTCGGCGCGTTCACGCCGATCTTCCGTACGCACGAAGGTCTCATGTCGAGCGTCAACTGGTCGTGGGACCACGACGCGCCGACGACCGCGCACTTCCGCCGCTTCGCGCGCATTCACGAGGTGCTCGCGCCGCACCTCCGCGAGCTGGCCGCCGAAGCGGCGACCTCGTCCGTGCCGATCGTCCGCCACCTCGCCTTCGTGTTCCCGGACGACGTCGGTAGCCGCGCCGTCTCGGACGAGCTGCTCCTCGGCGACGACCTGCTCGTGGCGCCCGTGGTCACGGCCGGCGCGACGAGCCGTTCCGTCTACTTCCCGCCGGGCGCCTGGTTCGACGTGTGGACGGGCGCGCGCGTCGACGGTCCCCAGACGATGACGGTGGATGCACCGATCGGTTCACCGCCGGTGTACTCGCGCGACGTCGATCGCACGGACCTGCGCGCGATCGACTGACCGAACGAGCCCTCGCCCGCGCCGCTCTTCGACTTGGTCCATCGACGCCGCGCGCTTCCGAGGTAAGCCCCGGACGTGCGCCTCTCGCCAGGCATTCGTGCGATGATCGTGTCCGCCCTCGCGTTCGCGATCATGAGCGCCGGCGTGAAGATCGCAGGCGCGCGCCTGCCCAGCGTCGAGATCGCGCTCGTGCGCGGCGCGGTGACGCTCGTGCTCTCGTGGGTGGCGCTGCGTCGGGCGGGCATCTCGCCCTGGGGGCACGACAACCGATGGCTGCTCGTGCGCGGCGTGCTCGGGTTCGGCGGGCTGCACTCCTACTTCTATGCGGTCACGGTCCTGCCGCTCGCCGAAGCGACGGTGATCCACTTCACGAACCCGCTCTTCGTCGCGATCGCCGCGCCGTTCGTCCTCGGGGAGCGGCTGGGGCGTGCCGAGATGGCCGGCGTCGCGCTCGGGCTCTGTGGCGTGCTGCTCGTCGCCCAGCCGGCGTTCGTCTTCGGCGGGCCAGGCGTCGCTCTCTCTCCGCTCGGCGTGGGCGTCGGGCTCGCCGGCGCGGTGTTCGGAGCGAGCGCGTACATCGTGGTCCGAAAGCTCAGGACCGAGCATCCGCTCGTCGTCGTGTTCCACTTCCCGCTGCTCGTCGTGCCGCTCACGTTGCCGCTCGTCGTCCCGGTCTGGGTGAGCCCGACGCCCTTCGAGTGGCTGCTGCTCCTCGGCGTCGGGATCGTCACGCAGGTCGGACAGCTGAAGATGACGGAAGGCATCCATCTCGAGCCCGCGGCACGCGCGACGGCGGTGAGCTACGTGCAGATCATCTTCTCCTTCGCGCTCGGCTTCGCGCTCTTCGGCGACATCCCGACGCCGCTCACGTGGGTCGGCGCCGCGCTGATCGCTCTGGGCACGCTCATCGTCGCGACGCGCCGACAGCCAGGAGCGGATGCGAAGGTCGTGACCGCGACCTGAAGGACAAGGCGCGACCATTGTTGGTCACGCCTTGAGCGCCTTGCGGAGCGCGAAGATCTCTCGGTACCCTCACCGGGTGCGTCACAGAGGCTCACACATCACTGGGGGGCGCGATGACCGAGAAGAAGACCGAGAGCCTTGGCTCAGAAGACATCAGCACCACGCGCACGAGCCGGCGCTCTGCGATGCTGATGATCGGCGGGGCGCTCGTGACGGCGGTGGCCGCGCAGGCGTGCAGCACCGGATGCAGCGATTCCGACTCGGGCCCGCTCCGAGATCCGGGCGGCGCCGGCATCCACTGCCGAAGCGGCTGCACCGACACGGACAGCGGCAGCAGCGCCGACCTCGCGGGCCACGGGCGCCGCTGCTGAGCCGCTCGATGAGCGGCGCGATCTGGTAGCGTCACCCGCATGGCGAAGCGCTTTCATTCGGCCGACTCTCCGCACCGTGTCGGCTTCGTGGGGCGCTTTCGCGTGAAGTCGACCCCGACCGAACCGCCGAAGCAGCTCCGGGACGACACGAAGAACGACGCCGAGCTCGACGGTCTGGTGAAGCGCCTCAGCAAGCTGCAAGCGCGGTTGATGGCCAACGATCGGCGCTCGCTGCTCCTCATCTTCCAGGCGATGGACGCGGCCGGGAAAGACGGGACGATCCGAGCGGTCATGACGGGCGTGAACCCGGCGGGCTGCTCCGTCACCTCGTTCAAGAAGCCGAGCGATCTCGAGCTCGACCACGACTTCCTCTGGCGCACGAACGTCGCGCTTCCGCAGCGCGGACAGATCGGGATCTTCAACCGTAGCTACTACGAAGAGGTCCTCGTCGTGCGCGCTCACCCGCGGCTCCTCGAGCTGCAGCGCCTTCCCGATCAGCCTTCGTCGAAGTCGCTCTGGAGCGAACGCTTCGAGTCGATCCGGGACATGGAGCGGCACCTCGCGCGCAACGGGACGACCATCCTCAAGTTCTGGCTCAACGTCAGCCGGCGCGAGCAGACCAAGCGCTTCCTCGCGCGCATCGACGACCCTGAAGCGAACTGGAAGTTCAGCGCCGGCGACATGCGCGAGCAGGGCTACTGGGACTCGTACATGCGCTCCTACCAGGAGGCGCTCAACGCGACGTCACGCCCCTGGGCGCCTTGGTACGCCATCCCGGCGGACGACAAGCGCTACATGCGCCGGGCGGTCGCGCAGATCCTCGTCGACACGCTCGATGACATGGACCTGCATTACCCGGTCGCAGACGAAGCCGCGCTGATCGAGATGAAGGCCGCGAAGGCGAGCCTGCTGAAGAACGGCCGCTGAGCGCGATCAACGAAGCTCGGTCGCCTTGACGATTCGATCGATGGACGGATCGATGTGCGCCTCGACGATCGAGACGAGCCGGCGATGGAGGGCGTCCCGCTCCTGACGCAGCGCATCGATCTCGCCGCGCAGCGCCAGGATCCGGAGCAGCACGCGGAGGCCGTGCCGGACGATCGCCTGTTTCTGTAGGACACGGATCGCGGCCGTCCCGGAGAGCGCGAAGAACGCGAGCACGAGGGCGGCTCGGAGCACGCCTCGGAGCGTCGGATCGAACGCCACGATCGCGATGCCGACGGCGGCCTGCGAGACGAGGACGCCGACGGTCGCGATCATCATGCGCATCGTCGCGCGAACGTCGTCTCTCGAGATCACCATCTCGCCCGCCCGCGTCGCGACCCACAGGATCGGGAAGTGGAGGATGAGCCCTGGAAGCGCGAGCGGAACCTCGAGGAGCAGGAGCGCGATGTGCCTCGCGACGCGAAGCCCCCAGCCGACGCGCGAGACGGGCTTGCGCAGATCCCAGTCCGAGAGGCCGAGCGCGTCGAGAAGCGCCAGATAGCTCGTCACGTCCGTGTAGAACGCCTGCACCTCTTTCACGTCGCGCTTGGCCTCGTAGTGCGCGAAGAGCCGCCGCGTGATCTCGGCCTCTTCGGCGAGCGAGAGATCGCGTTCTTCGGGGACGTAGATCCGGCGGATGCAGTCGAGGACGCGAAGCGTGTCGAAGTCCGGCGCGTTGAGCGTGAGCGCCCGAAGCGCGAGCTCGATCTGCGCGGTCAGCGCCTTGGCGTCTTCGCGGGTGTCCTTCGCATCAGGCCCGAGCACGAGCGGGCGCCCGTACTGCACCAGGACGCGACCGCGGAAGCGATCGCGCTGCCGATACGAGAGCCCTACTGGCACGATGACGAGCGGAATGCCCTCGGCGCGCGCGGAGAGCGCGATGCGCGCGGCCCCCGTCTTCAGCGGCTGCAGCTCGGAGTCGGTGTACGTCACGCCCTCGGGGAAGATCCCGAACGCGCGCCCGCGAGCCAGCACCGCGTGGAGCGCGCGGAACGCCTCGTTGTTGTCGACCTGCTTTGCGTCGCCCGACTGATCCTGGCGGCGCTTGATCGGCACCGAGCCGAGCGCCCACAGGATCGGCATGAGGTGCGGCATGGCGAACAGGCCGTCGCGCGCGGCGAGGTGGACCGGACGCCCGCACGTCGTCGTGATCATCACCGGATCGACCAGCGAATTCGGGTGGTTACCGACGAAGATCACGGGGCCGACCTTGGGAATGTGGTCGCGGCCGACGACCTCGATCGTGCGAAAGAAGAAGCGCGTGACGAGCCGGAGGAAGACGACCAGCGAGTGGTAGACGAGCGCCTGCATCGACCCTCCGGCGATGGTACGTGACGGCTGAGCCGTGCAGGTCTTTCTCGTCCACGGCATGGGTCGTTCGCCGGCATCGCTCGCCCTCCTCGACTGGCGCCTGAGGCGTGCCGGAATGCGCACGTCTCAGTTCGCGTATCGAGTGACGCAGCACGACCTCGCTCAGATCGGCGCGCGCTTCGTCGCGCACGTGCGGAGCCACGCGGCGGGCCCGTACGCGATCGTGGGGCACTCGCTCGGAAACGTCATCGCGCGGATGGCGAGCCCGACGCTTCCTCCGGGGCTCCAGAGGCTCGTGATGCTGGCGCCTCCGAATCGATCCCCCCGACTCGCGCAGCGGTTCCATCGTCTGCCGGTGTACGACGCGCTCTTCCGGGACGCCGGACAGCGCCTCGCGGATCCAGCCTTCTACGCAGACCTTCCGGTGCCCAACGTACCGACGCTCGTCTTCGCCGGCTCGCTCGGCCCGCGCGCCCGCTGGCTACCGTTCGAGGGCGCGATGTCGGACAGCGTGGTCGCGGTCGACGAGACCTTCCTGCCGAACGCCGATCATCGCGTCGTGCCCGCGATGCACACGATGATCATGAACGACGCGGAGGTGACGCGCGCGATCGTCGAGTTCCTCGCCGAGACGACGAGCGCCGAGGTCAGCGTGGAGCGCTCGAGCCGACCGCCTGGTGGACCTCGTCGTCCGTGAGCGTGCGGTTCGACTTCTTGGCCTCGGCCAGGATCGCCTGAACCCGCTCGGGCGTGACCTCCACGCCGTGGTGCTTCAGCCAGAACGAGACGTTGCTCGTGCCGCTCATGGGCCCGATCTCGATGCTCTGCTCTCGCCCGAACATCCCGGCCGGAACGCCGGAGTAGACGCGGTCGGCGAGCTCGACGTCGCCCTTCTCGAGGGCCTTGATGATCGCCGAGGCGTGCACGCCCGTGCCGGTTCGGAACGCGTCCTTGCCCATGACCGGGTAGTTGATCGGGATCGGCATCCCGAGCGCGCTCGACACCTTGTCGCAGAGCTTGCCGAGCTGGGTGACGTCGCGATCCCCGAGCTCTCCGATGAGCTTCAGGTTCACGAGGATCTGGTCGAGCGATGCGTTTCCGACGCGCTCACCGACGCCGAGGATCGCGCCGTGGATCCGGTCGGCTCCGTGCTCCACCGCCCAGATCGAGTTCACGACGCCGAGCCCGCGGTCGTTGTGCCCGTGCCAGTCGATCCCGACGTGATCGGCGCCGAGGGCCTTGAGCACGCTGCGGGTCCACTTCACCAGGTTCTTCACGCCGTCCGGCGTCACGTGCCCGACCGTGTCGCAGAGCGTGAGACGCGTCGCGCCCGCGTCGATGGCGGAGGCGAAGAGCTCGTAGAGGACCTTCGGATCGCTACGGGTCGTGTCCTCGGTGACGTAGTTGACGGGAAGCCCCTCCTTCACGCCGAACCGGATCGCATCGAGCGATCGCTTCTTGATGAGCTCGACGGACCAGTCCTCTGCGAGCTGGCGGATGGGCGAAGAGCCGATGAAGGTCATCACCTCGATCGACTGCCCCGTCTTCTGGGCGATCTCGACCATCGGCGCGATGTCCTGAACGAGCGTGCGACCTGCGCACGTCGGTCGGATGTGCATCTTCGTGTCGACGATCTCTCGGCAGAGCCGGAGCACGTCGTCGTACGCGCGCTTGCCCGCGCCAGGCAGTCCGACGTCGCACGTGTCCACACCGACGTCATCGAGGAGATGGAGGATCTCCAGCTTGTCCTCGACGCCGGGATCGGTGACCGACGGGTTCTGGAGGCCGTCACGCATCGTCTCGTCGTGCAGCTCGAAGCGGCCCTTGAGCACGACCGGCTGACGCCGCTCGATGGTGTTCCAGTCGTAGATGAGCTTCGAGGTGTCCACGATCTAGAGATCGCCCGGCAGGAGAAAGGAATCAAGCGCGGCGTGCGCGTTCTCTCGCGCGTCGGCGGAGCCCTTCACTCGTCCCAGTCGAGCCCGTCCACGCGAATCCCGCCCTCGTGGAGCGCTGCGGCCATCGCGCGCGCGTTGGCGTAGCGGGCCCTGGGGTCATTCTTCAGGGCGCGGTCGATGGTGTCCGTGAACGCAGGCCCGATCGCGGGACGCAGCACAGCGAGCGAGGGCGCCGCCGTCGTCGTGATCTGTCCGCTGAGCACGCCGAGATCCTCGGCGTCGTAGGGCGGATAGCCCATCGTCGCGGTGAACAGCACCGCCCCGGCCGCCCAGACGTCGGAACGCTCGGAGAGCTGTTCGCCCCGCCACTGCTCGGGGCTCATGAAGTGCGGCGTGCCGAGACGAACGCCTTCGAGCGTGAGGACGGCGTCGCGCGGCGCACGCGCGCCCTGGATCTTGGCGATCCCGAAGTCGAGCAGCTTCACCCGCGTCGCGTCGTGCGCGTCGGTGCCGATGAAGATGTTCTCGGGCTTCACGTCGCGGTGAATCACGCCGTGCGCGTGGACGGCGGCGAGGATCGCGAGCAGCTGATGGCCGATGACGACCACCTCCTTCGCGTCGAGCGGCCCGTCCTCGAGCACGTCGGACAGGTCCTTCCCTTCGAGACGCTCGAGCGCGATGTAGGCGCGACCGAGGTGGTCCTTTCCAGACGCGACGATCACGGGAATGCCGGTGTGCGCGATGCGCTGCATCACGCGCGCCTCGTGAAGGAAGCGCGTGACGTGCTGGTCGTCGGCCGCGAAGCGATCGTGGAGGAGCTTCACCGCGACGCGCTGACCAGTCTCGGCGTCGATTCCATCGAAGACGGCGCCCATCCCGCCGGCGCCGAGCACGGCATCGAGTCGGAACCGGCCCGCGACTACGGAGCCGACGCGCTCGTTCGCCTCGCGAGGGAGCGTGTGCGCGCCCGAAGGAACGAGGTCGACCTGGGTGTCGTCCGCCGCCCGCTTCTTCTTCATCGCGACGCCTCGCGGGAGAGCATCGTTCGAGAGCGCGGCGCGCTCATCGCGTCGCAAGCCAGGCGACGACGATGCCGAGCACACAGACGGCGCCGAGGAGCAGCACGACCGCT